>NZ_VUNI01000050.1 GCF_009695765.1 Roseburia porci
GGTAGTGTCAAGTTAACTACCTTTTTTATTTTTATAAACATTATATTTTCAAGGATTTCTCACATTTTTTTACAAAAAAAGTGATTACCCCCTAAAAAAGCAGTATAATTGAATCTGCGAAAACACAATTATCCGTATAGAAAGGTAATCACCTATGGACATTATAATGTATCTGATTCAATATATTCAATACCAACATAAACAAATCTGCTGGCTTTTAAATTTTATTTGTAGATATATACCACTTCGTCAGTGGGCTTTCGACGATTCTCATTCACCTAAATATCAAAAGTTTAAAATCGATAAGCTTCCAAAAATCATTTCTCATAAACAGGAATGGAATTGGTGTGACCTCATCAACTACTATGAGCAGCGATACCATAAGACAATAAAGCCTGTTTTCCGTCATGGCGAATGCAACATACCTGAAGACTATCGCTGTCTTTCTTGCGATGCACCATTCCAATACCTTTCATGGAACAACGGCAAGAAGAAAACACAGTTGATTTGTAAAGTCTGTCAGTCTCGTTTCAATCCTGCATCTGACACAAGATTTTCCAAAACACATACTCTTCATTGTCCTCATTGCAATCATGCTCTTGTTCACAAAAAAGATCGTAAACACTTTGTTGTACACAAATGCGTAAATCCTGAATGTCCTTATTACTTACACAATCTCAAAAAGGTTGATAAAAATGATTTAGAATCTAACAAATATAAATACAAACTCCATTACATCTATCGTGAATTTCAGATAGATTTCTTTCGCATGGATTTAAACAGCCTTCCTAAAAATGCATCATCTTTACGTTTCAAAAAACATGACAGCTATGTCATGTCTCTTTGTCTTACTTATAAAGTCAACCTTGGTCTTTCTCTCCGCAAGACAGCACAGGCATTAAAAGACATTCACGGAATCACTATTTCCCATCAACAGATAGCAAACTACTGTAAAACTGCTTCTGTCTGCATTAAACCATTCGTAGACAACTATGATTATGATACTGGAAAAGTATTCACCGCCGATGAAACATACATCAAAATCCGTGGTATTAAAACTTATATCTGGTTCATAATGGATGCTGCCAAACGTTCCATCATTGGTTATCAGGTTTCCGATAATCGTGGTGTAGGTCCATGTATTCTGGCAATGCGCATGGCCTTTAGAAAACTTACTGAATTACCAAAAAACTTTAAGTTTATTGCAGATGGATATAGTGCATATCCTCTTGCAGCTCAGCAATTCGCAAATGAGTATGGCGATAAATTCAAGTTCGACATAACTCAAGTAATCGGCTTAACTAACGATGATGAAGTATCCAAAGAATATCGACCATACAAGCAGATGATTGAACGACTTAATCGCACATACAAAGCTTCTTACAGAAAAACTAATGGTTTTGACAACATTGATGGAGCGAACTACGATTTAGCTCTTTGGGTTGCTTACTACAACTTTCTACGTCCGCACCGACACAACAACTATAAAGTATTAAACGAAGTTGAAATGCTCTCACAAGCTGATACAATGCTCGGCAAATGGCAACTATTAATCTTTCTAGGCCAACAGACTATCCTAAATCTTCAAAATGCCGAAGGCAATAACTGTTCTTAGATTAAGAGCCAGAGGTAATAACCTAGCCACCGCATCGCGGCTTGCCCTTGATGGCACGAAAAAGAACTGCTACACTGCTGTATACGACGGAAAAACTGAACTGTTCTTGAGTTCTTCGCCGTCGGTTATTAACCTACAGCAGTTCTTTTTCGTGCTGTCAAGGGTGGCGGACGTCTGCCACAACCTCTAATATCTACAATTTTCAAGGTTCATCTGAGCCTAATTTTTTAACTCAGTTTTTTCATATCTTATTTGACACTACC
>NZ_VUNI01000051.1 GCF_009695765.1 Roseburia porci
GTGTGTTAGAATAGTTGTCAGTGAAAGAAAAAAGTTTTTGTGGTAGTATATAACTATCACAGGAAGGAGCTTTCACTATGAACTACAGTCAAGAACTTAAGGAAGCCTTGCTAAGAAGAATGCTTCCACCCAACAATGAGTCAATCACCAAGATATCCAAAGAAGAAGGCATCTCTGAGCAGACGCTCCGCAACTGGAGAGACAAAGCCAGAAAAGAAGGCTATGCAGCCCCGGGTACTAATGCATCGCCGGATGACTGGAGCACACAGGATAAATTCCTCGTTGTTGTTGAAACTGCAAGCATGAATGAAACAGAGCTCGCAGAGTATGCACGTAAAAAGGGGCTTTACGTTGAGCAGATCAAAGCATGGAAGGATGCCTGCCTGAACGCAAATGGCGGCGTTGCCAAAGAGGCTGCCCGCCTTAACCGGGAACTTAAGGATTCCGAGAAGGAACGCAAAAAACTCGAAAAAGAATTACAGCGGAAAGAAAAAGCACTCGCGGAAGCGGCTGCACTACTTGTGCTGTCAAAAAAAGCAAATGCGATCTGGGGGGATCCAGAGGACGAATGATTAGCGCCTCAGACCGCGAGAATGCCGTACAGCTAATCGAGGAAGCAATGCAAGCCGGGGCTTCCTGCAGGAAATCCTGTGAGAGGCTTGGAATCACAGAACGGACTTTTTATCGTTGGAAAAACCGAAAAAGTCATACGGATTCCTATGAAGATGGTCGCCCGACCGCGATTCATCCGGAACCGGTCAACAAGGTGCCACAGGAAATGCGGCAGAAGATTATAGAAACCTGCAACTCTCTGGAGTATGCGAGCATGCCCCCATGTGAGATTGTTCCTGCCCTTGCAGACAAAGGCATTTACATCGCATCAGAATCCACGTTCTACCGCGTCCTGCGGGAAGAAAAAATGCTCAACCACAGAGGAAGAAGCGAAGCTCCTAAACGAAATCGTCCGGCCACTTACAGTGCAACAGCTCCAAATCAGGTGTATATGTGGGACATTACCTATCTGAACGGACCACACAAAGGAATGTTTTATTACCTGTATCTTTTCTCAGACCTCTATGACCGGAGTATCGTCGGATGGGAGGTCTATAAAGAAGAAAGTGCTGAACTGGCCAGCGATCTTATAAAACGGATTACACTGAAACAGGGAAGGCTTACCACACAGCCCCTTGTACTGCATTCGGATAACGGTTCACCAATGAAAGGTGCAACGATGCTGGCTACACTGTATCAGCTCGGAATCACACCATCCAATAGCAGACCTCGCGTCAGCAATGATAATCCATATGCTGAAAGTCTGTTCAAGACGCTTAAGTACCGCCCAAACTATCAGCCGAAAGGATTTGCCACGCTGGAAGAAGCCCGCTGCTGGGTAAGCCAGTTTGTGAAATGGTACAACCATGACCATCATCATAGCGGGTTGAAATTCCTGACGCCTTATCAAAGGCGTAGCGGCACATCGGAACAGATCCTCGAAAACCGGCATGCAGTGTATGAAGCAGCCAAGGCTGCCCATCCAGAACGGTGGAATGGGCGCGCAACACGCGACTGGACACTTCCGAGCACGGTGTATCTCAATCCGGAAAAGGAACTTGAGGAAACAAAAATAACTGAGGAATCGGAAGCTGCGGCTTCATAACTTCTTATTCATTCAGCTTAATTAATCAGGACTTCGTGCCTGAGCTAAATGTCAATGGATGAATTGCATCAGCGAAGCTGCTTGTCATTGACATTTAGCTTAGGTGCGAAGTAACATCTGACAGCCTGAATGATTGCAACAAAAAGTTAAAGTTTTACTGACAACTAGCTTGACAATGAGCG
>NZ_VUNI01000052.1 GCF_009695765.1 Roseburia porci
TATAATGTACCCATAACAGTGGACACATGAATTAGCGTAGTACCTGGTTCTCAGACACACTCACTAACCCTTCCCCTGTTTTCAAACACCGTTCCTAAGTGAACCCAGTTTCTTGGACACTGCCTCTCAAATGTGATATTCTAATCACAGAAATGGAGGATTTTCATGAGCAGAAAATTATTCACAGAGGAACAACAACAGTTACTTCGTCAAAACCCTTACATCTACAGTGTTACTGAAACAAGAATCACTCTTACCAAAGAATTCAAGGAGATTTTCATGACCGCCTATAAAGCCGGTGAGTCACCCAGAAAAATCCTTGAAGATCACGGTTTTGACATCAGCATCATTGGAGAACGCCGCATATGGAGCATTTCCCAGCATATCCGTACAGAATACCAGAAGTACGGCGAATTCCATGAGGGATATGGTTCACGGGGTACCTCAGCAGCCCATTCGGTTCCCGCTGATACTGACACCCAGGTCTCTGAGGCTGACGAAATCCGTCAGCTCCGGCACGAAGTAGATTATCTGAAACAGGAAATGGAATTTCTAAAAAAAATTTCCTCGATCAGAACTACAGGGAAGTAGGTGCACTGCTCATGAACGATTCTTCCTGTATTTTTGAAATAATCTACAACACCATGCAGCAAAGCCATAACACCATGTCTGTTAAGACACTCTGTGAGATGGCAGGCGTTTCACGAAGCGGTTACTACGCCTGGCTCAAGGCTGCTCCATCAAGAGAACGCAGAGAACAGCAGGACCGGGATGACTTTGAGCTGATACTTGCTGCCTACAAAATGCACGGCTATTCCAAAGGTGCAAAAGGCATCTATATGGCTCTTCTCCACATGGAGCCGCCCGTGGTCATGAATCTCAAGAAGATCCGGCGCCTGATGGACAAGTTTAATCTGTCCTGCCCCTACAGGGGACCGAATCCTTACAGGCGGATGGCCAAAGCCCTTAAGACAAGCAATGTTGCAGATAATCTGCTTCAGCGGGAATTCGAGGCATACGGTCCACGGATTGTCCTGCTGACAGACATCACTTATCTGCCGTACAACGGCACCTTTGCTTATTTATCTACTGTCCTGGATGCCTTTACCAAGCAGATACTGTCGTATGTACTCAGTCCATCACTGGAAGTGGATTTCGTTCTGGAAACCATCAACAAACTGGTGGAGGATCACGGAGTGTCCCTTCAGGCGGAAACCATCATCCATTCGGATCAGGGCTGCCATTATACCAGCCACAAATTTATCAACATCTTGTATGATAAAAAGCTCCGCCAGTCCATGTCACGCAGGGGCAACTGCTGGGACAATGCCCCGCAGGAAAGTTTCTTCGGCCACATGAAAGACCATATCAAACCGAAACTTGCCGAATGTACTGCGTTTGCTGATGTTCAGGTCATCATTGATGACTATATCGATTATTACAACAATCGGCGGTATCAGTGGCATCTTGCCAAGCTGTCGCCTAATGAATTCTACAAATTTGTTACTACGGGGGAATATCCTCTGGATATCCCGAATGCTCCTGCCCCGCCAACCATCCGGAAGGATCCGAAAGAACTCGGCAAAGTGGCAGTTGATATAGATTCTAAAAAATAAAACCAAAAAGAATATCACACCAACTGGTATGTCCATTTCCGTGGGTACTGCAAATGTCATGTGCCCACTTCTTTGGATACCCCAACGATGGAATGTCCAAAATCAGGGATATCATCTTTGTGTAGGTGTCTAAAAAATAGGCACTACACTAATTCAAAATGTCCTTGACAAGGGGTACAGTTTA
>NZ_VUNI01000053.1 GCF_009695765.1 Roseburia porci
AAAACCGCATAAATACGGCATTTTTTGTTGTTAAAATAAAATATCTCCTCAAGGTTTATGGTAAAATAGAGTTGCGAAAAAATATCAACCAATCCACCTAAAGGAGATATACCTACATGATAACACATAAGCAGCTCTCTTTGGCAGAAGTTTTTGAAGATTGCCAAAATAAATTCGACAACGACAAATACCAGTTCCTTTCACTTCTTGATGAAACCATTAACCTTGATGAAATTGTTCCTGTTTCTTTTGTTACTCATTTCCACGCTTCAACCGGAAGACCTCGAAAGCACCAGCTTTTTCCAATGCTTAAGGCTTTTCTGATTCAGCGTATATTCTCAATCCCGACTGATACGCTCCTGATCGTTTTCTTGAAATACTCTCAGGAATTACGTGATTTCTGTGGCTTTGATGTTGTTCCTGATGCCTCAAAATTCACCCGTTTCAAACAAGATTTCCTGATGGACTTACAATCTATGTTCGATCACATGGTTGATATGACCGAACCGATCTGCCAAAAACTTGACCCTCATCTGGCGGCTATGACGATCTTCGATACCTCTGGCATTGAAGCCTGGGTGACTGAAAATAATCCAAAATACGCAAACCGTATTATCAAACAGTTAAAGGCTTTTGCAAAGGCAAACAACCTTGATAAAAGCTATGATCCTTATAAGGCTGCTTATGGCTCCATGCCTACGCATGCTGCTTCGAATCAGGCAATCCAGCAGATGTATATCAACGGCCATTTCTGCTATGCCTATAAGTTCGGCATTGTAACCAATGGGCTTGGCATTGTCCGTGATATCACTTTCTATAACAAAGAGTTCCTAAAGGCTCATCCGGACATCGTTGTGGAAAAGAAATCTGTCTCTCCTGATGAGGATAAATCTCTTGCCGATTCAAAAGCCCTGCTTCCTGTTCTGATTGATTTCTTTCAGAAGCATCCGCTTATCGCCCCTAAGACTTTTCTTGGTGATGCTGCTTTTGACACGATTGAAATCTACAAATCCCTTTTCGGTGAAATTGGATTTGAAAAAGCATTTATTCCTCTCCGCGTAAAACTTTCTATGGAAGATAATGGTTATACCATCAACGAAAATGGTGTTCCCTGTTGTCCTCATGATCCTTCACTTCCTATGAAAAGGGAAGGTAGTAAATCACACTTAAAAAGCAAAATTCCCACGATGAAATTTGTCTGCCCGAAAATGAAATGGGAATACAATAAAGCGGATAAAACAAAACGCCGTGTATGCCATTGTGATAATCCCTGCACAACATCTTCCTGTGGAAGAATGATTTACGTTTATCCCGAAAAGAATCTTCGTGCCTATCCCGGAGTGGAACGAGGTTCAGCAGAATGGGAAGAAACATATAAAATCCGTGTAAACGTTGAAAAGTCCATCAACCACTTTAAAGACAGCTTTTGCGTAGCTAACCGTAAAACCCAGAACGAAAAAACGCTTCATGCCGATTTACTTTTGGCTGGCATTGCCCAACTTGTTACAGTAATCGTTGCTGATAAAATTCATCAACATCAATACATCCGAAGTCTTAAGCCTTTGATTGCTTAAAATTGAGATTTTATAAATTTTTCTGCTTCGTAGTAACTAGGAAGCCTTTTTGTCATGCCACAAATTAATGACCGCCACCTTCCATTCTAAGAATCTTGCAATGCAGGAGTCTATCCTTGTTTTCAATCAAGATTGCGAACTTGTTTCGCAATTGCCTA
>NZ_VUNI01000054.1 GCF_009695765.1 Roseburia porci
CATAATTATAATCCGCCTTTCTGCGAAAGGCACCAATGCGTCATGAAACACTTTGGCTAACTTCCGCTTTTCTAATTTATATTCCTTCTGATATTATTTACCTATAAGACTGACACACTACAGAACACGTGGAGGTGAGTGGCGGGGCTGTATAGCGGCAACCTCGTATAATTATTTGTTGTCGGTCATCCGTTAAGGCATCAATGATTGGCGCATAACGTAGCCCGTAAACTTATCTCTTCCAAAGTCGACTCGATTTTGCCGGATGACCAGTCACTGTCAGTTTTATAACGATAAATCATCAGGAGGTACTTTTATTGTCGTTTAAAATTCTCAAAAATAACTGTTGTGGTCTTGACGTCCACAAAACCTGGATCTATGCCTGTATCGGCATAACTGATTCCCTGAAACGTACCGAGTATAAAGAAGCCCGCTTTTCTTCCTTTACCAAAGGTCTGCAGGAGCTGTGTGACTGGCTTTCCAAATACAACTGTACGGATGTCTGCATGGAATCTACCGGTAAGTACTGGATCCCTGTTTTTAATGTCCTGGAGAAGAATAACATCTGGGTTACTCTTTCCCACCCCAAATATACCAAACCGCAAAAAGGCAACAAGACTGACCGCAAGGATGCTAAATGGATTTGTGACCTATATATGTGTGGAATGGTAAAACCTTCCTTTATTCCACCGGCTGACATCCGTGAATTAAGAGATTTAGTAAGATACCGTTTCAAACTCACTTGTATGATCACCGGTGAGAAGAATCGTGCTCATAACTGTCTTACTGTTTCTAACTTAAAACTGGATGATGTCTTTTCTGATATATTTGGTAAATCCTCCCGTTCCATTACGGAACAGATTTTACAACACCCTGGGGAAACATTTGATGTGTCACCTTTTGTGGATAGCAGATGTAAGACTCCTACCGAAGAAATACAAGCTGCTGTTGATGGTGCCATATCCAAAGAACAAGCTGTAAAGCTCAGACAATGTTTAAATCACATTGATGAATTAGAAATGCACAAAGTAGAAATAGAACGGGAAATCTTTCGTCTCAGTGATAAGTATGAAAGCATTCTCAATCTTATACGAACCGTACCTGGATTCGATAAGACCCCAATGACTGCTATTCAGGTGCTTTCTGAAATCGGAGGTGATATGTCTGTCTTCCCCACAGCTAAAAACCTCATATCATGGGCTGGATGTTGTCCCCGTAATGATCAAAGCAATCATAAAATCAAATCCACTAGGATTTCCCGTGCTGGTTCTTATTTTAAACCAGTTTTGGTGCAAGTTGCAAATGCTTTAATCAAATCCAAGAAACACCCAGAATTTACAAACCGTTATCGACGTATAAAAGCACGTCGTGGTCACAAGAAAGCTATCATTGCCATCTGTCGTATGATCCTGACCGCTATCTGGCACATACTCACAGATCTAAAACCATATACGCCTGAAGGTTTTCTTGAATCGCGACCTGTGAATAAATCCAAAGTATTGACTACTTCACAGGCACTTAATTTAATGAAGCAGCGAGGCTACATTATCAAAGATGATGTTGTTCCTGTTACCTGATTAGGTGTTGTGTATATATTCAATTTTTAAAACCGACTGCTTAGGCGGTTTATTTGCTATGCTCTTTATTTTTAGGCTGTCCTCTGCTTGTTTGTTTCAAACTT
>NZ_VUNI01000055.1 GCF_009695765.1 Roseburia porci
ACTAAAACTTCCCACACCGATACGATGTGTTGAACCTTGAAAATTCAATATTTCAGCCAATAAAAAAGGCATAAACCTGTTCTGTTTGGTATAATGGAATTGACTAGAAACCATTTTAACAAAGGAGATTTATGCCATGTCCAGTATACCACAAAACCATTTCGATGAGAACGACTTAATTGACTGTGTTCAGAGATTTTTTTCCAAACATCATGTTGGCAAGCTTCTTGCCAGATGTAATGGGATGAAAGAAAAAGGTGTTTCACCTGTTTCTCTGCTTCGTTACAAACTCAGCAACATTTTTGTCGGAAGAAGTATGTATATGCAGCAACGGACTGGCTCTTTTAAGGAAGATTTTTCAAAGAACACTTTTTATCGTTTCCTTAATTCGGTAAAAACAAACTGGCTCCGTTTTACTTCTCTTCTTGCTGCGGATATCGTAAATAATGATCTCAAAGATCTAACGGATGATAACAGGAAAAATGTTTTCATCATTGATGACAGCCTTTTTAATCGTACCAGCTGCAAGAAAACAGAACTGGCATCAAAGGTTTTTGACCACACTGACATGCATTTCAAAAAAGGTTTTCGGATGCTTACCTTAAGCTGGAGTGATGGGAATACACTGATTCCGGTAAACAGCTGCCTGTTAGCATCTGCAAAAGATACAAATATCATCGGTCCGGTAAAGGACTTTGATAACAGAACTATTGCAGGGAAAAGACGCATGCTTGCTCAGACAAAAGCGCCAGAAGCAATGATGACCCTGTTGGATACTGCCCTCAGTGCAGGACTGAAAGCTGATTATGTCCTTTTTGACTCCTGGTTTTCCAACCCAGCACAGATCACAGCCATCCATTCAAAAGATATGGATGTGATTGCTATGATTAAGAAAAGCAGCCGTATCAAATATTCATACTGTGGTGAGCAGTTGAATATCAAAGAGATCTATTCCCGGAACAAAAAACGCCGTGGCAGATCAAAGTATCTGCTTTCTGTTGACGTTATGGTAGGAAAGGAGAATCCTATTCCAGCGAAAATCGTTTGCGTAAGGAACAAAGCGAATCGCAAGGACTGGCTTGCTTTTATCTGTACAGATACGACCCTTTCCGAAGAAGAGATTATCCGTATTTATGGAAAGCGCTGGCAGATTGAGGTTTTCTTCAAAACCTGCAAATCTATGCTGAATCTGATTGGAGAATGCCATAGTTTATCCTATGATGCACTGACGGCCCACGTGGCCATTGTGTTTACCAGATATATGTTACTTGCAATGGAGCAGCGTCAAAATGAAGATCAGAGAACTCTTGGCGAGTTGTTCTTCTTCCTTGTTGATGAAATGGCAGACATTACTTTTAGCAGATCACTTGGCATTCTGATGGATGCCTTAATGGCAAGCCTTCAGGAAATCTTAAAGCTCAGTGATGAGCAATTGACAGCTTTTACTGCTGATTTCGAAGCAAGACTACCGAAATATCTGCGTAATGCACTCCATCCAGAGGCTGTGGTGGCATAAATTGCTATTTTGTTAGCTGAAGTATTGAATTTTCAAGGTGCGAAGCCTATTTTAGGTATGGGAAGTCTTAG
>NZ_VUNI01000056.1 GCF_009695765.1 Roseburia porci
CTTTATAGGAAAGATCGCCTTTGGCGTTCTGTTGAATTGAAAATAGCCCGCACAAAGGCGAGCATGACAAATAAACGATTGTCAGTTTAGAAGATGTAGAAACCTTCTTCACCGAAATCGTCATCAAGTTCGTCATCATTTAAGAAATAATCCATATCCAGAAGTTCATCCTCGCTCATATGGCGAATGTCCTTGGATGTCATACCTTCTGGGGGATTTTCAATGTATTTTCTGCGCAGTTCCTCGATATCAGGTTTCATAAATGGAAATCTCCTTTCAGAGAGATTATATCATTAGAATTCATGCGGAGGAACGTTTTCCACGAGATTTGGACATTGCTTTCTCGTAAAGTTCTTCGAGAGAAACGCGCTGATGATTGTAGTAGAGCTCAAGAAACTCCATTTTGTGTTTGCAATCAGGACATTGTAAAGGGTCATAACCAAAAGAAGAAAGAATAGCGATACGCCACTGATTGAAACTACGAAAAACGCGATGTTTTTCTTTCGCTATAGCACGATGCAGATGCTTGTCAATTTCACGGTGGCGGGCATAGATTCCACCATATCGAATCATTTTAAAGTGCTTTTCAGGGATGTGTCTGATTAACCGTTTTATGAAATCTATAGCAGGGAGAGTTTCTTCGACATACTTTTCGTCTTCGTGGCGATTGTAATGGAAGGTAACGAACTCACCGTCATATTTATCAATTCGTGATGTAGCTATAACTGGTCGACCAAGATAGCGTCCGATATATTTCACTACGGTTTTAGGATCGCATTTATTAGGCTTGGCATATACATAGAAGCCTTGTTTGTGTTTTGAATAACATAAGGCTTTGACCTTCTTGAAAGAGGGGTCAAGCAGACTTTCCATTTCGTTAAGTAATGCGGTACGAAAAGCATTTCGGAGGTATGTATAATTAAAGTGTGTGATATGTCGCCAAACCCCGTCATCGCTGTAGCCACCTTCGGAAATCAGACAGTGAATGTGTGGATTCCATTTGAGATCCCTGCCAAAAGTATGAAGAACCATGATATAGCCAGGAGTGAAATTTCTGGATTTATTCATTTTAAAGAACATACGGGAAACAACGCTGGCAACAGAATGGAAAAGGCAATGAAGCAGAGTTCTGTCTTGAAGAAAAAAATCACGGAGATTTTCATCAATCGTGAAGACACAGTGTCTGTGCGGGACGTTAATCAGTTTAAAAGACATGGACGTAGTACGATCCATAGAATACTTGTTACCGCAGGTGGGGCAGAAACGGCTGTGGCAGCGAAAAGGAACGAACTTAAGTTTTCCACAGTGTGGGCAGCCATACATAGCGCCACCAAAAGAAGGATCCCCACAGTTGATCATTTTTTCGATATTTTCCATCTCAGAAGGTCTGGGATGAAGAGTATATTTGATTTCTTCATAATAGTCTGTAAAGATTGTTTGTAAGATATTCATATGTCTATTATGTAGAAAAATGAAGCAAAAGAAAACCCCACCCCTCAAGATTGAGGGGCAGGGGAGTTGAATAGGCGAAGCCTATTTTTTAT
>NZ_VUNI01000058.1 GCF_009695765.1 Roseburia porci
AAGCCATAGTAAACCGATGGCTTAAGACATCGGCGAAGGGCTGAACTTTAGGAGACACAAGCAATGAATGTAACTGAAAGTAGATTTAAGAACAGACAACTTCATATGGAAGACTATCTGCAAATGGTATCTGCGGAACAGAAAGAGTATGCAGAAGTGTTCGACTACTCTAAGATTACTGAAAAGAGCGGTGTCATCACAGACTATTGGACGAACAATCTTCTGGATCTGATTTTGCGAAAAGACAATCTTAACAACGCCTATAAGCAAGTCAGGAAAAACAAAGGAAAAGGCGGAATCGATGGTATGCAGGTGGATGAACTTCTGCCCTTCCTTAGAGAAAACCAGGAATCCTTAATCCAGGAGATAAGGGAAGGAAAATATAAACCTACCCCGGTTCGAAGGGTAGAAATACCCAAGGAAACAAAAGGCGAGTTCAGAAAGCTTGGAGTTCCAACTGTTGTTGACAGAGTTGTACAACAGGCAATAGCACAGGAACTCTCGCCAATCTATGAGGAGCAATTCTCAGAGAACAGTTTTGGATTCAGGCCAAAGCGAGGAGCACACGATGCCCTTAGACAATGCCAAAAGCATGTAAACGATGGTTATGTATATGTGGTAGATATGGACTTGGAAAAGTTCTTCGACACCGTATGCCAGAGTAAGCTGATAGAAGTATTGTCAAAAACCATCAAAGATGGCAGAGTGATATCTTTAATACACAAATACCTGAATGCGGGAGTAATCGCAAATGGAATGTTTGAACGTACAGAGGTCGGTATGCCACAAGGTGGTCCGCTTAGTCCGTTACTTAGTAATGTAATGCTAAATGAGTTGGACAAGGAACTGGAACGTAGAGGACATAGATTTGTCCGCTATGCAGATGACTGTATGATTTTTTGCAAAAGCAGGAAAAGTGCAGAAAGAACCTTAGAAAACATTATTCCGTTTATAGAAGGAAAACTATTCCTCAAAGTTAATCGGAAGAAAACAGAGGTGGCACACATCAGCAAGGTCAAGTATCTTGGCTATTCCTTTTATAGACATAAGGGAAAATGCAGATTAAGAATACATCCAAAGTCGGTAATTAAGATGAAAGACAAAATCAGAGAACTCACCGACCGAAATAAAGGCATTAGCAATGAAGTACGTGAGAAGAAATATCAAGAGTATGTGCAAGGCTGGGTGGAATATTTCAGGCTGGCAGACATGAAAGGACTTCTCATAAAAACGGATGAATGGGCAAGACGGAGAATCCGAGCAGTCTATTGGAAACAATGGAAGAGAATCAAGACAAAATATCGAATGCTGAAAGCGCTGGGGCTAGAAGATTGGAAAGTCAAGGAACTTGCTTATAGTAGAAAAGGTTACTGGAGAATGGCGAAAGCCTTGAACCAAATCTTTTCAAAGAAAATAATAGCCAAGCTGGGATATACATCCATGCTTGACTATTATCTAATAGTTAGTGAAAACTAAAGAACCGCCCTGGTACGGAACCGTATGCCGGGTGGTGTGGGAGGACGGTAAATAAAA
>NZ_VUNI01000006.1 GCF_009695765.1 Roseburia porci
ATGCTGACCGGGTCATATCTGAGTCTTCCTGTATGATGTTGCGGAATATTTTTCAGATATTTCTCCAGTTCGATTTCTCCCATAAATCTGTCAAATGTCAGCACCGGATCACAAATGTCCAGATAATCTTGAATTAGTATTGGCAAAACTGCCTGTTTTGGGTTAGAATAGATTATGTTATTAATTTTCATGGTAAGTTAATTATAACACAAAGAAAGACCTTGAGTTCATTGCAAAACTCTTGGTCTTTCTTTTTTATGCGGGACTATTCTTTTTTCACAGCCCCTTTTTTACGTTATAGCATAGTTATATGAATTCCGAAAATTGGATACACTATATATGAATTTATCAAACGAGGTGCAATATGAAAGACAAGATTTTTGGAATTTTACAGCGTGTTGGAAGATCGTTTATGCTTCCAATCGCGATTCTTCCGGTAGCAGGACTGTTTTTGGGACTCGGAGGATCATTTACCAATGAAACGATGTTAAAAACATACGGACTGCTTAGATTCATGGGGCCTGGTACGATACTTAATCAGATTCTTCAGGTAATGAATGCTGCAGGAAATATTGTTTTTACCAATCTTCCGGTTATTTTTGCAATGGGTGTTGCAATTGGAATGGCGAAAAAGGAGAAAGAGGTTGCTGCACTGGCGGCGGTCATTTCTTTTTTTATCATGCATGCTTCGATTGCAGCACTCATTCTGTCGAACGGTGGAAAGGAAACAATGCTTTCCGGTGCGGTAACTGATGTCTGCGGGATTGAATCCCTTCAGATGGGGGTATTTGGGGGAATTCTGGTCGGACTTGGTGTGGCTGCACTTCACAATCGGTTTTACCGGATCGAGCTTCCACAGGTATTATCCTTTTTTGGAGGCACCAGATTTGTGCCGATCATTTCCGGGATTGTGTATGTGGGTGTTGGCATTCTGATGTATTTTATCTGGCCGGCGATCCAGTCCGGAATTTATGCAATTGGGGATCTGGTATTAAGATCCGGATATGTGGGAACGTGGGTGTATGGATTTATGGAACGTCTGCTGATTCCATTTGGACTGCATCATGTGTTTTATCTGCCATTCTGGCAGACTGCTGTAGGCGGAACATTTGAAGTAGGCGGACAGACGATCGAGGGAGCTCAGAATATTTTCTTCGCACAGCTGTCGGATCCGTCAGTAACACATTTTACCGTTTCTGCTACAAGATTTATGTCCGGAAAATTTCCACTTATGATCTTCGGACTTCCGGGTGCAGCGCTTGCAATGTACCGCACTGCGGCAACGGAGAAGAAAAAAGCAGTTTCCGGACTGCTCTTATCGGCTGCGTTGACTTCGATGATTACGGGTATTACGGAGCCGCTTGAGTTTACCTTTTTATTTGTAGCTCCGTTATTATATGGAATCCATTGTGTACTTGCCGGATTTGCCTATATGCTTATGCATGTATTTCAGGTCGGAGTAGGAATGACATTTTCCGGAGGATTCATAGATCTGTTTTTGTTTGGAATCCTACAGGGAAACAGAAAGACAAGCTGGCTTTGGATCCTGGTTGTCGGAGCTGTGTATTTCTTCGTGTATTATTTCCTTTTTTCTTATTTGATCCGGAAAATGGATCTGAAAACACCTGGACGGGAGAATTCGGATGAAGTGAAATTATATACCAGGGCGGATGTTGATCAAAGAAAGGGACAGGAAGAAAAAACGGATTCCCAGGATAAGATTTCAGCAGGAATTTTAAAAGGACTAGGAGGAAAAGATAACATCTCGGATGTGGACTGCTGTGCGACCAGACTGCGTTGTACGGTTTACCGGGCAGAACTTGTGGATGACAATATATTAAAGGCAACCGGAGCATCCGGTGTGGTGCATAAAGGCAATGGTGTACAGATCATTTACGGACCGAGAGTAACGGTTATCAAGTCCAACTTTGAAGATTATCTGGAAAATGTATCGGACCATGTGGAAGAACCAGAAGAAGTCGAGAAGAAAGTAAAAGTCATCGCCAGTCCGATCACCGGAATCGCAGCAGAACTTTCGACAGCCCCGGATGAAGGCTTTGCAGGGAAAATGATGGGAGATGGTGTGGTCGTAACACCAACAGAGGAATACGTTGTTGCACCGGAGGATGGTGAAGTAACGTTTGTATTTGAAACGAAGCATGCCATAGGATTTACAACCTCAGATGGAACGGCGCTTCTCATCCATGTAGGAATCGATACGGTAAAATTGAATGGAAACGGATTTGAGGTGTTTGTAAAGGATGGACAGAAGGTGAAAAAAGGGCAGAAAATGTTAAAACTGGATCTGGAATATATCAAAACCCATGCCCCTTCGCTGTGTTCACCGATCCTTTGCACGGAACTTGTGGATGGAGAGTCTGTGCGTCTGCTTTCCAGTGGAAAAGTGAAAGCGCTCGATCCGTTGTTTGCCATTGAATCAGGCGAGCTTCCGAAGTGAGAAAATACAAAGCAGAGCCATAACAATCTGACTGATCAGCATGCCGGAAAGACTGGCGCGGATTCCGTATAGAGGGATAAACACCCAGATTATGACAATTCGGATCGCACATCCGAGAAGATTAATGTAAAACGGAATTTTTGGATAGCCAAGTCCATGCAGAATGCTGCTTAACAGGGCATTCAGATACATGAACGGGCAGATCCAGCTTAAGATCTTGATATAAGTTCCGACCAGAGTATTGCAGAAAATCCGGTTACCGATAAAATCTGCGGTGAAAAGAAACAGCAGCGTAAAAGCAAAGCCGAGCAGTAAGCCGTAATAGATGGCGCTGGTGATGGCATGGTGGATCGCAGCAGTATTTTTTTTCGTTTTTGCTTCGGATATGACAGGAAGCAGAAGAACGGATACGGAATTGGTCAGTACGGTGGGAAACAGAATGATCGAAAGCGACATTCCGGTGAGAATTCCGTAGACACTCAGGGCATTGGCAGAATCATAGCCAAACAGGCGCAGCTGTCTTGGAATCAGCAGATTTTCCACACTCGAACAAAGGTTGATCAGGACGCGGTTGGCGGTCAGTGGAACAGCCATAATGATGAGTGCCCGTGTGCTTTGTTTCAGACTTCCGGAAAAGTGATGGAAACCGACAGCAGTTACAGAGATGAGCATTCCAAAAAATTCTCCGATGACGATTCCCCAGATCGCATCGATCGGACGGAGCGTGGAACCATGATCGGAAGCAATATTGTAGATCAGATAGACACCGGCAACGCGTGCAACCTGTTCTGCCAGCTGGCTGACGGAGGGAATCAGTGCTTTTTGCTTCCCATAATAATAACCGTTGATGCAGGCATGCACGCTTGCAGGAACGAGACAGAAAGTCATGGCGCAAAGCAGGCTTTCGCAGCGCGGTTCTTCTAAAAGTCTGCATGCGATAAGTGCTGCATTCCGGCAGATGACAAATGAGACCAAAACAGAGAGACCACAGGAGAGCAGGAGCCCGATCATCAGATACAGACGGGCTCCTGCTTCGTTTGCTTTTGCAGTTTCTTCAGCGACAAAGCGGGAAAGAGAGGTCTGGATACCTGCACCGGTCAGGGAAAGGCAAAGGGCCATGACAGGAAATACGAGTTGATAGATCCCCAGTCCTTCTGCACCAATTGTGCGTGAGAGGAATATTCTATAGAAGAAGCCGATGATACGGCTTAAAACACCTGCGGCAGTTAAAAAAAGGGTTCCTGTGATCAGAGGATTTTTCAGTTTCTGGATGAAAGTCATGGAAGAACTCCATATGGTGCATTTAATTTAAATATATGATATAAAGGGGCTGCGTATGAGTAAACAGATTTATTTCGATCATGCGGCGACAACGAGTGTACTACCGGAAGTAAGAGAGGCTATGCAGCCATATCTCACAGAAAAATACGGAAATATGTCTACCGCATATGAACTTGGAGAAGAGGCAAGATCTGCAGTGTCGCATGCCAGGGAGGTGATCGCACACTGTATCGATGCCAGACCGGAGGAGATTTTTTTTACTTCGGGAGGCAGTGAATCAGATAACTGGGCAATAAAAAGTATTGCCGGTGAATATAAATCAGAGGGAAAACATATCATCACATCTGCAATTGAGCATCATGCCGTGCTGAATTCCTGTGCTTATCTGGAGCAGCTCGGCTATGAGGTCACGTATCTTGAAGTGGATGAAAAGGGACTGGTGAGCATGGAAGAACTGGAGCAGGCCATTACGCCGGAAACAACGCTGATAACAGTGATGTATGGAAATAACGAAATCGGAACGATTGAACCGGTGCATGAGATCGGCAGAATTGCAAGATACCGGAAGATTCCGTTTCATACCGATGCTGTGCAGGCAGTCGGACAGATTCCAATCTCTGTAAGAAGAGAACCGATCGACCTGATGAGTGCCAGCGCGCATAAGTTTCATGGACCGAAAGGGGTTGGCTTTTTGTATGTGCATGAAGGCGTGAAAATTCCGTCTTTTATCCATGGCGGAGCGCAGGAAAAAGGAAAAAGGGCAGGAACGGAAAATGTACCTGGAATTGTGGGAATGGCAGAAGCATTACGGATTGCAGTGCTTCAGATGAAACGGAACCGGGCGAGGGAGATACGGCTTCGTAATTACTTTATGGATCGTCTCCTGCGCGAATTTGAACAGGTGAGGATTAATGGACATCCGTATCAGAGGCTTCCGGGAAATATTAATATCAGCTTTGGTGGTGTGGATGCAACATCGCTTTTGACGCTGCTTCAGGAAGATGGGATCTGTGCATCCGCAGGGTCGGCGTGCAGTACCGGACAGACGAGGATCTCACATGTGATAGAGGCAATCCGTGTACCGGACGAATATGCAGTTGGAACGATCCGTTTTACACTTGGAAGGGAAAATACAAGACAGGAAGTGGATCAGACGATCCGGTCACTGAAGAAAAATCTGACCATTTTAAGAGAAGACGAAGCAATCTAGCCTCGTCTTCTCTGTTTTAGGAAAGTGCATATTTTTCGATGGCAAAAGCAACGCCATCCTCATCGTTGGAGCATGTGACAGCATCTGCAGCAGCTTTGATATCTGCAGGTGCATTGCCCATGGCGACGCCAAGACCGGCTGCTTTTAGAATAGAAAGGTCATTCTCGGTATCTCCAACCGCCATGGTCTGTGCGATTGGAATCTGGAGTTTTTCGGCAAGCTGTGTTAAGGCTGTGCCTTTTGTGACGCCTGCTTTTGTAAATTCAAGGTTGTGGTAGCCGCCGCTTACGACCGTCAGTATTCTGGTGGATAACAGGTATTTTTTCACATCCTCGCGGTCTTTTAAGGTGCCGTCTGGCAGCGCAGAGAAATTTAAGGTCATTTTCTGGATTGGAAGCCGGTTCTTCTGTATGAATCCTGCAAAATCATCCACACGGGTTCTGGTGTTGATAATATATTTTTTCAGTGAATCCGGAATGATCAGTTCCTGGGCAATGGAAAGCCTGTCCGAAGGGGAGAAACCATCTCCGTGGATAAAGGCATCCATGTGAATGTCTTTGGACAGCAGATAGTTCAGGATTGGAATGGTCATTTCCGGATTCATTGGATTTTCAAAGAGGCAGTTCTTTTCGGCGATTTCATAGACGGCAGCTCCGTTTGCCGTGATGGCATATCGGATGCTGGTCTGGCTGATCTGTTCAAATGGAAGACCGCAGAAAGGCCGGCCGGTTGAAATGATCACTTCGATCCCCGCATCTTTCGCACGGTTTAAAACGTCAATTGTATGAGATGAAATCGTTCCCTGGGTGGTAAAAAGTGTTCCATCGAGATCCAGGGCGATTAATTTAATATTTGACATAAAGAATCCTTTCTTATACATTATATCTGTTAGCATTAATTATTATAGACGAATTTTATAAAATGTGAAGATAGAACTTGCAGAGAAAGCAGATAGCGAGGATAGAATAGATGACAAGAGAAGAATTGAATGCGCTGATCGCAGACGGACCGGTAATCTTAGACGGTGCCACAGGAACCAATCTGATGGAAAAAGGAATGCCAATGGGCGTCTGTCCGGAGGCATGGATTTTAGATAATAAAGAGATTATGATCGATCTTCAGAAACGGTATGTAGAGGCAGGAACACAGATTCTCTATGCACCGACATTTACTGCAAACCGCATCAAACTGGAAGAATATGATCTTTCGGACAGACTTGAGCAGATGAACCGTGATCTTGTAAAAATCAGTAAAGAGGCTGCCGGTGGGAAGGCATATGTTGCCGGAGATATGACGATGACCGGTAAACAGCTGTTTCCACTGGGAGACCTTATGTTTGAGGAACTGGTAGATGTATATAAAGAACAGGCCCGTATCCTGGATGATGAAGGCGTGGATCTGTTTGTAGTAGAGACGATGATGAGCCTTCAGGAGAGTCGTGCGGCAGTCATTGCAATCCGTGAAGTTTCGGATCTTCCGATCATGGTTTCACTGACTTACAACGAAGATGGAAGGACGCTGTTTGGAACGACGCCGGAAGTTGCTGTGGTAGTATTACAGTCACTGGGAGCCGATGTGATCGGAGTGAACTGTTCCACAGGCCCGGCAGAGATGGCACCACTTGTTGCAAAAATGGCAGAGTATGCAACGATTCCGATCCTTGCAAAACCAAATAACGGATTCCCGGAGCTGATTGATGGAAAGACGATCTACCGGACAACCCCGGAGGAGTTTGCACAGGCGGGAGTTTCGCTGGTTGAAGCTGGTGCGGCGATCGTTGGAGGATGCTGTGGAACAACACCGGCACATATCAGGGCACTGGCCAAGCAGGTGAAAGGAATGGAAGTGCATACACCGCTTGCACATCACAGAAGTATTTTGACCTCCGAAAGGAAAAGTGTGGAAGTCAGCCTGGATGGCAACTTTATGGTGGTTGGTGAGCGAATCAACCCGACTGGTAAAAAGAAGCTTCAGGCAGAACTTCGCGAAGGAAAATTAGATCTTGTACGTGAAATGGCCAGACAGCAGGAAGAGAATGGAGCACGGATACTTGATATCAATATGGGAATGAATGGTATTGATGAAAAAGAGATGATGCAGAAAGTCATTTATGAGGTTTCTTCTACCGTAGATTGTCCGTTATGTATTGATTCGAGCTATGTCGAAGTAATTGAAGCTGCACTTCGGATTTACCCGGGACGAGCACTGATCAATTCCATTAGTATGGAATCTGCAAAGCTTGAAGCACTTCTTCCGGTTGCAAAGAAGTATGGCGCGATGTTTATCCTGCTTCCGGTTTCTGATGAGGGACTGCCGAAAGACGGAGAAGAGAAAAAGGCCATTATCAATGCAGTTTATGACCGTGCATTGCAGGAGGGGCTTGCGCATGAAGATATCGTCGTAGACGGATTAGTTGCAACGATTGGAGCAAATCCGGAGGCCGCAAGGGAATGTTTTGACACAATCGCATATTGTAAGGATGAGAAAAAACTTCCTACCATCTGCGGACTTTCCAATATATCCTTTGGACTGCCGGAGCGAATTTATGTAAATACGGCATTTCTTACAATGGCAATCTGTAAAGGGCTTACGATGGCAATCGCCAATCCATCCCAGGAAATTCTGATGAATGGAGCTTTTTCATCGGATCTTCTTTTACATAGACCGGACAGTGATATTCGCTATATTGAGCGGATGAACCGTCTGGCAGAGGAAAAAGCCAGATTTGAAACGGTTGTGGTAAAGAAAGAGAATGCGGATGTTTCGGGAAGCAGTGATTCCGGGAGTAAGGGAAGCGCGGTTTTTCAGGCAGTATTAAAGGGAAATAAAGGAACAATCCTGGATGAAGTGAAAAAAGAACTGTCTTCCGGGAAGAAGCCGGAAGACATCATTAATGATGATCTGATTCCTGCAATCAATGAAGTCGGAGTGCTGTTTGACAAGAAAAAGTATTTCCTGCCTCAGCTGATCGGAAGTGCCAATACGATGAAACTGGCGATTGATTATTTAGAGCCGATGCTAGAGCGGAAAGACAGCGGAGCAGATATGCCAACGCTTGTGATTGCCACGGTTGAAGGGGATATACATGATATCGGAAAGAACCTGGTCGTTCTGATGCTGAAGAATTACGGGTATAATGTCATCGATATGGGAAAAGATGTTCCGGCAGAAGACATCATTGAAACAGCAATAAAGGAGCATGCGGCGATTATCGGTTTGTCAGCACTGATGACTACAACGATGATGCGCATGAAGGATGTAGTTGAAATGTGCAAAGAAAAGCACTGCGAGAGCAAGGTGATCATTGGTGGGGCATGCATTACACAGAATTTTGCAGATGAGATCGGTGCAGATGGATATTCCAAAGATGCGGCAGAGTGTGTAAGACTTGTGGAACGCCTGCTTGAGGAATCAGATTCGTAAAGAAAGTATTAAATCTACGAATTTTAGTTGAGTTTCGGAGAGGGCTGACGTATAATTGCTTATAGTCTCAGCCTGGTCAGAGGGCTTTGCATAACCAGCTTGTATGTGGATACAGGTATACAGTTATACAAAATAAGAAAAGGCGGTTTTTTGTATGTCAGATGATAAATTAATGGATATAGATTCTAACCAGAATAACGATGATAATGAATACGAAGATGTCTGCTATATCTGCCGCAGACCGGAGCATGTAGCAGGTAAAATGATACATATTCCGAACAATATCTGCATTTGCAGGGATTGTATGCAGAAAACATTTGATTCCATGAACAGTTCAGGAATCAATATGAATGATATGATGAATATGAACTTAGGTTCCATGCCGAATATCAGCATGATCAATCTTTCGGATCTTCAGAATTCAATTCCGAACAGTCAGAAACTCAAAAAGAAAAAGGAAAAGAAAGAACCGAAAAAGGCACCGGTACTTGATATTCATTCTATCCCGGCACCGCATAAGATCAAAGCAAGTCTTGATGAATATGTAGTTGGGCAGGAGCATGCCAAGAAGGTCATGTCGGTTGCTGTATATAACCATTACAAACGTATCATGGAGAACACAGATGATGGTGTGGAAATTGAAAAATCCAATATGCTGATGATCGGACCAACCGGTTCCGGAAAAACATATCTTGTGAAAACATTAGCAAAATTACTGGATGTGCCACTTGCAATCACGGATGCGACCTCCCTGACAGAGGCAGGATATATCGGTGATGACATTGAAAGTGTTGTAAGTAAGCTTCTTGCAGCAGCAGATAATGATGTGGAACGCGCAGAGCATGGTATTATCTTTATCGATGAGATCGATAAGATCGCAAAGAAGAAGAATACCAATCAGCGTGATGTCAGCGGAGAATCGGTACAGCAGGGAATGTTAAAGCTCTTAGAAGGAGCAGAAGTGGAAGTCCCGGTAGGAGCAAGCAGCAAAAATGCCATGGTTCCGATGACAACAGTGGATACCAAAGACATCTTGTTTATCTGTGGCGGAGCTTTTCCGGATCTGGAAGAGATCATCAAGGAACGTCTGAATAAAGAGGCATCCATCGGATTTAAAGCTGACCTGAAGGATAAATATGACGAAGAAGAGAATCTCCTGGAACAGGTTACCGTAGAAGATGTGCGGAATTTTGGAATGATACCGGAGTTTTTGGGAAGACTTCCAATTTTATTCTCGCTGGAGGCATTGACGGAAGATATGCTTGTGCGCATCCTGCGTGAGCCGAAG
The DNA here is from genome assembly GCF_009695765.1 of Roseburia porci. Classification (GTDB taxonomy): domain Bacteria; phylum Bacillota; class Clostridia; order Lachnospirales; family Lachnospiraceae; genus Roseburia; species Roseburia porci. Next base: position 9,661 of record NZ_VUNI01000006.1, read on the forward strand.
AACGCGATCATCAAGCAGTATCAGAAGTTACTGGCTATGGACGAGGTAAAACTGGAATTTGATGATGAAGCACTTCACACAATTGCAAAGCGTGCAAAAGAGAAGAAAGTAGGAGCGCGTGCGCTTCGTGCGATCATAGAAGATTTTATGCTGGACATTATGTATGAGATTCCGAAGGATGATAATATCGGCAGTGTAACAATTACAAAAGATTTTATCGAAAAGAAAGGCGGACCGCTCATTACGATGAGAGGCTGCGCAGAAATCGAAGATAAAGCAGAAGCATAAATAACAGACAGTATGGATACGAATACAGGAACTGCAGGAGAGAACATCCAAAGTTCCTGTATTTTTGATTTGGGAAAGGGTGAGGATATGAAACTGATTCATTGTGCGGATCTGCATCTGGATTCAAAAATGACGGCAAATTTGTCGACAGAGCAGGCAAAAGAACGCAGGGCAGAGATCTTAAACACATTTATGAGAATGGTTGATTATGCAAATGATCATGATGTGGAGCTGATTCTGATTGCGGGAGACCTGTTTGATACAAGAAATGTATCGGCAACAGCAAGAAACGCGGTCCGCGATGCGATTGTGATGCATCCGGGCATTACATTTCTTTATCTGAAAGGCAATCATGACAATGACAATTTTTTGTCCAAACTGGATGAAATTCCGGCGAATCTGAAGCTTTTTGATGAAAACTGGAAGTCCTATCGTTATGGCAGGATCGTGATTTCAGGTCTGGAACTGAATGCAGTCAATCAGGTAACTGCATACAATTCTCTGGTACTTGATCATGATGATTACAATATTGTAATGCTGCACGGTCAGGACAGCACTTATCAGACGAAAGACAAGACGGAAGTCATTGCATTAAATGAACTGAAAAACCGGAATATTGATTATCTGGCACTCGGACATATCCACAGCTATAAAGAAGCGCCGTTGGACGGAAGAGGGATATATTGTTATCCGGGCTGCCTGGAAGGAAGAGGCTTTGATGAGTGCGGTGAAAAAGGATTTGTAGTTATAGATATCGATGAGAAAGCGCATTCCATGGTGCATCGGTTTGTGCCGTTTTCCAGCAGGGTTTTACATACGGTGCAGGTAGATGTAAGTCAGTGCATGACCTCGCAGGAGGCAGCGGAATGCATTCGAAAAGTGATAGAACAGAACCAGTATCCGGCAAAAAGTATGGTGAAATTTGTATTGTCCGGTGCGGTGGATATTGAGTCAGAGCGGAATACCGAGTATCTCGCACAACAGTTTTCGGATCTGTTTTATTTTGAAAAAGTAGAGGATGAGACAACACTTCGTCTGGATTATGAGCAGTATGCAAAGGATGAGTCACTCAAAGGAGAATTTATCCGTATGGTGTATGCATCGGATCTGGATGAAAAGATGAAGCCGGAAGTGATCCGAATGGGAATTCAGGCGTTGTCAGGGGAGGAGTTCGTATGAGACTGTTAGCGTGTCATATTGAAAATTTTGGCAAGCTCCATGACTTTACGATGGAATTTGCAGATGGAGTGAATACGATCAGCCAACCGAATGGCTGGGGAAAAAGTACGCTTGCAGCATTCTTTAAAGTGATGTTTTATGGATTTGACTCCAAAAAAGCAAAGGATGCACCGGATAAGGAACGCAAATTATACTTGCCATGGCAGGGTGGAACCTATGGTGGAGAATTGGATTTTGAAGTAAATGGCAAGCGTTATCGCATCAGCAGGACATTTGGAAAAACAGAGAGAACAGACCAGTTCCATTTGTATGATCTGGCAACGAATCTGGAAAGCTGTGATTATTCGGATAAGATCGGAGAAGAACTGTTCGGACTCGACAGTGGTTCTTTTCGAAGAAGTGTATTTATCGCACAAAGCGAGGTACTTTCCGGCTCCACGGATGCAATCAATGCAAAGCTTGGCAATCTTGTGGAAAACACGAACGATATTAATAATTATGAGACCGCACAAAGCAGGATCAAAGAGGAAATGAACCGGCTTACGCCAGACCGTGTATCAGGTTCCATCCGGAAAAATAAAAACAGAATCACAGAACTGTCAGAAGTCCTGCGTGGATCGGATGCGGCAGAGAAGGCATATCTGGAGAAAAAGCAGCTGTTAGAAGAAAAACAAAAAGAAAAAGAACGTATATCTAAGCAGAGGCGTATCTGTGCGGGAAGACTGCGCAGTGTCAGTGAAGCAGACAAAAAAGAGACTTTACGACAGCAGTATATAAAGCTGGAAGAGGACGAGAGAAATAAAAAAGAAGCATATCTGGAAAAGAAAAAAGTATTTCCGCAGGAGATTCCGCAAGCAGAGGATTTGTCCCATATGCAGCAGAAAGCAAGACAACTGGAAGAATATCATACGACCGGTCAGAACTTTGCATTTACACCGGAAGAGGAGAAACGCTATCAGAAGTTAAAAGCACAGTTGGCAGAAGGAAAACAGACAGTTTCAACGGAACCAAAAGAAAATCACCGTGGACTGCTGTCTGGAGGAATCGCAGCAGTTGCAGCTGGTATCATTCTGTTACTGATTGGAATGACCGTATTTCGCGGCAATGGCATTTTGTTTGCTCTGACCGGTGGAATTGCAGTGGTCATTGGCATAGGACTCCTGTTCCACGGGAAAGCACAAAAACGCGCTTATGAAGAGAAGAAACAACAGGAGCAGAAGCTTTTGTTTGAATTAAAAAGCAGCGATCAGGAACTGCAGCGGCTGGAACAAAAGAAGCAGCAGTATGAGCATGCAAAGGAGATGGAAGAGAAAGTCCGTAGACAGCTGACAGAGTTTCTTATGCAATACCAGATTGCATTGGAAGAAGATATTACAGGACAGCTTACGGCACTTTTAATACAATCAGAGGCAGTAAGGACAGCTTATGGAATCTGGGAGGATGCTGCGCATGCGAAAGAGGACTTCCGGAAAAGACATCCGGAAGAAACACTGACACCGGTGGAAAAAACAGAAGAATCCCTGGAAGAATTAAATGAAAAGATCGCTCACCTTGATGATGAGTTAGAGAAGATCCAGAATGTAATCTCAGATTATGAAGGGCAGATCGAGGAACTGCAGGAGAAGATGGATCTTCGGGATGAGAAAGAAGCAGAGCTTGAGGAACTTCGAAAGCGGCAGGAAAAAGAACAGAAAAGATATGAGCTGCTGAAAACAACACATGAATATCTTCAGGCCGCAAAGGAGCAGTTTACCTCCAGATATATGGCACCGATATCCAATGGATTTGCCAGATATTATAATGATTTGAATGCATCTGCAGGGGAGCAGACCTGGATGGTGGATGCCAATATGGAATTGAAGCTGAAGGAGCAGGGAGAGTACCGCGATGTCCGTTGGTTGTCCGCCGGCTATCAGGATCTGATCGGATTTTGTATGAGGCTTGCACTTGTGGATGCCATGTTTCCGGAAACAAAGCCGTTTCTGGTATTAGATGATCCGTTTGTCAACCTCGATCAGGAAAAGGCACAAAAGGGAAATGAATTGCTCAAACAGCTTGGAAAAGAATATCAGACAATCTATTTTACCTGTCACAACAGCCGGGTTCCATAGAAAAACTTGCAAAAAACAGTATCATGTGATACTGTTTTTTGTGCTACATGGAAAAATATCTGTGAAAAGGAAATAGGCATGGATGAGAAAATAAATCAAAAAATTACTGATGCATTTGAAATATGTCCGATTTTTCAGGGAATTGACTGGTCCTGTTTCCATCCTGTCTATCGCGAATTCCGGAGAAAACAGGAAATCTGTGATGTGGTCGATGGTGTTTCCTGTGTGGGAATTATTGGCAGTGGAGAAGCGGATGTGTATACCGTATCCGACGAACTGACGCAGCCGAATGTTTCAACACAGCATGCAGGGAGCATTTTCGGGATCTGTAATGTCTTTTTGGACAGTGCGATGCCGACAAAGCTTGTCTGCAAGGTACAGTGTGGTGTTGTGTTTATTCCGAAAAAAGAATTCCGGCAGCTGATCCACAGGGATGAAGAATTCCAGAAACGTTATCTTGCACTGTGCAATCAGAAGATTTTATATCTTGCACAGAAAATAGAATTAATGGGAATCAATTCCTGCAAGGGAAAGTTTGCATGTTATCTTCTTCGCAATGCAGATCGGGAAGGGAACGTGCTTTTGGGCACATCCAAAGAGCAGTTTGCAAGATATTTGAATGTAAGCAGGGCAAGTCTGTTTCGGACGATTGCCGATTTTACCGCCAGAAATCTGATCTGTTCGAAGGACAATCAGATTCAGATCATAAACAGAGATGGACTGGAAGCCATCAGAAAAGGAGAATGAAAAAGATGAAAAAGAAATTATTGGCATTAGCACTGTCTGCAGTACTTGCAGCAGGTGCTTTGGCAGGATGTGGAACATCTGCGAAGGAGAAAAACAGCGCAGATACGCAGAGTGCAGCAGATCAGGCTGTGACAGAAGAAAATACAGAAAGCACAGATGACACACAGATCCGCCTTGGAGGATTAAAAGGACCGACATCTATGGGAATGGCAAAACTGATTCAGGATGCTTCCAATGGGGAATCGGATCTCAATATTGATTTTACACTGGCTGCTTCTGCGGATGAACTGACACCGGCTTTTGTACAGGGCAATCTTGATATTATGGCTGTTCCAAGTAATCTTGCAAGTGTTCTTTACAATAAGACAGAGGGAAAAGCGCAGGTTCTTGCAGTCAATACACTTGGTGTATTGTATATTGTGGACACCGGTGATTCGGTAAAGAGTCTTTCCGATCTGAAAGGTAAGACAATTTATGCAACCGGACAGGGGGCAACTCCGGAATATTCCCTGAAATATCTGTTAAAAGAAAACGGACTGGATCCGGAAAATGATGTTACGATCGAGTGGAAATCCGAGCCGACAGAAATAGTATCTGAGATGGCTGCATCTTCCGATGAAGTGGTTGCGATGCTTCCACAGCCGTTTGTAACTGTAGCACAGAGCCAGGTAGAGGGATTAAATGTTGCAGTCAACCTGAACGATGAGTGGAATGCGCTGGACAATGGAAGTTCCCTTGTTACCGGTGTAGTTGTAGTTCGCAGTGATTTTGCAAAAGAGCATCCACAGCTTGTTTCTGAATTTATGGATGCATATCAGGCATCTACAGAGTTTGCAAATAATCATGTGGAGGAAGTTTCTACCATGATCGAGGCTCTGGATATTGTAAAAGCTCCGATTGCACAGAAAGCAATTCCACAGTGTAACATTACATATATGGAGGGAAGTTCAATGAAAGATGCGTTAGGCGGATATCTTGAGGTGCTGTATGAGCAGAACCCGGCAAGTATCGGCGGTGCACTTCCGGCGGACGATTTCTATTATGAAAGATAATCGTATTGGAAATCATAAAACAATATGGATAGAGAGAACGGCAGCAATCGCTGCCGTTCTTGTTGTGTGGGAAATCGCAGCACGTATGCTCGATCAGAAGATTCTTCTTGCATCTCCATGGGATGTTCTTCTGGCTTTTGGAGAACTTTTGCACACGCCGGAGTTTTATCAGGCAGTGGCAGGTTCGTTTCTTCATATTGCACAGGGGTTTTTACTTGGACTGCTTGTGGGCAGCATCTGTGCGGTGATCAGCGCAAAAGTACATCTGATAGAGATTCTTTTATGGCCATATATGGCAGCTGTGAAGGCGGCACCGGTGGCGTCTTTTATCATTCTTTGCCTGGTATGGCTTTCACCATCCGGCTTATCAGTTTTTATATCGTTTCTCATTGTAGTTCCGGTTGTGTATACGAATCTTTTGAATGGAATACGCGACCTTGATCCACAGATGAAAGAGTTTGCAGAGTGTTTTGGAATCCGTCCGTGGAAAAGACTGATCGGGATCGATCTTCCGCAGCTGCGGCCTTACATCGTGTCGTCCTTTGAGATCGCAATTGGAATGGCATGGAAGGCAGGCATTGCAGCGGAGGTTATTGGAACACCGGACAGATCCATCGGAAAAATGCTGTATCATGCGAAAATCTATCTTGCAACACCGGAGCTTTTTGCGTGGACGCTTCTTGTTATTTTTATCAGTGTATTGTTTGAAAAGGCGGTAACCGGGCTTTTGAAACTGGGATATCAGAGATTGGAGTATAGGATATGAGTATCAGACTGCATAATTTGGATTTTAACTATAAAGATCAGAAAGTGATAACAAATCTGTCACTCGAGATTGCAGATGGCGGGATCCTGTGTGTAATGGGCGAATCCGGCTGCGGTAAAACGACATTGCTTGGCATTCTGACCGGAAGACTGAAGCCCGAGAATGGTGAAATCCAGGGAATTTCCGGAAAAAGGATCGGTATGGTATTTCAGGAGAACCGCCTTCTGGAGGAGTTTTCCGCAGAGAGCAATATTCTTCTGGGGTGTGACCGGGGATTCTATCCATTGGACGGCGAGGATTCCAGACACTGGAAGAAAGCCGAAAAGAGAAAACACATAGACGAGCATCTCAAACTGGTCGGGCTGGAAGAAGCCTCCAAAGAGAAGGTAAAGAATCTTTCCGGCGGTATGAAGCGAAGAGTTGCAATCGTGCGTGCAATGATGTCAGATTGCGATATTTTGGTTATGGATGAGCCTTTTCAGGGGTTGGATGCCAGAAACCGGCGAAAGGCAATTGAGTATATCAGGCGGTATAAAGGAGATCGCACATTGCTTCTCGTTACGCATGAAAAGGAAGATGCAGAGAGGCTGGGCGGAGTGCTCTTTCAAATGTCATAAGCGTATTTTTATGAGTACATTGATTGTAAATACAGGAAGGATATGGTATAGTCTCTTTCGAACGGTATTCGAAAGAAACTGTATCGCAGAGGATGTGTTGTCACCCGAACAGAAGAGATAATGTCCGGCAGATACTCGAATGAGGTCCGACCGGATGGTCAGAAAGAAGGTGGTAGCATGAGAATAGGAATCATAGGAGCAGGGCGCGTGGGCTGTTCGCTTGGAAAGTATTTCCGGCTGAAAGGAGCGCATCTTGTGGGATATTATGATGCCAGTGCTGAGGCTTCAAAAGAAGCCGCAGAATTTACACAGACAGACTATTTTGAAACACTGGAACAGTTGGTGCGTGAATCGGAGATTCTGTTTATCACGACACCGGATACATGGATTGTTCCGGTCTGGGAAGAAATAAAAGAGCTGTCTCTTACGAATCAGATTATATGTCATTGTAGTGGCGCACTATCATCCGATTCATTTTCTGGAAGCGACGACATGGGGGTATCATGTTGTTCGGTTCATCCGATGTTACCGTTCAGTAACAAATTCTCATCATACGAACAATTAAATAAGGCTTTTTTTACGGTGGAGGGACAGCCTCGCGCTGTAGAGGTGATTTCGCGCCTTTTGGAGGCATTTGGAAACGAAGTCTGCCGGATTGATGGAGCATGCAAGCCAAAATATCATGCGGCAGCAAGCATACTGAGCAATCATGTGATCGCGGTGCTGGACACTGGATACCGTCTGCTCGAGGAATGCGGTTTTTCGAGGGAAGAAGCAGTATGCGCGACCGCAGAACTTGTGCGTCGTAATGTGGAAAATGTCCTGGAGAAAGGCTGCGAAGAGGCTCTGACCGGACCAATCGAACGTATGGATACCGGGACTGTACAAAAGCATCTGGACTGTTTAAGCAGCGAAGATGCAGGACTCTACCGTGTGCTTGGAAGCCGTCTGGTTGATCTGGCTGAAAAGAAGCATCCAGGGCAGGATTATGATGAGATGAGACTGATTATGGAAAGGAAATAAAAATGAAAAACACAGTTGTAACATTTCAGGAAGCAAAGCAAAAAGGAGAGAAGCTTTCCATGCTGACAGCCTACGACTATTCTACTGCAAAGCTGATCGATGAAGCAGGCGTGAATGCAATTCTGGTAGGAGATTCGCTTGGAATGGTGGTTCTTGGTTATGAGGATACACTTTCTGTCACGATGGAAGATATGATCCATCACAGTGCAGCAGTTGCACGCGGAATCAAGGATACACTGCTGATCACAGATATGCCGTTTATGTCTTACCAGACTTCGGTATATGATGCAGTTGTCAATGCGGGAAGACTGGTGAAAGAAGGCCGTGCGCAGGCAGTGAAACTGGAAGGTGGAAAGGAAGTATGTCCACAGATCCGCGCAATCGTGAATGCTTCCATTCCGGTTTGTGCACATCTTGGACTTACTCCGCAGTCGGTCAACGCATTTGGTGGATTTAAGGTACAGGGAAAAGGGGAAGCAGCAGCACAGAAGCTTCTCGATGAGGCACGTGCCGTAGAAGAGGCTGGTGCATTTGCTCTTGTACTGGAATGTGTACCAAAAGCTCTGGCAGAAAAGATCACAGAGACAGTACATATTCCAACGATCGGAATCGGAGCCGGAGCAGGATGTGACGGACAGGTGCTGGTATATCAGGATATGCTTGCCATGTATGCCAATATGAAACCAAAATTTGTAAAGCAGTTTGCACAGGTCGGCGAAGAAATGAGAAATGCATTCGCAGCATACCGAAAGGAAGTTGCAGATGGAACATTCCCTGGCGAGGAACATACATTTAAGATGGACGAGAGCATTCTCGACCGCCTGTATTAAATTCAGGTAATTGCGAAACTATTGAAATCTGAATTGGGCATGTACTGTGAGTACAGGTAACTCGCAGGTGCTTCAGAGCGGCCGGTATTTGGCGACCGTACTTTGGTCGCTTATGTACCGTTGCCAGCGATGAGCAGCGAGAGCGTGCCTGCGATTATTTGTACTCACAGTACATGCCAGTGTAAATTTAAAATAGTTCCGCATTACCTGGTATTAAATTATGAAAAAGGAGCAGAAAATGAAGATATACGGAGAAATCGATAAAGTAAGAGCAGAAGTAAAAGCATGGAAAAGAGAAGGAAAAACAGTCGGATTTGTTCCAACGATGGGATATCTGCATGAAGGACACAAAAGTCTGATTGACGCAGCAAGACGAGAAAATGATAAGGTGGTTGTCAGCATTTTTGTAAATCCAATGCAGTTTGGACCAAACGAGGATCTGGCAAGTTATCCAAGAGATATGGAGCATGATGCAAAACTTTGTGAGGATGCAGGAGTGGACATTATTTTTCATCCGGAACCGGAAGAAATGTATGATGACGGATTCTGTTCTTATGTGGACATGAACGGACTTACCACAGAACTTTGTGGGAAAACCCGTCCGATCCATTTCCGGGGAGTTCAGACCGTTGTATTGAAATTATTCCATATCGTCACACCGGACCGTGCATATTTTGGTCAGAAAGATGCACAGCAGCTGGCTGTGATCCGTCGTATGGTAAAAGATCTGAATGTTGACACCAAAATTATCGGCTGCCCGATCGTGCGTGAAGCAGACGGTCTTGCAAAGAGTTCGAGAAATACATATCTGAGTCCGGAAGAAAGACAGGCGGCTCTGGTATTAAGCCGCAGCTTAAAAACAGGAAAGAATCTGGTAGATCAGGGAGAGACGGACGCTTCTGTTATCCGTGCAGCGATTACAACGGAGCTTGAAAAAGAGCCACTTGCAAAAATTGATTATGTGGATGTCGTTGATTTTGATACCATCACACCGGTACAAAAACTCACCGGATCCGTACTCGTGGCAATTGCGGTTTATATTGGAAAAACACGTCTTATTGATAATTTTATCGTTGAAAAGTAATCGGGAGAGAAAAAATGAATTATACAATGTTAAAAGGAAAAATCCATCGCGCGATTGTAAAACAGGCGGATCTGAATTATGTCGGAAGTATTACGGTGGATACCGAACTGCTTGAAGCAGCCGGAATTTTAGAATATGAGATGGTACAGATCGTGGACGTTGAGAATGGCAACCGTTTTGAAACTTACACGATCGCAGGTGAACCGGGATCTGGAATGATCTGTTTGAACGGTGCTGCTGCAAGACAGGTGGCGGTCGGTGATCATGTCATCCTTATGTGTTATGCACAGATGACACCGGAGGAAGCTGCGAACCATCATCCAAAGGTCGTATTTGTGGATGATAAGAACCAGATCGCACGTGTGACAAACTATGAAAAACACGGTAAGCTGACGGAAGATTTTATGTAACACAGTCCGTTTGGATAAAATCCGCTCTATACAGAAAGTTGATCTTTTGCTATACTTAAATTAACTATGTATTTTGATATATGAGGAAAAGATCGATGAAAAGAAATAAATGGTTAACACCAATTCTGGCAGGACTCACTGCAGTCCTGCTTTTGAGCGGATGCGAAAATGAAAAAGAAAAGAACATGGAAGCCTACCGCCAGTATGGAATCAATTGTATGGAGCAGGAGGACTATGATGGAGCATTAAAGGCTTTTCAGAAAGCACTCGATCAGTCCAATGGAAAGATCGGAAAGAAGGAACTGGACATCTGCTATTACAAAGCAGAAGCACAGTATCGTTCCGGAGACAGTGACGCAGCACTGGACACTTACAATTCGATTATTTCATATGACAAGAATGCGGCAGATGCGTATTATCTGAGAGGAAATCTTTATTATGCGCTCGGAGATGGAGAGAAAGCAGCAGATGATTATCAGAAAGCAGTCAGTGCAGATAAGGATAATTATGAGCTTTACATCGGAATTTATGAGTCTCTTGCAGCAAATGGACAGGAGTCGGATGGAGAAACCTATTTAAACGAGGCTTTAAAGCTGAAAGGCGACAAAGAAAACGACAATCTGCAGAAAGGCCGAATATATCTGCTCTTAAATGATTATGATAATGCAAAGACATGTCTGCAAAAGGCATTGGATGCAGGGAACACAGATGCCAATTTCTATCTGGCACAGGTAAGTGAAGCAACCGGAGACAGTGATGCAGCGGATTCGTATGTGCAGGCTTACCTTGACAGTGGAAACGTTGATTCCGAGGATATGTATGAGATCGGAAAGCAGCAGATGGACAAAGGGGATTACGATCATGCAGTGACTTACTTTGAGGCAGGTCTTGCAATGGAGGAAGTTCCGAACAAACAGGCATTGATGAAAAAATGCATTGCGGCATATGAATATAAAAACGATTTTGAATCAGCCAAAAAGATGATGGCGGAATACGTGGAAGCATACCCGGATGACCAAGATGCAGCCAGGGAATATGTTTTTCTGCAGACAAGATAAGGAGCATTATGGCAGAAGCATTTGAGTTGGAAGAATTACAGGAAAAAGTAATACTGGTAGGAGTCAGCGAGCAGGAGGGAGACGATGCGGAAGATTCTCTTGTTGAGCTTGCAGAACTTGTCAGGACAGCGGGAGCACAGGTGGTTGGAACATTGATCCAGAAGCGTGAACTGATCCATCCGGGAACTTATGTGGGAACCGGTAAGGTGGCAGAGATTGCAGAACTGATTGAACAGACCGGTGCAACAGGCATAGTCTGTGATGATGAACTTTCTCCGGCACAGCTTAAGAATCTGGAGGACCAGCTTCAGACAAAGGTAATGGATCGTACGCTGATCATTCTTGATATTTTTGCTGACCGTGCGACAACCAGTGAGGGTAAGATCCAGGTCGAACTTGCACAGTTGAAATACCGGATGAGCCGTCTGACAGGACTTGGAAGATCCATGTCCCGTCTTGGAGGTGGAATCGGAACAAGAGGTCCTGGAGAGAAAAAGCTTGAGATTGACCGAAGACTGATCAAGGACCGCATTGCCCAGCTGAACCGTGAACTGAAAGAAGTGCAGAAGCACAGAGATGTTGCCAGAGCACAGCGTACCCGGAATCAGATCCCGGTTGTGGCAATCGTAGGTTATACGAATGCCGGAAAATCCACACTGTTAAATCATCTGACGGATGCAGGTGTTCTTGAGGAAGATAAATTATTTGCAACGCTGGATCCGACAACACGTCTTCTGGAACTTCCGGGAAGACAGCAGGTGCTTTTGACGGATACGGTCGGATTTATCCGCAAGCTCCCACATCACCTGATCGAAGCATTTAAAAGTACGCTTGAAGAGGCAAAATATGCAGACTATATCTTTCATGTAGTGGATGCATCCAACCCACAGAGGGATAAACAGATGCACATTGTGTATGAGACGCTTGATCAGCTTGGGGTAAAGGATAAAACGGTGGTAACACTGTTTAATAAACAGGATCTTCGAACCGATGATGAACCAATGCATGATTTTCGTGCAGATCATACATTAGCGATCTCTGCGGCAAAGAATGAAGGTTTAGAAGAGATCAAAGAATTACTATCTGAGATTTTAAGAGAAAATAAAATCTATATTGAACGTGTAATCCCGTATGCGGATGCAGGAATGATCCAGATGATCCGCAAACAGGGAGAACTGATATCAGAAGAATATGAGGCAGATGGCATTGCAGTCAAAGCTTACGTACCGATGGAGGTATATGGAAAGCTTCCTTAATAAATTGGCATTGCCCCGTCAATACTATCTTTAGAGCTTTGGGAGATGTGCTCCAGAAGCTCTTCTTTTTTGCGTGCGAGCAGAAGCTCCATAAATTTCTCGCTGCGCTGAACCAGAGCATCACGTCCGTAATTTATGACAAAGCGGGTCCACAGAGGACAGACAAGTTCGCGGAAAGACATAAAGAATAACGGAAGAAGCATATTCCCGCTGATGTAGGAAAGTTCGTGATATAACCGGAATGTATTTTCTACAACTTCGTCATTGGTTGTACTGTTTTGAATGTTATGAAGCAGCGGAACAAGACTTTGCAGTTCTTCATCGCTTGCCTGGTCAACGGAAAGGGAAGCTGCAAGATTAACCAGTACGATCCGGAGCTCAAGGATCGAACGGACTTCTTTCCGACCGATGTTACCTCCATGGAAATGCATAATGGAAACAAGGGTATCAAGCGTTCCGTTTCTACGGTAGTCTTCAACAAATGTTCCGACTCTTGGTTTTACAACGAGAAATCCCTTTTTTTCCATCTCAGAGATGCCGGAATTTACAACAGCCCGGCTTACCTGCATAGATGCAGCGAGTTCACGTTCGCTTGGAAGTTTCGTTCCAATCGGAAGTTCACCGGATAAGATTTTTGTTTCAAGCTCTGTAATAAATAATTCCTTAAGAGAAGGAGTTGCTAATTTCTGAAAGTTCATTTCTATTCTCCAAAATACTTGGTCATACCAGATACCAAGTCATTTAATTCGATACTTTAAGTTGATAACTACAACAATACTACAATATTCTAATTGGAAAAACAATATATTATTCGCGAAAATATGGAGAAAACGACAATTTTTATCAACGATTGACATAGCACAATAATTGTGCTATGTTTAAGACCTAATGTTATTTGTGCGGCTGGTTGTACCAGAACAGGGATTACCTGGACAACTAAAAACGGATCTCGCAGATATAACAGGAGGGAGTATTTTTCATATTCTTTGGAACCGGCAGATGATTGAGGGGTCATCTGCCGGTTTGACGTTGCGATTGTGATGAATATACATTATAATTGAAACTGTAGCAGACTGGGACAAAAGGTTTGCATGAGTAAGGTATGATTTTTCAGAAAAATGGGATAGTTATAGAATGAGTAAACAGCAGAAACAACAAAAAGATGCAGAGCGCGCTGCTGAGAAGAAAAGAAAACTTAAGGACAGGCAGCTTCGCAGAGAAGATATATTATATCGTAAAACACATCCCATCCGTTGGGATAAACTGGATAATACTGCACATTTGTTTCCGGTTATTGCCGGAGAGAGCATGACCAATGTATATCGGATCAGTGTAACATTAAACGAGAAGATCAATAAACAGATCCTCCAGGAGGCACTCGATATGGTACTCCCGAAATTCGATGGATTTAATGTCCGGCTGAGACAGGGGGTGTTCTGGTATTATTTTGAAGAGAATGGAAAGAGTGCACCCAAGGTTGTGGAGGAGCATACGTTTCCATGCAGGTATATTGAACAGAATCAGAATCATAGCTATATGTTTAGGGTGACTTATTACGATTGCAGGATTAATCTTGAGGTATTTCATGTCCTGACAGATGGAATGGGCGGACTTAATTTTATCCGGGAACTGACTTACCAGTATCTGAGACTGGTGCATCCGGAACTTCGGGAGATCACAGGGGATACGCTCAGTGATGGAACATCGCTGAACAGAGAAGACAGCTTTGTAAAAAATTACAAGAAAAAAAGTCCAAGTGGATATCAGAAGAAGAAAGCTTATATGATACGTCTGGACAAACTTCCATCGGGAGAATTTGGGGTTATGCATGGCAGCATGCAAGTTTCCCAGCTGAAAGAAGTTGCACATCGGTATGGCGGGTCGATCAACGAATATCTGGTTGCAGCATTTGTATGGAGCACGTATGTAGAATGTCTTCACAAAATGCCGTCTGATAAGCCGATACGCGTAGCAGTTCCGGTCAATTTAAGACCGTATTTTGACTCTGTGACAACCAAAAACTTTTTTATCATGGTATCGGCAGAATTCCATCCGACAAAGGAAGAATACACATTTGAAGAGGTTTTTTCCATTATCCAGACAAGCTTAAGATCACAGATCAATAAGGAGCATCTGGAACATCTGTTTTCTTACAGTGTGGCAGGACAGTTGAATAAATTTGCCCGTCCGGTTCCACTCATTTTTAAAAATTTATTCATGAAGATGGTGTATACAAAGTCGGCGCTGGCAAATACCACTACGGTAACAAATATCGGAAATATTCAGGTTGAGGATATTTATCGTCCATATATTTCGAAGTTCCATTCATTTATTGCAATGTCAAAGGGACAGTCGATAAAGGGAACGATCTGTTCTTATGGAGACACACTGGTATTTTCTTTTAGTTCGATTTTTTATGATGCATCGATCCAGAAAGCATTTTTCCGAAAAATAGCAGCAGACGGGGTGGATGTTTCAATTGAGACAAATGGAGTATATTAATTATGAGCAGATGTAAAAAATGTAATATTGAAGTGCTGGATGAAACGGATAAATGTCCGCTCTGCCATCAGGTGCTGGAGAAGGATGGAGTGGCACAGCACAATATGTATCCGAATGTCCGGATTGCGACAAGAAGATTCCGTCTGGCTTCCGATTGCCTGTTATTTGTGTCGATCGTTGCAGAGACGATTATGCTGTATATCAATTATCTTGCAGATTCCCATTTCTGGTGGAGCTTTATTGTAGGGCTGATTCTGATCTACGTCAATGTGACACTGCGTCTTGCCATTATGGGACGGTCCGGTTATCAGTTTAAGATCATAAGTCTTACATTTATTGCAGTTGTGCTTCTTGTGGGAATTGATTTCCTTACCGGATACAAAGGCTGGTCGGTCAATTATATTTTCCCTGCGGGAATTATTCTTGTTGATATTGGAATCCTGGTTCTGATGGCAGTAAATCGCAGGAACTGGCAGAGTTATATGATGCTACAGATTTTTATGATATTATTGGGATTGATTTCATTGATCCTGGTTGCAGTGGGGGTAATTGATTTCCCGTATTTTGCTGTGGCAGCATTTGGGGTATCGTTTTTTATATTCCTTGGAACCGTGATCATTGGTGATCAGAGAGCAAGAACAGAGCTAAAGCGGAGATTTCATTTATGATGGAAAAAGAAACAAGTATTCAGGGAAAGGTTATTCGGGAACTGTTGTCGCATCTGACGAATGATCTGATGATCGGAAAGAAGATCAAATCCGGAGAACTGCGGAAACGTCTGCAGGAACCACCGTGGAAGGTGCCATCCTGTTTTACGATGACACATATTGATATGCCGGGGTTTTCCATGAAATTTCTGGCATCGAAAGAGAATCCAAATACGGATAAGGTAATCCTCCAGCTTCATGGAGGCGGTTATATTGGTGCAGTGCGCAATGCATATTATGTGTTTGCGGGACTTTATAATGAAGTGAGTCATGGCTTAAGTGTTCTGACTCCGGATTACCGGGTCGCTCCGGAGCATCCTTTTCCGGCTGCACTCGAGGATGCGCTGGCATCGTATCGCTGGCTTTTAGATCAGGGATTTTTTGGTGATGATATCATTCTGGCAGGAGATTCGGCGGGGGGAGGACTTGCCCTGGCATTATGTATGTACTTAAAAGAACATCATATGCCGATGCCGTGTGGGATTGTTGCCATGTCTCCATGGACAGATCTGACGGCAAGTGGAGAATCGTATGATACCAACTTTGAGAAAGATCCGCTGTTTGGAAATACACGGGACAGCATGATCTACAATAATTATTATGTCGGAGATGCCGATCCGATGGACCCTTATGTGTCACCGCTGTTTGGAGATTTCAGACAGTTTCCGCCGATGCTGATACAGGTTGGCTCGATCGAGATGCTTCTGAGCGATTCAGTCGAAGTTGCTGCAAAGGCGAGGCAGCAGGGCGTAAAGGTCCGGCTGAGTATATATGAAGGAATGTTTCATGTTTTTCAGATGGCGTATCTGAATATACCGGAGTCCAAAAAAGCATGGGCAGAGGTCGGAAAATTTATAGAAATACTGATGAAAGAAGAAGGTTGAACTGGAGAAAATATAAATGACACCATTAATGGAGAAGCTTGCAGGTATGGGGTGTGACATGAATGCGGCATGGAACCGGTTCTTAAATGATGCGGATTTTTTTGAGCAGTGCTTTCGAAAACTGCTCGAAGATCCAGCGTTTGAAGCGTTGGGGAGCGCGATACAGGAACATGACAAAGAGGCAGGATTTGAATATTCACATATGTTAAAAGGCATTATTGCCACAGTAGGACTGACACCGATGTATCAGGAGATCGAGGCAATTGTGGAACCGCTTCGTGCAGGGCAGGAAGCAGGTGTACAGGAAGCTTACGGAAGGCTTATGAGCAAACGGGAGCAGTTTTGGAAATTACTGGAAGAAGAGAGGTAAATGAAATGAAAAGATATGAACAACAACGATTTACAGGCGAACGCGCTTTATTCATGAGCAGAGATCTGGAACTGGATTTCTGTACATTTGCAGATGGAGAATCACCATTAAAAGAAAGCCGGAATTTAAAAATTACAAACAGTCTGTTCCAGTGGAAATATCCGCTCTGGTATTGTGATAATGTTGAGGTGGAAGATTCCACGATGTTTGAGATGGCAAGAGCAGGAATCTGGTATACCAATCACATTTCCATGAAAAATATTACTTATGAAGCACCAAAAGGTTTCCGCCGTTGTGATGATGTTGTACTGGAAAATGTTTCCATGGTCAATGCACAGGAGACACTTTGGAACTGTCGCAATATCAAAATGAAAAATATTACTGCAAAAGGTGATTATTTTGCAATGAATTGTGAAAATATGGAGATTGATGGATTTACACTGGTTGGCAACTATTCCTTTGATGGCTGCAGAAACCTTACAATCCGCAATGCAAAAATGCTTTCCAAGGATGCATTCTGGAACTGTGAGAATGTGACAGTATATGATTCCTTCATTTCCGGTGAGTATTTTGGATGGAATGCAAAGAATGTAACACTGGTCAACTGTACTGTGGAAAGTCTTCAGGGAATGTGTTACATGGACAATATTGTTATGAAAAACTGCAAGCTGATGAATACGGATCTGTCTTTTGAGTATTCTACTGTAGATGCAGAGATTAAAAGCAATATCGTGAGTGTGAAAAATCCAATCTCCGGATCAATCAAAGCAGAACATATTGATGAAATTATTTTTGACGATGATCAGATCGACAAAACCAAAACTGAGATTATAACAGAACAATAAAAGGAGTGCATATGGCATACGATTTTGACAGGGTACATGACAGAAGACATAGTAATTCCTATAAATGGGATATTCCTGAGAACGAACTTCCGATGTGGGTAGCAGATATGGATTTTCAGACAGCACCTGCTGTAATCGAGGCGCTGAAAGCCCGTGTGGAGGTTGGAAGTTTTGGCTATAATATTGTTCCGGATGAATGGTACGAAGCCATTCAGGGATGGTGGAAAAGAAGACATCATCTTGAAATCCGAAAGGAATGGCTGACATTTTGTACAGGTGTGGTACCTGCAATTACCTGTGCAGTGAAACGCATGACCAATCATGGAGATCAGGTTCTGGTGCAGACACCAGTTTATGATATCTTCTTTCATTCGATTGAAAATACCGGAAGACATGTACTGGAAAGTCCGCTCGTTTACGAAGAAGGACAGTATCACGTGGATTATGTGGATCTTGAAGAGAAACTCAGTCATCCGCTTACGACGATGATGATTCTCTGTAATCCACATAACCCGGTCGGAAAAATATGGTCTAAGGAGGAACTGGCAAAGATCGGTGAACTTTGCCGGAAACATCACGTTATGGTTTTCTCTGACGAGATCCACTGTGATCTCTGTGATCCTGGACAGGAATATGTGCCGTTTGCTTCGGCATCGGAAATATGCGCAGATATCAGTATTACAGCAATATCGGCATCGAAGGCTTTCAATATCGCAGGTCTGCAGACTGCAGCCGTATTTACTCCGAATGAGGGACTTCGCAATAAGATTGTGCGTGGATTAAATACAGATGAGATTGCAGAGCCGAATTCCTTTGCAATCCAGGCAATCATTGCTGCATTCTGTGAAGGAGAGGAATGGCTGAATGAGCTGAATGCGTACATTTATCGCAATAAACAGATTGTGCGTGAGTTTATCAGTCAGAACCTCCCTCAGATTCATGTCATAGATTCGCAGGCAACCTATCTTTTATGGATTGACTGCAGCGCGATCACCGGTCAGACAGATGAACTTTGTGAGTATCTGCGAAAGGAAGCAGGATTATATCTTTCCGCAGGAAGCCATTATCGAGGAAATGGTGCAGCGTTTGTGCGTATGAATACAGCCTGCCCGAAAAGCCAGATCGAAGAAGGACTTCGCAGGCTGGAAAAAGGCATCCGGTTATTTTCAGCTTAGAGAAGGTGTAGTGGGAAAACTGTCACGCAGACAGAGCGTTCCCCAGCCAAGCTCACGGTTAGGGTAATCGGCTTCTGCGCTGATCCGTTTTGCACCGCGCAGAAGATAGGCTTTTATTTTTTCCCCATACAGAAAGGGATCATTCCCATTTACAATTCCATATTGCATCAGAAGTGCGGCACTTCCGGTCACAAAAGGCGTGGCCATGGAAGTGCCGCTTTGCGTCTGGTAGCCTCCGCCCGGTGCACAGGAGGTGATATCAACGCCCGGAGCAGCAAGATCGGGCTTGATCTGTTCGGTTTCCCATGTATAACCGCGTCCGGAAAAAGCTGCAAGTGTGTGAAAACTGGAATCATAGGCAGCCACAGAGATCACTTTTGTGGCA
The DNA here is from genome assembly GCF_009695765.1 of Roseburia porci. Classification (GTDB taxonomy): domain Bacteria; phylum Bacillota; class Clostridia; order Lachnospirales; family Lachnospiraceae; genus Roseburia; species Roseburia porci. Next base: position 28,950 of record NZ_VUNI01000006.1, read on the forward strand.
GTAGATGGTATGGTAAGGGTGTTTTCCGGAGTACTGTTTAAAAAGCGTGTTGCCATGTTACGGACAGATACCGATGGCATCCACATGTCCCAGATGCCGGAGACGATATCCTGTGCAGTAAGTGTGACTGTCCAGATGCCGGAAGGAAGATAACTGTCCACGGCAAGAAAATCAAAGTAGATTTCCTGATAACGGCTGTATGGAGCAGGTTCCCCATAGAAAACAAGCAGATCACAGCTTCCAATCCGGTATCTGCCTGTACCCGGGACAGGGTCAATGGCAATGGAACGTGTACCAGAAGGGTCTGTGATCTGAATGGTAAAACGATCCGAATAATTTTTCCAAAGCTGCAGACTGAAAGAAGTTTCATAGTCACTGAGTACAAATTCCACGCGCTGGATGGAGCCGTTATATCCCAGTGAACCGGGAGCAGAAGGGGAGGAATTGACTGTGGTAAGGATTCCGCCTGTATGCCCGGCGGAGCTTCCTTCATTTCCGGTTCCAACGCAGATGGATACTCTGCCGATTCCTGTGATATCATTTAAAAAGGTTTCGAGAAGTGATGTGCCGGAATGGGAACCGTAGTTATTACCAAAACTCAGATTAAGCGCAAGCGGTTTTTGCATGGATTCTGCAAAACGAACACAGTAATCAACAGCCTCCATGAGTTCGACAGTGCTTGGAAAACCACCTGGATCAGAAACACCGAGTTTTACAATGACAAGATCGGATTCGTAAGCAACACCACGGTAAACACCATCGGAGGCTCGGCCGTTTCCGGCAGCAATTCCGGCAACGTGAGTTCCGTGTCCGGACAGATCACGGCTTGGACAGATAGCCAGACGTTCGGTCTCTGTTTCAGACATAAGAGCCTGGTTTATGGTCTGTGAGGAATAAAAGCTTCCCTGCCGGTATCCGTAGACATCATCGGAAGTATCTGCTGTGGAAGCAATCGTCTGATCCCAGAGAGAAAGAATGCGTGTGGTTCCATCCGGATTTCGGAAATCCGGATGCGTATAGTCGATTCCGGAATCAATGACACCGACCAGTATATCTTTGCCGCTTAAACCGCTTTGAAGTCCGGGAATGCCGGAGACCGGACTTCGGGATGTGGAAGATCCCTGGACGGAAGTGATACACGAAGCCTGCCTTGCAGCAAAAGTCGCAAAAAAGAGCCGTTTGGGCTTTTCCATAAAAGTAATATATGGGGTGTCGGACACGGGATCAATCTGATTTTCCGGAATTTGAAGAATTGCATATTGATTGGAAAGAATCGTGATCTTAACATCCGGAAATTGCTGGTTTAAATCCAGAAGGCGGCCACTGTATTTTACAATGACTTTCCAGCTGTTTTGTGCTGGAAGGTAACCGGTCTCAAGGTTGACTGACCTGGAACGTTCTGACGGAGTAACTTCGAGAGCCAGATTCAGAATATTTTCAATTTTTTGATTTTGGATGGACATAGATTCCCACAGAGAAAATTTTTCATACTAATATATGAGACGGAATATATTGTTATGAATCTGACTACATAGTTAAAAGGTGTAACAAATATATTGGATTGTATAGATTTTAGTACATGAATGTGCTAAAATTTATATATATCGGGGGTTACGGTTTTTTATTGTTTGTCAGAAACTGGAAGAGTGTATCTGTGTTTGTGATTGACACAGAATCAGAGAAGGAAAGGATGGGGTGTGGTATGGTGAAGAATGTCAGGAAGGGTGTTTTTTCCCAGGGGCAGAAAGCAGAACCGGCAACTACAGAAGATGTTGCCGTAGCACAGGACCTGTTAGATACGCTTCGGGCAAATGAGAACTACTGCATGGGAATGTCTGCGAACATGATCGGCGTGAACAAAAGAATCATAGCGATTAATGCAGGAATTGTAGATATGCCAATGCTGAATCCACGGATTTTAAACAAGACGACGCCGTATGAGGTGCGTAAGATCCAAAGATCTGCGGAAGACAGGACGATCACCAGATATGATGTGATTGAAGTGGAATATGAGGATATGGACTTCAATAAGAAGAAACAGACTTTTACAGGATGGCTGGCACATCTGATCCAGAATGAGATCGACAGATGTGAAGGGGAACCAGTCGGATAAGGAAGATGTAACATTGAACAAACAAATAAAAAACAGACACGATATCAGAAAGCTGCTGGATGATACAATCCTGCAGCTGGAACGTAATACAAGATTTCTGGAGACGAAGCAGTATCTGCAGCATGGAAAAATGTCAGTATACGAGCATTGCATCCGTGTGGCAGAGAAAAGCTGTGATATTGCATGGAAAATGAGGCTGGACGTGGATTATACGATTTTGATCCGTGGGGCGCTGCTGCATGATTATTTTCTTTATGACTGGCATAAGAAAGATTCATCGCACAGGCTCCACGGATTTTTTTATCCTGGAAAGGCATATGAGAATGCAAAAAGGGATGTGGCACTGACAGAGATTGAGGAGGATATTATAAAGCATCATATGTTTCCACTTACCGTGATTCCGCCGAAGAGCAAAGAGGCCTGGATCGTGTGTATTGCGGACAAAATATGTGCGTCAGAGGAGACTTTAAAAAGAAAATAACACATTAAGAAAACTTTAAGAATCTCCATCCATATTTCTCAATTTTTATCTGTTATAGTGACATCAGGCTTAACATGTGTGTGGTCTCGGCGCATGAAAGGGCGGACAATTGTGAATAACAGGGAGGATAAGAATGAGCAGAAAAAAAATAGGAGTGATCGTGGCAGTCGGAGTGATTGCTGTGGCAGCTGTAATCGGGGGAATCTGGTATTTTGGAAAAGGAAATTCCGGCAGCAGCAAATCTGCAGACAAAGTATTTGTGCAGAAAGTATCGGAAATTGATCAGTGGAATACCGGAGTGAACAGCAGCTATTCCGGAATTGTGGAGTCCCAGGAGACATGGGATGTCAACAAGGACGCGGAGCGTCAGGTGAAAGAAGTGCTGGTGGCAGTCGGAGATACAGTGGACGTTGGTACTCCGTTGTTTACGTATGATACGAAAGAGGCGGAGAATCAGATTGCCCAGACGAAACTGGAGATTGAGAGTATCAGTAATGATATTTCCAATTATAATTCGCAGATTGATGAACTTCAGAAAGAGAAGAAGAATGCACCGGAAGATCAGCAGTTTGAATATACAACACAGATTCAGACCTTACAGACAAATATCAAGCAGTCTGAGTATGACCAGAAGAGCAAACAGGCAGAGATCGATAAGTATCAGCAGACAATCGATAATGCAACTGTGACAAGTAAGATCGCCGGAGTTATCAAATCAATCAATGAAGATGGAACAGATGCATCCGGTAATACGACTGCCTATATGACAGTTCTTGCAACGGGAGATTATCGTGTAAAAGGTAAAATCGATGAGCAGAATGTGTCATATCTGACTGTGGGACAGGAGGTAATCGTGCGCTCAAGAGTGGACGAGAATGAGACCTGGAAAGGAACAATCACTGCGATCGATACCGAGACAACAGCAGACAATAATTCCAATGGTTCTGTGAGCTATATGGATAGTTCAGACAGTAGCTCGGAGAGTGCTACCAAATATCCTTTTTATGTGACATTGGATTCGACAGACGGACTGATTCTTGGACAGCATGTATTCATTGAGCCGGATTACGGACAGACCGAAGTGAAAGAAGGAATCTGGCTGGATGAAAGCTATATCGTGCAGGATGACGGTGATCCGTATGTATGGGCAGCAAATGACAGAAATAAACTGGAAAAACGTAAGGTAGAACTTGGTGAATACGATGATACTTTATTCAAGTATGAGATCGTATCCGGTCTTACGGAAGATGATTATATTACCTGGCCGATGACCGGACTTTACGAGGGCGTAACAACCGTAACCGATGAAAATGAAGTCGATTATTCTTCACCACTTTACAACATGGAGAGCACAGACGCCATGGATATGGATGACTTTTTGGAAGATGGCGATGCAATTTACGATACCGAGGGCGGCATGATCGATGATCAGATGCCTGCCGATGGAGAAGGGCTGATTGATACAGAACAAACAGCAGATCCGGAGGTGGCCGAATGATTCTTAATCTGAACCATATATATAAAGACTACAACCAGGATAAACTGGTCGTTCCGGTCTTAAAGGACGTTGGACTTCAGGTCGAAGAAGGGGAATATGTTGCAATCATGGGACCTTCCGGCTCCGGAAAGACAACGCTTATGAATATTATCGGCTGTCTGGACAGACCAACGTCAGGAACCTACGAATTAAATGATGCAGATGTTCTTCATTTAAAAGATAAAGAATTGTCCAAAGTCCGTCTGAACAGTATTGGATTTGTGTTTCAGAATTTCCAGCTTATGCCGAGGGAAAGTGCATTGGATAATGTCTGCCTTCCGCTTATTTATGCGGGAATCAAGAAAAAAGAACGGCGTGAAATGGCGATGAATGCACTGGAACGTGTCGGACTGGCAGATCGTGCGACATTTAAACCGACACAGTTATCCGGTGGACAGAAGCAGAGAGTGGCAATAGCAAGAGCAATGGTCAACAATCCGAAGATTCTGCTTGCGGATGAGCCTACCGGTGCATTGGATTCCAAGTCCGGACATGCGATTATGGAGCTTTTTCAGAAATTAAATGAAGAAGGGGTCACGATCGTAATGATCACGCATGATATCAATGTTGCACGTCAGGCAAAGCGTATCCTTCATATTATCGACGGAGAAATATCGGAGAATGGCAAGGTGCAGGAGAAGGAGGAAGACGCATGAAAAAACGAATCATAACGATTGTCCTTGTCTGCATTCTTGCAGGTGGAGCAGTGACAGGTGCTGTTTTTGGAATAAAACACTATCAGAAAAATAAACTGGTTGCAGATGTCATGAGTGTATCGTCTCTGAACTGGGGTTACTGGGGCGATTCCATGGAGAGCGAAGGAATGGTGACAAATGATGCGTCCCAGAATGTCTACCCGGAGTCAAATCAGATTATTAAAGAGGTGTATGTGGAAGAAGGACAGGAAGTGAAAGAAGGAGATCCGTTGATGGCATATGATGTCACAAGTCTTCAGCTTTCTCTGGAAGTGAAAAAACTTGCAGTTCAATCGGCAAATGACAAACTTGCAGTAACGAATAAAGAACTGGAACGTCTGAAAAAGACAACACCGGTCAGTGAAAACACACAAAATCAGGTGACTCAGCCGGAAGAACCTGCGTTTACACTGCCACAGCTGACACAAAACAATGATGCATATAATTATATTTCACCGGAAGCACTTCCATATAACGCATCGGATGCGGCACAGAATGGGGCGGCATTAGGCAGTGCAGCAAACCCGTACCGCTATCTGTGCGAAGAGAATGGATATGTGACTGGAAGTTTTATTAATGCGCTTGTAAACGGCGAACTGCCGCTGGATTCAGCGGATGGGGATATCTGGGTTGTTCTGGAAATCCGTGAAGGTAATTCAAAAGACGGAGAACTGATGTCGTCCTGGACGATGAGTCCTTCCACACTTGCAGGCTGCGAGGAGAACACCAGATGGGATATTATGACAAAACAGCAGATCCAGAATGAAGAAACGCAGATTCAGCCGGATGTTCAGCCGGAACAGACTCAGAATAATGCCAGTGAAACTGTCTATACCAAAGAAGAACTTGATAAGGCAATTCAGGATAAGGAGAGGGAATTAAAGAAACTGGATCTCGATAAGAGAAAAGCAGAGCTGGAACTGAAAGATCTGGAAGAGAGTGCAACAGACGGTGTTGTCCATGCAAAGATCAACGGTGTTGTGAAAAAGGTAGGAGATCCTAAGAATCTTCCAAATGATGGAAGTGCATTTCTGACAGTCAGTGGCTCGGAAGGCCTTTACGTCAAGGGGGATATCAGCGAACTGATGTTAGATAAAGTGAAAGTTGGTCAGACTGTTACGGCGACAAGCTGGCAGTCCGGGATGACATTTACCGCACAGATCACGGAGATCGATACCTATCCGGATGACAGTAATTCCTATTATGGGGATGGCAATCCGAATGCTTCCTATTATGCATACATGGCATATATCGACGATCCAACCGGACTTACCAATGGAGAATATCTGAGTCTGACGATAGATACGTCAGACGAGGAAATGGCATCCTCCGGTATTTATCTGGAAACAGCCTATGTAAGACAGGAAGATGGCAGATATTACGTTATGAAGGATGAGGATGGTGTTCTGAAAAAACAGTATGTGACAACTGGAAAAATCATATCCGGTGGATCCGGAATTGAGATTACATCAGGGCTCTCTGAGGATGACTCCATTGCTTTTCCATATGGTAAGACCGCGCAGGAGGGCGTGAAAACACAGCCTTCCGATGGCATGATGTATTAGAAAAGGAGGCGCATCAGATGTTAGAAAATATTCGATTATCCTTTCAGGGGATATGGTCACACAAAATGCGTTCCTTTTTGACAATGCTTGGCATTATCATTGGTATCGCAGCAATTATTGCAATTGTTTCCACAATTCAGGGAACAAACAAACAGATTGAACAGAACCTGATCGGTTCTGGAAGCAACAATGTGAAAGTACAGCTCTACAATGGAGACTGGACATTTGATTTTTCGTATGAGTCCGTACCAGATGGAATTCCGACTGTCACGCAGGATACATTGGATCAGATCAAAGCATTGCCGGAAGTTGAAGATGCTTCTCTTTATCTGAGCAGACAGGATTATGACGGCGTCTATTATCTGAACAATTCGATTTCCGGCGGATATGTAAACGGAATTGATGAGAATTATTTTGATACATGTGGATATGTGATGAAATCGGGAAGAGGATTTACCGAGGACGATTACAACAATTCCAGAAAGGTTGCAATTCTGGATGAGAATTCCGCACAGTCTCTGTTCCAGGGAACAGATCCTATGGGCAAGACGATCGAAGTAAAAGGAGAGCCGTTTGTTGTCATTGGAATTGTGACACAACTGGAAAAATTCGAACCGGTAATTAATTCACTGGATGATTACTATACTTATGCACAGGATACCAGCGGATGTGTTTATGTGCCGGATCGCGTATGGCCGGTTATCTATCAGTATGATGAACCGCAGCAGGTGGTATTAAAGGCGAAGAGTACAGAGGATATGACAAATGCAGGAAAGAAGACAGCCGATCTGTTAAACGGCAATCTGAATGTATCGGAAGATAATGTAAAGTACAAATCACAGGATCTTTTAGAGCAGGCAAAACAGATTCAGCAGCTGAGCCAGTCAACCAATACGATGCTGATCTGGATCGCAGGAATTTCACTTCTTGTCGGAGGTATCGGTGTTATGAATATTATGCTGGTATCAGTAACAGAGCGTACCCGTGAAATCGGATTAAAGAAAGCAATCGGAGCAAGGAAGGGGATGATTCTTGGACAGTTTCTGACAGAGGCAGTGGTACTTACCAGTCTTGGAGGCCTGATCGGAGTAATCGTCGGAATTGTTCTTGCTGAGATTATTTCAAAACTGAATGCAACGCCGGTATCGATCAGTGTTCCGGCAGCGATTCTTGCGGTTGCATTTTCTATGCTGATTGGAATCATCTTTGGACTTCTGCCATCTTATAAGGCAGCAAATCTGGATCCAATTGAGGCACTTAGAAGAGAGTAAAAATACGAAAATATAAGAAACCGTCTCACATGAAACGGATTTTTGAAATGCATCTGGATTGTATGATGAAAAGTACAATACCAGGTGCATTTTCGTGCAAACAAATGTAGAAAAATTCTCATTTATAAGGTAGAATGAAAGCACAGAATAATGTTAAAGATTTAACAAATGAAATAAAACTGATTTACAAATGTTTATTTAGAAAAAGGAGAATCTATGTACGCGGACGAAAACGTAATCAAAATCAAACACGACGTGTTATATGAAGTTGCAAAACTCGCTTTTGCAGGAGAGCTTGATGAGAAAAAGGACCAGATTGCTTTTGAACTGGTTCCTGGACCAAAACCACAGTTCCGTTGCTGTATTTACAAAGAAAGAGAGATCATCAGACAGCGTATCCGCCTGGCTGAGGGAAAAGCTCCGGGACCAATCGATGATGGCAACGTGATCCAGGTTATCAGCTCTGCATGTGCAGACTGCCCGATTTCAAGTTTTGTTGTAACAGAAAACTGCCAGAACTGTATGGGAAAAGCTTGTATCAACGCCTGCAAATTTGGAGCAATTGAACCAGGACGTGACCGTTCACACATTGATTCGACGAAATGTAAAGAATGTGGACGTTGTGCACAGGCATGTCCGTATAATGCCATCGCACATCTGAAAAGACCATGTAAGTCCAGCTGCCCGGTCAATGCAATTACTTACGACGAGAATGGAATTACAGTAATTGATGAGTCAAAATGCATCCGTTGCGGAAAATGTATCCACAGCTGCCCATTTGGCGCAATTGCATCCAAGACTTATATTGTTGATGTAATCAATGCATTAAAAGACGAGGGAAAGAACGTATACGCAATGGCTGCACCGGCAACAGAAGGTCAGTTTGGAGAGCAGATCACAATGAACAGCTGGAAAAAGGCAATGAAAGATCTCGGCTTTAAGGGCTTTATCGAGGTTGGACTTGGCGGAGATATGACCGCTGCCTATGAGGCTGAGGAATGGGCAGAAGCTTATAAGGAAGGCAAGAAGAAAGTAACTTCCTGCTGTCCTGCATTTGTAAATATGGTACGTAAACATTATCCGGAGCTTGCAGACTGCGTATCTACAACGATTTCTCCGATGTGTGCAGTATCCCGTATGATTAAAGCAAAAGATCCGGATGCAGTCACTGTTTTCATCGGACCTTGCCTTGCAAAGAAATCCGAAGTAAAGGATCAGGCAATCGAAGGCAATGCAGATTATGTACTGACTTACAGTGAGATTCATGCGATCATGAAGGCAAAGAATATCACTCTGATGCCGGATGAAGAATATACATATCAGGAATCATCCATCTACGGTAAACGTTTTGCAGCTTCCGGTGGAGTAACAGCCGCAGTGCTTCAGAGCTTAAAAGAATCTGAGGATGAGATCGATGCAAAGGTATGTAAGGCAAATGGTGCAGCAGAATGTAAGAAAGCGCTGCTTCTTATGAAAGCTGGAAGACTTCCGGAAGACTTTATTGAAGGAATGGTTTGTGACGGTGGATGTGTTGGCGGACCAAGCTCTCATCAGGATCAGCTTCTTGCAAAGAAACCAAGAGAAGCACTTCTGTCACAGGCAGATGACCGTGGTATCCATCAGAACCTTGAGAATTATGATATGGATTCATTCTCAATGCACAGAGAGTAATCCGTTTTGCAATAATCAAATAAGAAACTATAACAGAGTGGCTGTTCTCCTTGCGAGAGCAGTCATTTTTGTTGTATTGCACCGGGGTATACTCTGGACATACCAGAGAAAATACTTTGTGGAAAATTTAACAAAATATGGCAAAACCGTTGACAGTAGTGGACTGAGGATGTATCTTATAAGAGAAGGGATGCCTTGGACGACAGATGCTGGTTGAACCAGATGGCAAAAAGGCAGCCAGGAAACGCAATGATAAAATATCTCAAAAGGAGAACATATGAAAGACTTTAAGGTAATTGAAGTAAAGAGAAGTATTTTTGAAGATAACAATGCAGATGCGGATAATCTGAGAGCAGAATTAAAGTCAGAGGGGACTTTTCTTCTGAATCTGATGTCATCGCCGGGCGCCGGCAAGACAACAACTCTGAAACGGACGATTTCCATGTTGAAAGATGAAATGAAGATCGGTGTTATGGAGGCAGATATCGACTCGGATGTAGACGCGGAAGCAATCGCAGCAACCGGTGTCCGTGCAATTCAGATCCATACCGGCGGAATGTGTCATCTGGATGCTGATATGACAAGACAGGGAATCCGTGAATTCGGAACAAAAGATCTGGATTTTGTTGTTCTTGAGAATGTTGGTAATCTGGTGTGCCCGGCGGAGTTTGATACAGGAAGTACCAAGAACGCAATGATTTTGTCAGTGCCGGAAGGGGATGACAAACCATTAAAGTATCCACTTATGTTTTCCATCTGTGATGTCGTGCTGATCAACAAATGCGATACACTTGGTGTATTTGATGATTTCAGCAAAGAAGCAGTGAAAGAACGTATTTTAAAATTGAATCCGTATGCAAAGATCTTCTTTGTGTCTGCCAAGACCGGTGAGGGATTTGAGGACTGGGCAGACTGGATTCGTACAGAGGTACAGAGCTACCAGCAGGACTAGGGAAGTCAGATAAGAGGAGGAGTATAACATGGCAGATCCAATTGGAAATTTTGTTCCGGAATATATTGAGAATCAGACGGAACGTGAAGTAATCATGAAACTGGCAAAAATGGTCACAGACCGTGTGCCGCAGAAGCTTGGAATGAAGAAACTTACAAAGTATGACCCGGAATACTGGGGACTTGCAGCACTCTGCACAGATGAGATGGCAGAGATGGCGTTAAAACTCGGCGGTGTCAGAAAACCAAAGACTCTGGATCAGATGGTGAAGATTACAGGAAAAGATCCAAAGTATGTAGAAGAGATTTTAGAACAGCTGGCTTATGCCGGAGTTGTAGAATATAACTGGGAAAACCCGGAGCATGTAAAACAGTATGTGCTTCCGATGTTTGTTCCGGGAAGTGCAGAGTTCAGTAATATGAACGCGAAGATTTTTGAAGAGCATCCGGAGATGGGACGTTTCTTCGAGCGTATGAGCCGTCTTCCGCTTGAGAAGATCACACCGATGGTTCCGGAAGGTGGAGCTGGTATCGGTATGCATGTTATTCCGGTAGAGAAGGCAATCGAGATGGAGAATCAGTCGATTTCGATCGAGCATATTTCACACTGGCTGGACAAATACGATGGAAAATATGCAGCGAGCCCATGTTCCTGCAGACGTTCCCGTACTGCATACGAAGAGGGCTGTGCTGATGATCCGGAGAGCTGGTGTATTGCAGTCGGTGATATGGCTGATTATGTTGTTGAGACAAATAAAGGTGGACGTTATATCACAAGAGAAGAGGCTCTTGAGATCTTCAAGCAGGCTGAGGACAATGGTTTTGTTCATCAGATTACCAATATTGATGGAGAAGATAAGATTTTTGCAATCTGTAACTGTAACGTAAATGTATGTTATGCACTTCGTACTTCCCAGCTTTTCAATACACCGAACCTTTCGAGATCTGCATATGTTGCAAAGGTCAACCCACAGGATTGTGTGGCATGTGGACGCTGTGTGGAATTCTGCCCGGCAGGAGCAGTGAAGCTTGGACAGAAATTATGCAAAAAAGACGGAAGTGAGGTAACTTATCCGAAACATGTTCTTCCATCCGAGAAGAAATGGGGACCGGAAATGTGGGATGAGGATTACCGCGACAAGAACCGCATCAACTGTTATGATACCGGTACAGCTCCATGTAAGACGGCATGCCCTGCACATATTGCAGTTCAGGGATATCTGAAAATGGCTGCACAGGGAAGATATACAGATGCACTTGCGCTGATAAAGAAGAATAATCCATTGCCGGCAGTATGCGGACATATCTGCAACCGCCGCTGCGAGGATGCATGTACCCGTGGTACGATCGATGAAGCAATCGCAATCGATGAAGTTAAGAAATTTATCGCAGCACAGGATCTGAATGCCGAGACTCGCTACATTCCAAAGAAAGTGGTTCCTGCAGTGAAAGGATACTTTGACGAGAAGATTGCCATAATCGGTGGTGGTCCGGCCGGCCTTTCCTGCGCATTCTATCTTGCTGAAAAAGGATATAAACCGACGATCTTCGAGAAGAATGAACGTGCCGGTGGTATGCTTGTATACGGAATTCCTTCTTTCAAACTGGAGAAAGATGTCGTTCAGGCTGAGATCGATGTAATCAGGGAAATGGGTGTAGATATCAAAACCGGAGTAGAAGTCGGAAAAGATATCACATTAGATGAACTTCGCGCTCAGGGATATAAAGCATTTTACATTGCAATCGGATGCCAGGGCGGAAGAAAAGCTGGTGTTCCGGGAGAAGATGCCCAGGGTGTAGCTACCGCTGTAGAACTTCTTCGTGAAGCAGGAGCAAATGAATCTTATCCGATCGAGGGAGATGTTGTTGTAATCGGTGGAGGTAACGTTGCAATTGATGTGGCACGTACAAGCAGCCGCTGCGGAGCACCGAACGTAAATATGTTCTGTCTGGAATCCAGAGACACAATGCCTGCATCCAATGAAGAGATCGAAGAGGCAGAAGAAGAAGGCGTAGTAATGAACTGCGGATGGGGACCAAAAGAGATCTTATCCGAGAATGGAAAAGTTACTGGAATCGTGCTGAAGAAATGTCTTTCTGTAAAAGATGCAGATGGAAGATTCAATCCGAAATACGATGAAAACGATACAATTACAGTTCCATGTAAGCATGTATTTTTGTCTGTTGGACAGAGCATTGAATGGGGCAGCCTGTTAGAAGGAAGCAAGGTAGAAATTGGACGTGGTAACGGCGCTGTTGCAGATGCGCTTACATATCAGACTGCAGAGCCGGATATTTTTGTCGGTGGTGATGTTTATACCGGACCGAGATTTGCAATCGATGCGATCGCAGCCGGCAAACAGGGAGCAATCTCCATCCATCGTTTTGTACAGCCACATTCAAGTCTTACGATCGGACGTAACAGAAATGATTTTATCGAGCTGGATAAGAATGATATCAAAGTGGAAAATTATGATAACTCCAGCCGTCAGATTCCAGGCACGAATCAATCCATCGATGCCAAAAAGTCTTTCCGCGACGCCAAACTTACATTTACAGAGGAACAGGTGAAAGCAGAGACTGCAAGATGTCTTGGCTGTGGCGCATCCGTAGTTGATCCGAATAAATGTATCGGTTGCGGTATTTGTACAACAAAATGTGAATTTGATGCAATTAAATTAAACAGAGAACTTCCGGGATGTTCTAAGATGGTGCCAAGTGAAGACAAACTGAAATATATTCTTCCAAATGCACTGAAACAGTCCATTAAGATCAAGTTCTCCGGTAAATAGATCATAGAGGAGAGAATATGCACGAACTTGGAATCATCGTTCATGTAATACGTACGGTGGAAGAGGTCGGTGAGGAAAATCATCTGACAGAAGTCAGATCGGTAACCTGCGAGATCGGTGAGGTAAGCGGCGTTGTGCCGGAATACCTTACCGACTGCTGGCAGTATGCACGCCGTAAATCAGAGCTTCTGAAAGATTCAGAACTTAAGATCGAGATCCTTCCGGGCGTGACCGTCTGCGAGGATTGCGGGAAAACGTATTCCACTGTAAAATATGCAAAACAATGTCCATACTGCGAGAGTTATGCAACACATCTTGTCCAGGGAAATGGATTTAGCATCAAGGAGATAGAAGGAGCCTGAAAACAGGGCTCCTTTTTGTGTGAAATTTACCATTGCAGAACAAATGTTCGTATTGTATAATAAGGGAAGAACATATGTTTGCGAAAGGGCGTGGTAAGAAAGTGAACCAGATCATACAGAAAGATACAGACCTGATGGAGAAGCTTACGATTTTATCGGATGCTGCAAAGTATGATGTTGCATGTACTTCCAGTGGTGTGGAACGTAAAGGCGATGGAAAGCATCTTGGAAATACCTCCGGATGCGGAATCTGTCATACATTTACCGGAGATGGCAGATGTATTTCACTTCTTAAAATTTTGTTTACAAATGAATGTATTTATGATTGTCGTTATTGTGTGAACCGTGTATCAAATGATGTGAGAAGAGAGCGTTTTACGCCCGAAGAGGTGTGCAGACTTACAATCGAGTTTTATCGTAGAAATTATATCGAGGGTCTGTTTTTAAGTTCAGGGATTGTGCATAGTCCGGATTATACGATGGGCTTATTGTATGAGACTCTTTTTTTGCTGCGCAACAAGTATCATTTTCATGGATATGTTCATATTAAGGGGATTCCTGGAGCTTCTGCGGAAGTTGTGGAGCAGGTTGGATATCTGGCGGACCGTATGAGTGTGAATCTGGAACTGCCGACAGCAGAAGGTCTTCGTACGCTTGCACCCAATAAAGTCCGTAAGAATATCCTTAGACCAATGAGACAGATACAAAGTGGAATAAAAGAGAGCCGTGCGTATCATGGCATAACGAGTATGAAGAGCCGGGTCAGTATAGATGAGAAGACTTATTATAATCAGATGGCAGAGATTGCGGACAGCCATGCAAAGCTGTCGGATTATCACAGGACAACAGGTATCCTGTCGGACGTATCTTATGGAACCGGAAAGATACAGACAGCAGCACAGCGTGTGGCAGAAAGAGACTGGAAATTTGGAGAATTACAGAATACCAGTGGTGGAACGCTGGCACATGCGGACCGTTATTTTGTCCCGGCCGGGCAGAGCACCCAGATGATCATCGGAGCAACCGGAGAATCGGATTATCAGATTATGTCCGTTTCCGAAGCATTATACAACCGATTTGATATGAAGCGTGTGTTTTACTCCGCATTTATCAATGTGAATCAGGATGCAGAGCTTCCGGCTTCTTTCAATGGACCGCCACTGCTTCGGGAACACCGTTTATATCAGGCAGATTTTTTGCTGCGTTTTTATGGGTTTAAAGCAGATGAACTTTTGTCCGACAAGCATCCGAACTTTAACGAACGGATCGATCCGAAGTGTGACTGGGCAGTGCATCATCTGGAACAGTTTCCGGTAGAGATTAACAGCGCCGATTATTATACGCTGCTTCGTGTTCCGGGGATTGGAACAAAGAGCGCAAAGCGTATACTGGCGGCCAGACGTCATGCGAGACTGGACTTTCCTGATATTAAGAAGATGGGAGTTGTTTTGAAGCGGGCATTATATTTTATCACCTGTAAAGGAAGAATGATGTATCAGACGAAGCTTGATGAACGCTATATCACCAATCATCTGATCTATAATGAGAAACCTGCCGAACTGCTCCTCGGTAACGGCCAGACACAGACCTATGAACAGATGTCCCTTGCGGACTGGATTCCATTATCGTAATGAGAAAAGAAGAAACACAAAGAAAGGACAGGCAACCGTATGAAAGAACAGTTGATCCTTCGCTGCGAGGATACATTAGATGGTATATTTACTGCAATTTTTGATGGCTTTGTATACAAGAACCGGGAAAGTCAGCCGTACGAAGATCAGATCCGGATCGCTGTCGGAGAGGAAGGAAATCTACAGCTTTTTGCAAAAGAGATTACAGTTGAAACTGATTCACAGAAAGCTGCGAAAACAGTATATGCAATTCGTACCAGGCTGGGACAGTACGTATATCAGAGAGTATTTTATGCACTTTGTCATTATGAGGAAGAACGGGCAAGCGTTGTATTTGGATATCTGGTACGTGCATTCCGGTTTGGGATAAGAATAGATGAACATCTGGCTGATTCATATGTTATGCGTGTGATGGAACTGTCAAGGAAAGTATCGAACGAGTGTCAGAAACTTTATGGATTTTTGAGATTCCGTCAGCTTGATCAGCTGCTTTATGCGGAGTTTGAACCAAAATGCAATGCAATTCCGGTTATCATGGAGCATTTTGAAGATCGTTATCCCAATGAGAACTTTCTGATCTATGATAAGAAAAGGAAATATGCATTGGTACATCCGGCATACAAGGCATCCTTTTTCGTGCAGGAGGAAGAAATGCCGGACATAGATGCTGGCGAGCGGGATGAATTTGAAGAATTATGGAAACGCTATTTTGTTACAATGGAGATCAAAGACAGACATAATGAGGCCTGCCAGGGAAACCTTCTTCCAAAATGGTATCGAAAGGAAATGTTGGAATTTCAATAGTCTTATCGTCATATTTTATCAGAAATATCTGATAAATTGACGTTTTAACACTTTACTTTTCGAAATTGTTATGCTATGCTTAGCCTAGCTGTAATTGCAGCATATTATTAATTGGAGGTACTTTCGATGAACAAAGGTACAGTTAAATGGTTCAACAACCAGAAAGGCTACGGATTCATCACAGCAGAAGATGGACATGATGTATTCGTACACTACTCAGGACTTGATATGGAAGGATTCAAATCCCTTGAAGAAGGTGCTGAAGTAGAATTCGAGATCACTGATGGTGCTAAAGGCCCTCAGGCAACTGGCGTTAAAGTTATTGGCTAATAAATAACCGCCTGACTAATCAGCAAGTTTCTATGTACCTTTTTCATTTCTTTATTAGAGCGATTGAATAAGATATAAGATTCACAATGATTAAAAAAGAGACAATCATTACCGTATCTGGTAACTGGTTGTCTCTTTTTTTGTCTGAATAGTTATATTAAAAAATTATTTTCTGGCACCGAGCGTAGTGAGAATGGCACCAAGGAAAATGAACAGATCCGACAGGTTATAAATGATCCGGCGTTTCTTCTTTTTCCTGTGGGGAAACCAGAAATAATCGACGACATGTCCTTTACGCTCACGGTCGAAAAGATTGTTTAGTCCGCCGGCAGCAAAAAGTGCGAGTCCTGTAGTTGTCATACGATCTTTCGGATGATTGCGGACTAAAAACCAGCCAAATAGGATCAGCAGAAGAAGAACAGCAAGACGATGAAGCTGTCTCATTTCATGAGGATGCTTTTGCATAAAACCATAGGCTGCACCATTATTGTAAAATTTCTGGATCATGATATGACCGTTTAAGATTGGATGGACTTCATCCAAAGGATAGGTTTTGTCAACATAATATTTGACACCACAATCGAGTCCAAACAGAGCGATTGCAAGAAAAATAAAAATCATCAGACAGCCTCCTCAAAAGCAATTTCATGCTGGGTCAGAAAACGACGTACAAGTTTATCCCATTCAGCCTCAAGACTTTTATCTGTGGAAAAGATTGTGTAGGAGACGCCGGTCGTAAGCAGGAGCAGCTGGTTCTGATATCTGAGATTTAAGAACATTCCTGAGATATCAGAAACAGTATAACCGCTCTGGACAGAAGCAAGCGTCCGGCTCAGGTTATCCGGAGACAACAGGAAAATGAACTTAAAGGAAGAAGGTGTCTTTTTTCCTTTGATCAGATCAAAACACTGTGTCCGTAACATGGAAAATGGAAGTGCTTTATGATCCGCAAGACCGAGAGCCTCCAGTTCCTCAGAGGAATAAAAATCTTTGTTGATATGACCATCGATGACGAAAGAAGCACCGGTCAGAATATCTGCTTCCTGAAGCAGAAAATGGTCAAATATATCACTGCGAAGCAGTTTGTTCATAAAATCCTTGATATCCGTTAATTTCAGTGCAAGCATGCATAGTCTCCGTTTCTGTATAAACTGCCTTTAGTATACCATAATCCTCTATTGGAATATAGAGGGATTCTTGCTATAATGTGAAAAGATTGTTGGAGGAAAAGAACATGAAAGAACAGAAGAATTTATTTGAAATGTTAAAACAGGGGGTTACCCCATTTGGATGTGTAAAGGAGAGTCTCAGGAGACTGATTGATGCAGGATTTGAAGAGATCAGCTATTCAGAGGAATGGAAGCTTAAAAAGGGTGGAAAATATGTGATGAATCATCATGATACTGCACTTTTTGCTTTTACGATTGGAGAAAATTATCAGACAAATGACATGCTGCGTATGGCAGCTGCACATACGGATTATCCGTGTTTCCGGATTAAACCGAATGCAGATTTTCAGACGGATGCTTATGCACAGGTCAATGTCGAGGTGTATGGCGGTCCAATTTTAAATACATGGCTGGACCGGCCGCTTGGAATTGCAGGAAGAGTTGCAGTGCGAAGCGATAATCCGTTTGAGCCGGATATGCGTTTTTACCGGTCAGACAAACCGGTGCTTACAATTCCAAACCTTGCAATCCATATGAACCGCGATGTGAACAGCGGTGTGGAATTAAACCGCCAGATCGATCTGATGCCGGTACTTGACATGATTCCGAAAGAGCAGAAGGAGACGGATTATTTCTTACGTTTTCTGGCAGAAGAGCTGAATGTGGCAAAAGAAGATATTCTGGATTTTGAACTGAGCCTTTTCTGTATGGAGGAACCTTGTTATATCGGACCGAAAGAGACTTTGATTTCAAGTCCACGCCTGGATAATCAGACGTCGGTGTCTGCACTTGTATCAGCAATTATTGATGGAACACGTGACAATGGAATCAATCTGATTGCGTTATTTGATCATGAGGAGATCGGCAATACAAGTAAGCAGGGAGCTGCTTCAATTCTGCTTCACGATATGGCAGAACGTATTTTGGAAAAACTTGGTGCAAACGGGGAAGAAGTGGCACGCACAATGTATGATGCCATGCTTCTGTCCGTTGATGTTGCGCATGGACTGCACCCGAATAAACAAAATAAGATGGATATCACAAATCATCCGGTACTTGGAAATGGTTTCTGTATTAAGGAAGCATGCTCCCAGTCCTATGCAACGGATGCACAGGCAGTTGCGATCCTCTGCCAGATCTGTGATCAGAAGAAGATTCCATATCAGCGTTTTGTAAACCGTTCAGACCTTCGCGGAGGCGGAACACTCGGTTCTGTAGCCTCTACATTATTCCCGGTCAAGACAGTAGATATCGGCATTCCACTTCTTGCTATGCATTCGGCAAGAGAACTGATGGGAACAAAGGATATGGATGCATTAAAAGATGCAGTATGCGCATTCTTTTCCCTGTAATGTGTACGGTTTAATATAAAATGTAGGAAAATAGCACTAAAACAACCATTTTTTGTGTAAAAATAACCAAAAATAGTTTTCGAAATTTATCGAAAATCAATATTGAGAAGACAAAAGAGATTCGATACAATAAAATTGCAAAAGGTTATGGCCATACTTTTGAAGGTAGTAAAAATATAATGAAAAATTATCTTTGGAGGGAACCATGAAAAAGAGATTGTATAGTGCTCTTTTAAGTCTCGTATTGTCTGCATCGGTAATTACAGGTGGAGTTTTTGTTTCCACACCACAGGTTACTTATGCACAGGAGACTACTGTAGCTGATTCTGAAAATCAGCTTGCAGAAAATATTCAGGATGGCGTTATTTTACATTGTTTTGACTGGACATATCAGCAGATCATCGATGAGCTTCCAAACATTGCAGCTGCTGGATTTTCTTCGGTTCAGACATCACCTGCACAGGTTGCGGTAAAAGGAAACAGCATCTGGTATTATTTGTATCAGCCAAACGGATTTTATGTTGCAGATTCCGGTCTGGGTTCTGAGGAGGATTTAAAGAGACTCTGTAAAGAAGCAGACAAGTATGGGGTGAAAGTTATTGTCGATGTAGTTGCAAACCATCTGGCAGGTGACCATAGCAACATTGATGGGGATTTAAAGGATTCACAGTACTGGCATAATGCGGGAAGCAATATCAATTACACCAATCGCTGGCAGATCACACATTGTGATATCGGCATGCCGGATTTAAATTCCGAGCATTCTTTCGTACAGCAGAAGGTAAAAAATTATGTACAGCAGTTGAAAAATGATGGGGTTGATGGTATTCGCTGGGATGCTGCAAAACATATCGGACTTCCTTCGGAAGGATGCAATTTCTGGAATGCAGTTATTGACAAGAGTATGTATAACTATGGAGAAATCCTTGTCGGGGCAATTGATCAGCATGATGTAGACAGCCGTACACAGGACAACATCAGTAAGATGAAAGAATACACGTCCTTTATGTCTGTAACAGACAGCTGTTATGGCAGTGATATTTTAAATGCGATTAAAAGTGGAAGAGTACCAAGCGGGTATGGATCATGGGTTGTTTCCGGTCTGGACGAGCATAATCTGGTATATTGGGCAGAGAGTCATGACACTTATGCCAATGATGGTGGCGAGTCAAAATATGTAGATCAGAATAAAATCGACCGTGCATATGCAATTGCTGCCAGCCGTGACGGTGCAAGCGCTCTGTATTTTTCCAGACCATATCAGACAGACAAGCAGAACATCATGGTTGGACAAAAAGGAAGCACACATTTTACAAGTGCCGAAGTAGCAGCAGTAAATCATTTTCATAATGCCTGCATTGGTGAGAAAGATTATTATACAACAGCATCCGATATGTCGGCAGCTGCAATTACAAGAAAAAGCGGAGCCTGCATTGTATTAGGAAGCGATGGCAATCGTAAGGTTACCATTGCAAATGGAGGAAAGCTTACAACGCCTGGAACTTATTATGATGAGATTACCGGAAACAAGTTTGAAGTTACCGAAGATGAAATCACCGGCGTAGTCGGATCTACGGGAATTGCAGTATTTTATCATGCAGACCAAAAGGCATCTGTTTCAGCAGACAAAGAGAGTGGAACCACTTTTACTGACAGTATTGAGGTTACCTTTACCGCAAACAACGCATCAAAGTCTACGATTACTGTGAACGGAGAAACAGAAAGCTTTTCCGGATCTGTCAAAAAGACATTTGAAGACACAACAACGGTAACGTTATATGCGGAGAATGATTTTGGGAATGTTACCAAAGATTATACTTATATAAAGACGGATCAGCCACCGGTACTGACACGTGACATCTATTTGGATGTGAATAATTGTTCATGGTTTGGAAGTGATTCAGCAGTTGCAGCAATCAAAACGAATCTTGACAGTGATTTTACAAAAATGACTACAATTACTGCAACAGATACGAACAAGACCGTTTATACAGCAGCTGTACCAAAGGATGCAACATCTGCAACAATTGTACGTATGCTTCCAAGTGGTAAATATTATAATGAAAAAACGATTACATTAAATAGCGCATACAACCGCTATACATCCGATGGCAATTGGTCTGATGTCACAACCGATATTTATGACAATACATCGGGTGGGGACTATGATACAGAAGTTGATGTATACTTTACAGACAACTACAACTGGAGCAATGTATATGCATACAGCTGGGATGATTCCGGAAAGAGCACACAGTGGCCGGGAGAAAAAATGACCTATGTTGGCCAGAATGAATATAACCAGGCGGTATACACCATTAAGGTTGCGTCTGACTGCATGGGACTGATCTTCAGTAACGGCTGTGGTTCACAGACAGTAGATATTACAAGTAATATTCAGGAAAATGCAGGATTCTACATTTCTGGCAACAATGGAAGCAAATATAGTGTTGGAACTTATACATATGAATAACCAGCATTTGTGAAAAAAATATAAATAATTCAAAATACCCTTTTCAAATGGAAGTTTTCATGGTACTATTACGTAGTAATTAAAACTACATAAGAAAGTAAAAAATAACATTTGAAATAATAATAAAAACCTGTTTGCTGCTTATAATAGTATCAGACGGGAATTGGTACCGCAGGACACTGCAAAGAAAGGGTATGAGAATTATGTATAAGATCATTATTGATAGCTGTGGTGAATTATCAGAAGAACTGAAAGCAGATGGTCATTTCAGCAATGTACCTTTAGAACTGGAAGTTGACGGATATATGATCCGCGATGATGAGAGTTTTGATCAGAAGGATTTCTTAAGAAGAGTCAAAGAAAGCATCAAAGGACCAAAATCAGCATGCCCGTCACCGGAAAGCTTTATGAGCGCATATGAAGGTCCGGAGGAGAATGTTTATGTTGTCACATTGTCTTCCAAATTGAGCGGATCTTATAACAGTGCAGTTTTAGCAGCAAGTCTTTACGAAGACGAACATGAAGAACATAAAAATATCCATGTATTTAATTCCAAATCTGCATCCATTGGCGAGACGATCATTGGTCTTAAGATTCAGGAATTTGAAGAGGCTGGACTTCCTTTTGAAGAGGTTGTTGCAAAGGTGGAAGATCATATCGCATCCATGAATACATTCTTTGTACTGGAGACATTGGAAACATTGAGAAAAGCCGGTCGTTTAAGCAATCTGAAAGCGATGATCGCAAATACTTTAAATATCAAGCCGGTAATGGGATCAACCAAGGAAGGCACAATTCAGCAGCTTGGTCAGGCACGTGGAATGAAAAAGGCGATGGTTCAGATGGTACAGGATGCAATCAAGTGCACAAAAGACTGTGAAAAACGTGTTCTTGCAATCGCACACTGCAATTGTCCGGAACGTGCACAGTTCGTGAAGGAACAGGTTGAAAAACTTGCCAAATTTAAAAAGATTGTCATAGTAGATACTGCAGGGGTTTCCAGCATGTACGCAAACGATGGCGGCATTATTCTTGCTTTATAGAAAATACACTTGAAACAACACTTACAGGAAAGTACAATAAAAGGGAAGAAACAGTTATGTTTCTTCCCTTTTATTTGTATGTAAGAAAGGAACATTAAAAATTTTAAGGAAGTTTTGGAATGACATATTTATATGAAGAAGTACTTGACAAAATAGAGAATGCGAGAAGATTTGGCAACCTGCCAGGTGTGGAGGTCAGCCGCGCAATGCTGCATGGACTTGGAGAACCACAGAAGGGAATGCCATATGTCCACATTGCAGGAACGAATGGGAAAGGTTCGGTCTGTGCATTTTTAAGCAGCACTTTAAAAGAGGCAGGTTATAAGGTTGGCGTTTTTACATCACCGCATCTTGTTGATTTCAGAGAACGTATTACTGTAAACGGTGAGATGATTCCGAAGGAGACAGTCACAAGAATCGGAAATCGTCTTTTAGAGGAAGATT
Source organism: Roseburia porci (assembly GCF_009695765.1). Classification (GTDB taxonomy): domain Bacteria; phylum Bacillota; class Clostridia; order Lachnospirales; family Lachnospiraceae; genus Roseburia; species Roseburia porci. The sequence continues at coordinate 51,634 of NZ_VUNI01000006.1, forward strand.
TTGGAGTTTCCCCGACGATGTTTGATTATTGTATGGCAATGGCAGTATTGTATTTTAAGGAACAGCAATGCGATATTGCAGTGATGGAGACGGGACTTGGAGGAAAGCTGGATTCAACCAATGCACTCGGAATACCGGATGTCGCAATTATCACCAGGATCGGATATGACCATATGGCAATTCTCGGCAATACACTGTCTGAAATTGCGGCAGAAAAGGCTGGAATCATAAAAAAAGGTTCTTATATTATATCAGAAAGACAGGAGCCGGAAGCAGAGGCTGTGATAAAGAAGGCGGCCCGGGACTGCCAATATTATGAACTGAATGAAATGGATGTGAAATCCGCATCAGAACTTGAGATGAAACTTCTCGGAGTACATCAGTGGGAAAATGCAGCAGCAGCGATCAAAGCGGCAGAATTTCTTTTAAAAGACAGAAGTGACAGAAAGCAGGTAATCCAGGAAGGAATTGCACAGGCAAAATGGCCGGGAAGAATGGAGATTTTGTCAAAAGAGCCATTTCTTATGGTCGACGGAGCGCATAACGGACATGGAGTGGCAGCATTAAAGGAAAGTCTCTTAGTGCTTTATCCAGGTGAGAAATTTCATTTTATCATGGGTGTTATGGCAGACAAGGACTATGAGAATATGGTATCGGAACTTCTTCCACTGGCAGAGGATTTTGTGACGGTGACGCCGGAGAGTGAACGTGCGCTGCAGGCAGAGCGTCTGGCGTCTTTTATCAGGGGAAAAGGTATCCACACGGAGTGCGCTACATGTGTAGAAGATGCATTGAAATTGTGGAAGGAACGCGCAAAGAAGGAAACTAACGTGGATAAAATAAAGAAGACAGTCGCGTTTGGTTCCTTGTATTTCATTGGTGAGATTGAAGCGATGAACGACAAAATCGGGAAATTGTAGACGGTGGAAGGGTTTCTTTTTAAAGATTGGGATGCTATAATATGGAATGCATTTTTTCCAGAAAATGTATGAGTTAATGGATGAACACATATTTAGGAGTATAAAATGAAGAATATTTTCCGCATTTTTAAGGCAGATGTGAAAGGTCTGCTCAAGAACTTTTTTGCACTGGTCATTGCACTTGGACTGTGTGCATTGCCGGCACTTTACGCATGGTTCAATATCTATGCGAACTGGGATCCATATGCGAATACCGGGAATATCAGGATTGCAGTTGCAAGTCTTGATAAAGGCTGGACCAACAAAGATGGCGAAGAACTCAATATGGGGCAGAATGTGATTGACAACCTGAAAGAATCGGATAGCATTGGATGGGTTTTCCTGGATACGGAAAAAGAGGCACTCGATGGAGTCTATTCTGGTGATTATTATGCGGCAGTTGTGATTGATGAGGATTTTACCTACAGCATGTATAATGCAATTGCAGATAATTTCACCAATCCGAAGATCACATATTATGAGAATCAGAAAAAGAATGCAGTAGCAAGTAAGATTACGGATACTGCAGTTTCTACGTTACAGACCAGTATTAATGAGCAGTTTATCAAAGCAGTAACAGAGACAGTATTCCAGACGACAAACGGAATCTCGGATGAACTGTCCGATACGGATGCTGTAAATACATTTATCCAGAAGATCGACGCAGTGAATGAGAACTTAAAAGGTTACAGTTCCATGATTGATTCCTTTGTGGCAGGAAATGTTTCGATTGGAGATGTGACAAATGATGCGAACAACAGCCTGAGTCAGGGACAGAGCCTGATCGGAGATGGAATAGGAAAGCTGGAAGAAGGACAGAAGGGACTGGATTCCACACAGGCATCTTTCCAGAATTTCAGCACGAATGTTACGAATTCCATGAATCAGATTCAGAATTCAATCAATACCATATCCAATCAGATCAGTCAGGCACAACTGGAACAGAATGCCGAGACACTGACAAACGATATGAAAGACATTATGGATAATGCAAAAGCTTTATCTGATGAGATTCAGTCGCTGCAAAAGGAACTTCAGGATACACAGAAGGAGCAGACAGAGCAAAATGTACAGGATGTGCTGAACCAGCTGGAAGATCTTAAGAATAAAGCGGATGGATTACAGCAGAGTGGGTCGCTTGATATTGACAGCATCCAGGAGAGTATTGAACAGCAGAAAAAAGATCTGGAGGATAAGGTGAACGATCTGAATGATCAGAATCAGGATGCTGTGAACAAAGAACTGGATGGTGTCAAAGACAAGGTGGACGAAATCGGACAGAAGGCTCAGGATGCGGTTGACGGAGATACCGCAAAGGCAGTATCAGATGGTGTTGGAAAAGGCGTGCAGGCAGTGCAGAATTCTCTTTCCACTTATGCAGATACCGTGAAACAGATGAATGAGCTGTACAATAACCGTGTGGTTCCTCAGGTTAATACCATGATCAGCAATCTTTCCGATACACTTCAGAATGTGGAAAGTCTGTTGACGAATTTAAGCAGCACCATGGATGGTATGAAGGACATCTTTAATGGTGTGGATACAACACTTGGAACTTTGAATACGAGTATGTCACAGCTTCAGGGCATGATCAACAAAACAAGTGATAAATTGACTGATGTTCTGGACCGCCTGGAGGGAGCATCGGAGAGTGAGCAGATGGAAATTATCATGCAGCTGCTTGCCGGTGATCCGGATACCTACAGTGAGTTCTTCTCACAACCGGTAGAGGTGGAAGACAATTATATTTATGAGGTCGCAAACTATGGTTCCGGGGTGGCACCGTTCTACAGCACACTTGCAATATGGGTCGGAATGACACTTCTTGTGTCACTTGTTAAAGTACACGCGGATAAAGAGGGACTTGTCCAGGTAAAACCGCATGAACTGTTTTTCGGAAGATACCTGTTATTCTTCCTGCTATCACAGGTGCAGACGCTCATAATTGTACTGGGAGATCTTTATCTGCTTAAGATCCAGTGCCTGCATCCGTTGGAATTCTGGATTGCTTCGGCAGTGGCATCCTTTACGTTTTCCATGTTGATTTATGCACTTACAATTGCTTTTGGGGATATTGGTAAAGCGCTTGCAGTTGTTGTTATGGTAATACAGATCGCCGGCTCAGGCGGAACTTATCCGATTGAGGCGTTGCCGACTTTCTTCAAAGCGGTATATATCTTCTTCCCGTTCCCATATGCAATCAATGCGATGAGAGAGTGTATCGGAGGCATGTACCAGAATACCTATTCACTTTGTCTTGTGGAACTTCTGGTATTTGCAGTGGCGGGACTTTTGATCGGACTTGTAATTCGTATTCCGTTTATCAAGATCAACCATTACATTGAAAAACGTATGGAAGACACTAAGATGCTGTAGGAGATTTTAAATGAAAGAAAAGAAAAAAGAAACGCAGAAAAAAGAGCAGAAAAAAGAAAAGAAGATCGACCAGAAACAGCTTCAGAAAATGTATGATATGGTCATGGATTATGAAGAAATGATCCATCAGCAGAATCAGAAACGAATCAAAAATGGATTGCGATGTATCTATATCATTCCTGCAGTGTTCCTGTTTCTTATGTTTGCAACAGGCAGCTCCAAGGTAATCTTTCTGGTGCTCTGGATCGTCAGCCTGTTTGTGATCGCGGTATATCTGATCTATGTAGAATATATTGATTATAATTTACAGGAAAAGATGCATGAGATAAAGGGTGACGAGAGTGAGACGAAGATTGATACGCTGATCGATCTTCCGGAACCGGTGGAAAATAAAGTGACAGAAGTTGTAGAAAAGCTGGACAGTATTGGAGGTGAGCAGGAGTGAAAAAAATCGGACTTGTATTTCTTTCAGACGTAAAAAGACTGAGCTCTAATGTGGTGGCAATTGTAATTGTCATGGGTCTTTCCATTATTCCTGCCCTCTATGCATGGTTTAACATTCTGTCCAACTGGGACCCGTATGGAGAGGATGCAACTTCGCGTATGCATATTTCCGTTTATTCGGAGGATGCGGGATTTGAATATGAAGGATTATCAGTGAATATCGGTGATTCCGTAATCAGTGGTTTAAAAGAGAACAGCGCAATCGGATGGGTATTTACAGACAGCAAAGAAGAAGCTCTGGAAGGTGTGTATAGTGGAGACTATTATGCTGCATTGATCATACCAGAGAATTTTACGAATGACATGATCAGCTTTATCGGAGGTGATCTTGAGCATCCGAAAATCGGTTATTATGAGAACAGTAAGAAAAACGCAATTGCGACCAAGATTACTTCAAAAGTAAAAAAGACAGTGCAGCAGCAGGTCAATACGACCTTTGTCAGTACACTGGCGGAAGTAACCGTATCTGCGAGTGATGCGCTGACCGGTATTGAGACAGAACATGGATCGGTTCTGGATACGACAATCACCAAGATGAAAGATATGGATTCGACTCTGGAAACATATGAAAATATACTTGGAACATTTGCGCTCGTAACAGGTTCCACTTCGGATCTGGTTGGATCGACACAATCGATTCTGCCGAATCTGAACAATATGGTGGAAAGTGGACAGGATACAGTGAATAATTTGCAGTATTCTGCATTATCCGGTGGAGAAACTGCCCGGACTGTTGCAAACATGGTGGATATCAGTATGGATACCATTACAAATGGTCTGGAAAACCTGAATAAACAGGTGGAAACACTTCAGAACGCAGATGATATTGCGAAAATTGCAGAGCAGCTTGCAAGTACAGAACAGCTTACCGATTATGTATTAGGAATTTTGAAAGCGCAGATCGGAGAACAGAGTGATGAGTATCTCGGCGGTCTGAACAGTTATCAGGCATTAAAAGACAGCATTGATAAATTACAGCAGGATCAGAATGCATCACAGGAGCAGCTTCAGGGATTGAAAGATACGATCACATCCCAGATCCAGACATGTCTGGATGCAATGTCACAGCTTAAGATTACGTTTGATAATAATATTGTGCCAAATCTGGATCAGAGTGTCGATGATGTGCAGAGTGCATTGATCAAGACCAATGCACTGCTGACCGGAATTGACGGAAGCTTTTCCGATGTAGATTCTGCATTACAGTCCTATCAGGATACTTTAAATTCAGGAACAGACAGTATAACAGCAACAAAGAACTATATTGCGGATATCCGTCAGAAACTGGAAACGGTTACAGATGCACTCTCTGCTTTGAATGGAGATGAGCAGTATCAGGATATTCTCCAGATGTTCCAGAATGATCCGGAAATGATCGCATCATTTGTATCATCGCCGGTTTCCCTGGATACAGAAGCCGTGTATAAGATTAAGAATTATGGTTCGGCAATGGCACCGTTTTATACCGTTTTAGCACTCTGGGTAGGTGGACTTATCCTGGTCGCACTCGTTCATGTGAAAGTGGAAAGAGAAGATGATCTGGCAGATGTCAAACCATATCAGGCTTATTTTGGAAGATATATTGTATTTTTCCTGATCTCACAGATTCAGGCGGCAATTACGGTACTTGGTAATCTGTTTTTTGTACAGATCCAGTGTGTGCATCCGTTTTTATTCTGGCTGGCAGCAGCATGCAGCAGTTTTGTATTTTCTCTGTTTATGTATTCTCTTACAGTTGCATTTGGTAATGTGGGTGAAGCACTTGCGGTTGTTGTAATGGTTATCCAGGTTGCCGGGGCTGGAGGAACATTCCCGATTGAGGTGCTTCCGGAAGTATATCAGGCAATTTATAAATTCCTTCCGTTTACGTACTGCCTGAATGCGATGAGAGCCTGCATTGGTGGCATGTATCAGATGGAATATCTCAAAGATATCGCGATACTGTGTGTGTATGTTCTGATCTCATTATTTATCGGTCTCGTAGTGGCAATTCCGTTCCGTGGAATGAATAAAAAGATTGAAGAGAGTAAGGAACGTTCAAAAGTAATGCTGTAGTTATGGAATATATAATTTATTTCAATAGAAAAAATAGATATTCAATCTAGACAAATGAAACTTATTGTACTAGAATTATCTCAATTAATAATAAACCCAGCGAATGATAATAATAAGTTATGGAAAGAAACTGGATTTGGAAAGAAACGGAGGATTTTAGGATGGAAAAGAAAAACCTTGATTGGGCAAATCTTGGATTTGGCTATATGGTTACTGATTACCGTTACGTATCAAATTATAAAGATGGAAAGTGGGACGATGGAGCTCTGATTACAGATCCAAACGTCACATTGAATGAGTGTGCTGGTGTGTTCCAGTATTCCCAGTCCTGTTTCGAAGGATTAAAGGCATATACAACAGAGGATGGACATATTGTATGTTTCCGCCCGGATATGAATGCAAAACGTATGATGGATTCTGCAGAGAGACTGGAGATGCCAGTATTCCCGGAAGACCGTTTTGTTGATGCAGTAGAGCAGGTTGTAAAAGCAAACGCAGCATGGGTTCCACCATTTGGATCAGGTGCGTCTCTTTATATCCGCCCATATATGATCGGAACCAACTCTGTTATCGGTGTAAAACCGGCAGATGAGTATCAGTTCCGTATTCTGGTTACTCCGGTTGGACCGTACTTTAAAGGCGGCGCAAAACCAATTACAATCAAAGTATCTGATTTTGACCGTGCCGCTCCACATGGTACTGGACACATCAAAGCCGGATTAAACTATGCAATGAGTTTACATGCAATTGTAACAGCACATAAAGAGGGATTTGACGAGAACCTGTATCTGGATCCTGCAACAAGAACAAAAGTAGAGGAGACAGGTGGAGCAAACTTCATCTTTATTACAAAAGATGGCACATTGGTTACTCCGAAGTCTGACAGTATTCTTCCTTCTATCACAAGACGTTCTATCATGGTAGTTGCTGAGAAATACCTTGGTATGAAAGTTGAGCACAGAGAAGTATACTTTGATGAATTAAAAGACTTTGCGGAATGTGGTCTTTGTGGTACTGCCGCAGTTATCTCTCCAGTTGGAAAGATTGTTGACCATGGCAAAGAAATCTGCTTCCCATCCGGAATGGAAGAAATGGGACCACAGATTAAGAAGATTTATGATAAACTGACAGCAATCCAGAAGGCAGAGATCGAAGGACCTGAAGGATGGGTTAAAGTTATTATGTAATCTTACAAAAGCTTACAAAGAAATATGTGAAAGAATAGAAAGTCCGCTCCGTGTGAGCGGACTTTTTGTGGATAAAATAGCTTCTGTGTGATATGATATAATTAGCTATATCATAGAGAGGCGAAACAGACATACATGAATTTATTTGATATTGTAGGTCCGGTTATGGTAGGACCATCCAGCTCCCATACAGCAGGAGCTGTTAAGATTGGAAATATTTCAAGAAAACTGCTTGGAGAAAAGATACAGGATGCAGTCATCTGGTTTCACGGTTCATTTCTGGCAACAGGAAAAGGGCATGGTACGGATAAGGCATTACTTGCAGGATTGCTCGGCTTTGCAGTGGATGATCCGCAGATCCCAAAGAGTTTTGAAATCGCAGAAGAGAGGGGAATCCATTTCCGGTTTGAAGGAATTGACCTTGGAGATGTCCATCCGAACTCTGTCAAACTGAATCTGACCGGAAAAAGCGGGAAAACACTGGAGATTATTGCCGCTTCCATCGGAGGAGGAAGAGTAGAGATCTGTCAGATCGACGGATTGGATGCACATTTCTGTGGGGATTATCCGACCCTGATCGTGCATAACTTAGATCAGCCTGGGCATGTTACGGAGGTGACTTCCATGCTTGCGCACAAATCCATCAATATTGCGACGATGCAGCTATATCGTGCAAGCAGAGGCGGAAATGCGGTAATGGTCATTGAGTGTGATCAGGAAGTGCCGGGGGAGGCAATTCAATGGCTGGAGCATTTGGAAGGAATTAGGAAAGTAACTTATTTTAGCCTGGAGGAAACAGATGTATAAATCACTGGCAGAAATTATCGATTGTGTAACAAAGAAGAACATCCCTTTCTGGAAATGCGTGCAGAAAGAGGACTGTATAGAACTCGGTATTTCCGAAGAAGAGGCATTTTCAAGAATGCAGGGAATGTATGAAGCGATGAGAAGCGCGGATGAGGGATATGAGGATACGCTTTATTCGCAGAGTGGTCTGGTTGGAACGGATGGAAAGAAAGTGCATGATGCAAGGATCAAAGGACAGCTTCTCTGTGGCGATTTTATTGGAAAGGTAATGGAACGTGCAATCAAAATGGGCGAGTCCAATGCCTGCATGAAGCGGATTGTTGCAGCTCCGACCGCAGGCTCCTGTGGAGTAATTCCGGCTGTTTTTCTGACAATTCAGGAAGAAAAAGGGTATACAGATGAACAGATGACAGAGGCGCTTTATGTGGCTGCCGGCATCGGAGGTGTGATTGCAAACCGCGCATTTTTAGCCGGAGCAGCAGGTGGATGTCAGGCAGAGATCGGTTCGGCGTCATCCATGGCGGCTGGAGCAGTTGCATATCTTATGGGCGGAGACGCAAAAGTCATTGCGAATGCAGCAGCGCTCGCCATGAAGAATCTGCTTGGACTTGCCTGTGATCCGGTGGCGGGACTTGTAGAAGTCCCATGTGTGAAGCGCAATGTTATGGGCGCAGTCAACGCAATGACATCGGCGGATCTTGCACTTGCCGGAGTGATGAGCCGGATTCCTCCGGATGAAGTTTTTGATGCAATGCGTGCAATTGGAAGAGCAATGCCGGAAAACATCAGGGAAACCGGACTTGGAGGACTTGCGGGAACGCCAACGGGCGTGGAACTCAGGGAAAAACTCACCGGAATGTAAAGAGAATGGAAAGTAGTTATGCGGAGAAAACGTAGAAGTGATCACAGCATATGGATTGTTGGAAGCCTGATTCTTGCGATTATTTTATTGATTATCATAATCGTTGCATTTGTAAGACATATACAGGCAAGAAAAACGGGAAGCATGCACTCGGAGGAACAGATCCTCGACGAAAAGTATATAGAGGAATGGCCGGATATAGATGTGCAGCTTTTGGATGTGAATGAATATTCAAGACCACAGATTGCATTGGATAAGGTTAATGGAATCGTGATCCATTATACTGCGAATCCCGGAAGTACGGCACAGCAGAACCGTGATTATTTTAACGGGCTGGCACAGTCTGGGGAGACATACGCCAGCAGTCATTTTGTAATCGGTCTGGAAGGTGAGATTATCCAGTGTATTCCGTGTGATGAAATGGCATACGCATCGAATGACCGCAATGAGGATACGATAGCGATTGAATGCTGTATTCCGGATGAAACAGGAAAGTTTAATGGAGAGACCTATGATTCACTGGTTGAACTTACGGCATGGCTGATCGGTCGATATCATCTTGGAATTGATGATGTGATCAGGCACTATGACGTGACTGGTAAAATATGTCCGAAATATTTTGTAGATCATGAAGATGCCTGGAAACGCTTTAAAGCAGATGTCGTCGCATATATCGACGAAAATGGAGAGGAACGTAAATAGATAAGGAGAACCCTTGTGGAAACAATAATCAATGAGTTAAAAAATGCACAGAATGTGAGAAGTAATCTGAGTAAACTGCGTCAGCTGGTACGGGATTCAAAGGAGAAGGAACTGAGTCTGGAAGAACTGGATCATAACAACTGGATGCTTCCTTTTCTTAAGTCAGAGGATGCAAAGACAAGAAAAAATGCAGCACTTCTTCTTGGAGAACTGGAGTGCGAAAATGCCAAAACAGCTCTTTGGGAAGCATATCAGAGAGAACAGACGCTTTTTGTGAAGAGTGCGTACCTGAATGCATTATCCCATCTGGATGTAGAGGAACTGGTGCCGGAACTGAAAGAAGAACTTTCCTCTCTTATGACAGGAGAGGTACTTCCGGAGAATCAAAAGCATGTGAATGAACAGGTGAGAGAACTGAGAAAGATTCTGATTCAGTATGAGGGAATCACACATCACACATTTTCTGCCAGAAATCAGACCTGTGAAGTGCTTTTACTTTGCAACCGGGAGCAGAAGGGCGCCATTATCCATACGATCACAGATGGAAGAGCAAAGCTGCATCCACTTGGCATACTGGTTGAAACAAGCCAGCTGTCAGCAGTTATGCAAAGCAGACTGTATCGTGAACTGGTGTTCCCAATTCATGCAGGTGGACTTCTTCCGGCGGATGCAAAGAGTGCGGCACAGAAACTCTGGAATTCCGATATGTATGAGCTATTAGAAAGACTGCATAAGGAATCTGGTGATTTTTATTTCCGTATCGAATGCAAAAGTCCGATGACACTCGAGGAAAGAAGTGCCTTTTCCAAGAAACTTTCATCAGAACTGGAACGATTGTCGGCAGGAAAAATGATAAATTCAACCTCTGATTATGAGATTGAACTTCGGCTGATTGCCACCAAAGACGGCAGCTTTTATCCATGCATGAAGCTTTATACAATGAAGAATAAAAGATTTGCTTACCGGAAAAACGCGATTGCAGCTTCGATTCATCCTTCGACAGCAGCACTGATTGCAGAACTTGCCAGACCGTATTTAAAAGAAAATGCCCAGATCATGGACCCGTTCTGTGGCGTTGGGACGATGTTAATTGAAAGGGATCTCTGTGTTCCGGCAAGAGAAATTTATGCAACTGATATTTTTGGAGAAGCCATCGAAAAAGGACGGGAAAATGCAAGGCTTGCAGGGGAGAAGATCAACTTTATCCACAGAGATTTCTTTGATTTTAAGCACGAGTATCCGTTCGATGAAATTATCACCAATATGCCGCTCAGAGGGAAAAAGACAAAAGAAGAAACCGATCAGTTCTATGCGGATTTTTTTACAAAACTGCCGGAAATTCTTGCAAAAGATGCGGTCATTATCCTGTATACCAATGAGATTGGCTTCGTGAAGAAACAATTGCGGATTCACAGGAATTTTTGCCTGTTGCAGGAGTACTGCATGCAGAAGAAAAATGAGTTTTATCTGATGATTATTGGAACGAAATAAGGGGAAGCAGAATGATGATGTCAGGAGCAAAGGATAAGTTCAATAATATGGGAAACGACCTGATTGATGTAAAACTTGTGCAAAGACTGCAGAAACAGTTTTGCAAAGCAAATAATATATATCTTGGCTGTATGTCGCGTGATCAGAGTTATGTCACGGAGCCATATGGAAGTGAAGAGGAGATTACATTTTTAGAATGCATGCTGGACATCGAGGCGTGCAAAGATACCATCCGGAATCTTATGACGGACGGAATTGAGAATGTAATTGAATTGGAACAGAAAGTTCCATTTTTGAAGACTTATGGAGTTGCGGTAAAAATAGAGGGCATTACACAGATCGTCTGGATTGCAACTGCGGTCCTGGAGGAAAAAATTACGGAAGACAGTATTGTTCCGGAAAGTATGATGAAAACAACAGAGGAACGGTTTTTAAAATCGCTGGAATTTTTAGAAGTACTTTCTAAGCAGCTTTTTGCGATCCGGATGGATGAACTGATCGCACAGGATGCAATACAAAAGAGCGCAGCCTCTGAAAAACAGATCAAGACGGAGCTGGATCGCTCGGAAACGATGACTGCGATTGTAAAAATGCTGGAATCCGAGAACGGATTTGTAAAGATCGTTGATGATATTCTTGAGATTGTCTGCAATCATATGGAGATTGAAGCGGGATGTCTGTTGCAGCTGCAGCCGAACAGCGGTTTGGTGGATATGATCTGCGAATACAGAAAGGATACGGGAGAAAGCGGGATGTCTCAGTGCCAGAATATTCCCAGAGAGCAAATCCCGTTTTTCAATGATAAGCCATATCTGATTTCGGCAAATACACCGCTTCCGGAACAGTTTCGTTCTTTATTTGGAAAGCTTGGAATCAGCGCGGCTATCTTTCTTCCGGTTGAACTGAAACAGAAAGTGACGATGTATCTGTGTTTCCTGGAATTTCAAAGGGAACGTATCTGGGATTTGAAGGATATTAAATTTCTGAATGACGTAAAACGTATTATTCAAAGTATTCTGTCCAAACGGATTGCCAAGAATTCGCTTGCAAGTTCTTACGCATCTTTAGAGGCAATTCTTGAGAATGTCGGATGCGGTATTTATGTTATGGATCAGGATCAAAAAGCGATTCTTTACAGAAACCAGAAATTCAGTCAATTATTCGGAAACAGTATGAAAGCCGGAAAGCTGGATCAGATCATCTACAGCAGAAAAGATCAGGGAAGAGACCATTTCTTTGAAGAACTGTATTCGCCGGAGGAAGATAAATGGTTCGATATGTATAAGACGCATATTGAATGGGTGGACGGACGCAAGGTTTCTTTGTGCACGGTGTATGATGTTACCGATAAGAAACTGTATCAGCAGAAGATCGAAAAACAGGCAAACAATGATTTTCTGACCGGGTTATATAACCGGATGCGGTGTGAACATGATCTGGAGCAATATATCAAGCAGGCAAAGGATGCCGGTGGCGAAGGAGCACTGTTATATATTGATCTGGACGATTTTAAACACATCAATGATGGACTTGGACATCAGTATGGTGATATTCTGTTAAAAGCAATTTCGAAAAGTCTTCAGAAAATCCATGGCGTGGAAGGAACCTGTTATCGTATGGGTGGGGATGAATTTATTATTATTATCACCAATACACATTATCAGATGCTGGATGAAATCTGCAATAATATCAGTCAGATCTTTACAAAGCCATGGTATCTCAAGGGCGGTGATTACTACTGTACGATGAGTATGGGAATCGTGAAGTTCCCTACGGATGGTGCAACCGTAGAAGAAGTAATCCAGAAAGCGGATACGGCGCTCTTTGAGGCAAAACGCAATGGAAAGAACCGCATCAGCTATTACGATGAACAAACAGAAGCGTCTTCCTATCGCAGGCTTGATCTGGAAAAGAACATGCGAAACGCAACCATGAATGCGTGCCGTGAGTTTGAAGTTTTTTATCAGCCGATCGTAGATCTGAATAGTGAGAATAATTCATGCTGTGGAGCGGAGGCTCTTGTACGGTGGAATTCGGAACAGATGGGATTTATTGCACCAACTGATTTTATTCCGCTTGCAGAATATTTAGGACTTATTAATCCGATTGGAGAATATGTCCTCGAACAGGCAGCAAAGAAATGTAAATACTGGAATGATATGGGACATCCGGAGTATAAGATTAATGTAAATCTGTCTGTTGTCCAGCTATTGCAGAACGATATTGTGGATAAGATCCGAAGCGTACTGGAAAGCACTGGAATCAATCCAAAGAATCTGACACTTGAAGTGACCGAAAGTCTTGCAATCAATGACATGGATCGCATGAAATGGATTTTAAGTCAGATCAAGGAGCTTGGAGTACGGGTAGCGCTTGACGATTTTGGAACCGGATATTCATCATTGAACCATATACGTGAGATGCCGATCGATGTAATTAAGATAGACCGTTGCTTTATAGAGCACATTGCGGAAGATGATTTTTCGGATGCATTTGTGAAAATGGTTGCGGAACTTGCATCGACAATCGGCGTGGCAATCTGTGTCGAAGGTGTAGAAGACACAAGACAGCTTGAGATGATCAAGCGGATGAAGATTTCTCTTGGACAGGGATATCTTTTTGGAAAGCCAATGCCGATTGAAGAATTTGAAAAGAACTATGTGATGTAGCAGCAAGCTATGACTGCTTAAGAAGAAAACGGATATTGCCAATACGGAGAATGGCGCCCTGTGAAGCGGCGCTGGTCTCGACTGCATTGGCGATATTCGTTTTTTCAGTACTCAGACTTTTGACAAGATAATATTCCTTTTGGGATGCCAGAGGCGCTTCATGCATATAACGGATAACATCCGGAGTGGATAAAGAGCCGGAATAATCTTCGCCAAGAATGGCACAAACATCGGATGGCTGCAGGATTCCTGGAAGAATTGAATCGATGGCGCGGTCATAATCAGCGTCGGAAACATCAATGCGAAAACGGATGTAACAGCTTCGGTCTGCCGGCATTTCAGCGAAAAAATCAGTGATACGTACATAGCCCCATTTTTTTGTGACAGCTTCTTCAATCTTTGGAAGAAGTTCTGCTTTTTTGGAATTCAGCACAGTAACGAGCATGCTAAATTTCTGATCGTTCGGGAGTCGGGTAATCATGCCGATTCCCGGAATTTTTGGAAGTTTTACCTGATCGATATTGATCTCATTTACATCTACAACAAGACGAAACATAAAAAGTTCTCCTTTACCTCATTCTCATTTGTGTATTAAGAAGTATAACACAGAAATGTTCGATGCACCAAATCATAGTAGAAAAAGATGGAATTTACAAGGTACTTACCGCTAAAAATATGGGTATAAAATTTGCGGCTGAGATGATACCATAGACCTAAATACAAATTTTAATAAGCAATTTCGTAACTCATAAAAATTAAGCTGAGCATGAACTACGAGTACAGGTAACTCGCAGGTGCTTCAGAGCGGTCGGTACTTGGCGACCGTACTTTGGTCGCTTATGTGCCGCTGCCAGCGATGAGCAGCGAGAGCGTGCCTGCGATTACTTGTACTCGTAGTCCATGCAGGTATAGCTGTTGTAAGTGTTACGCAATTGCTAATAAAAATTCAAATGGGGCAAGGAGAGTAAAAATGATTACAAATGAGTATCAGATTCAGGTAGAGGGATCTCTGCCATATGCAAAATTATATACCTATATGTGGGAAAAATCACCGGAGATCGGAATTGACAAAAGGCCAATGATCTTAATCTGTCCAGGCGGCGGCTATGTGATGACCTCTGACAGGGAGGCAGATCCGCTGGCAATGCAGTTTGCAGCAATGGGATATCATGTGGCAATTTTGAGATATTCCGTTGCTCCGGCAGAATATCCGGTTGCACTTTTGGAAGCGTGTCAGACGATGAAGATGATCCATGAACATGCAGAAGAGTGGCTTGTGGATACGGACAAGATCTTTATCCTTGGCTGTTCGGCAGGCGGACATCTGGCAGCAAGTGTCGGAATATTCTGGAATGAGAAATGGATCGCGGAGAAGCTTGGCTGCGGGAATGAAATGTTTCGTCCTGCAGGAATGATTCTGTGTTATCCGGTTATTACATCGGGAGAATATGCACACAGAGGTTCCTTTGAGGCACTCTTGAAATCCCAGTATACTGAAGAAATGTTAGAGAAGAATTCTCTGGAAAAACAGGTGACAAAGGATACACCGAAAGCATTTTTATGGCATACGTATACGGATGACTGTGTTCCTGTTGAAAATTCACTTCTTTTTATTCAGGCAATGAAAAAATATGATATTCCGGTTGAATTTCATATGTATCCGGTGGGAGGACATGGACTGTCTACCTGTGACAACCTGGCTGCAACACCGGAAGGTTATGGAGTACAGAAAGAGTGCCAGAGCTGGCTGCCTTTAGTCAGAGACTGGCTTAAGGCTGCTGTGAATGAAGGAGTCGGATATGAATTATAAGAATAAGATCTGGTTTGATGCACCTGCTTCCTGTTGGGAGCAGGTGCATCCTATCGGTAACGGTAATCTTGGGGCGATGATCTGGGGAACAGAAGAGGAAAAACTTGGACTGAATCTGGATACTCTCTGGTCTGGTGTTGCCAGAGATACAAATAATTATCATGCAAAAGAATATTTAAAGCCGGTGCGTCAGGAGATTTTTGCTGCAAATTATGCAAAGGCAGCAGAGATGATCGAACAGCATCTGCTTGGAGAATTCGGAGAAAATTATCTTCCGATGGGCAATCTTAGGATCTGTCCGGCGGAAGATGATAATGGTCAGAAAGTGAAAAATGAGGAGCGCTTACAGGATTATCAGAGAGTGCTGGATCTGGATGCAGGAGTGGTAACCGTTTCTTACAAAAAAGGAGATGCTTCTTATGAAAGAGAGTATTTTGCAAGTTATCCGGATCATCTGATTGGAATCCGCTATACTTCTTCCCATAAGATGAACCTGATGTTTTCATTTGAAAGTGAACTATTTCATGTGACGGAGCAATTGCCGGATGGAGTACGAATGAGAGGGCAGTGTCCGGAACATGTAGAACCCTCTTATCTGGAAAGTGACGAGCCAGTTATCTGGGGAACACAGGGAATCCGGTTTGTAACGGAACTTCATGTAATAAGAACAGATGGAACAGTGGTGTCAGACAAAAAAGGATTTGGTATTTACCATGCATCGTACTGTGAACTTTCCCTGCAATCGGTAAGCGGAAGCAGAAAAAATCCGCTTAAAGTGAAAAATATTGCTAAGGTGAAAAAGAGCTACCGTGAACTAAAAGCAGCGCATAAGAAAGATTATCGCACATTATTCCGGCGTGTGAAGGTGGAACTTGGAAAGACGAAAGAGATTCCGACGGACCAGAGATTAAAACTTTTAAAAGAAGGAAAAGAAGACCCGGATCTTTATGCATTATTTTTTCAATACGGAAGATATCTGCTTATTGCTTCCTCCCGGGAAGGGACAGAAGCTGCTAATCTGCAGGGAATCTGGAACTGGGAAATGCGGGCTCCGTGGAGCTCAAACTATACGACCAATATCAACGTGGAGATGAATTACTGGCCGGCACAGATCTGTAATTTATCGGAATGCATGGAACCATATTTTTCTTTGTTAAAAGATCTTGCTCAAAATGGTGCGAAGACAGCGCAGGTACATTTTGGATGCAGAGGGTTTTGTGTGGGACATAATACAGATTTCTGGAGGATCACAAATCCGGTTGGAGTTTCGTATGGAAAAAGCGAAGGGGTGAAAGGAAGTTCACTGTATGCATTTTTTGTACTTTCCGGGCAATGGATGTGCCAGGAGTTATGGAAAGCTTATGAATATAAGAAAGATCTTGAGTTTTTAAAGGAATTTGCTTATCCGATCCTGAAAGAAGCTGTTTTATTCACGATAGACTGGCTGGTAGAGTATAAAGGACGTTATATGACCTGCCCGTCGGCATCACCGGAGAATCAGTTCCGTACAGAAAGCGGAATTTCCTCCATCAGCATGGGATGTACGATGGATATGAGCATTGTACGTGAAATTTTTACCAATTTTGAGAAGGCATATCTGGAATTGAAAAAATACAAGTGCCTTTCGGATACAATGAGTAAGGATGGGGAAAAAATCCTGGCAGAGATTGAGGAGCGCAGGGAGAAACTGCTTCCATATCAGATTGGAGCGGATGGTCGGCTGATGGAGTGGATCTATCCGTTTGAGGAGACAGAACCGGGGCACCGGCATATATCACATGCGTATGGACTTTTCCCAGGGGAAGAATTCCGGCGTGACGGGAAATTAAAGGAAGCATGTAAAAAATCAATTGAGTATCGTCTTTCTCATGGAGGCGGGCATACCGGATGGAGCTGTGCGTGGATCGCAAATCTGTTTGCAGTTCTTGGAGATGGAGAACAAGTCTATTTCTATATGAAAACCTTATTGACCAGATCGATCTGCGATAATATGTGGACAAGTCATCCGCCATTTCAGATTGATGCGAACTTTGCAGGAACAATGGCAATGGCTCAGATGTTTGTTCAGGAACTGGATGGCGACGTAAAGATTCTTCCGGCAATTCCAAAAGAGTGGAAAGAGGGAAGCGTCAGCGGACTTTGTCTCCATGGCAATAAAACCATCGACATTGAGTGGAAAGATCAAAATATTACCTATAAAATTCGCCATACCAGATTAAAAAGTTGAAAAATACCATAAAAAATAGAGGCGAAATGCATCGGTTTTTCGTGATTTCGTAAAAATACCATAAAAAATCTAATTTTATCGGAAAAGCATATGAAATTTTCTAGGTATTTCCTAAAGCGGTAGAATGTTAAAATTCTGTTAAATCGAAAGGGAGGTACCGATATGACAAGGGCAAAAAAGTCATCTACAACGTCAGGAAAAGCAAAACCGACAAAACGGAACGCAGCGCAGGGTAAAAAACTTTTTCTTTTGATTTTACCATTCCTGATTTTAACATTTATGTTTTCTTATTTTCCACTGCATGGATGGATTTATGCATTCTATGATTACAGAGCACCGTTAAAGCTTTCACAGTGTCAGTTCGTAGGAATTAAGTGGTTTAAAACATTATTCAGCAACAGCACTCAGGTAAGCCAGTTGATTCAGGTGATGAAAAATACATTTGCCATGAGTTTACTTGGAATTGCAACATCATTCTTACCGGTTTTATTTGCAGTTTTCTTAAATGAGATTAAATGCAAATGGTTTAAGAACCTGGTACAGACATTGACAACACTTCCAAACTTTATCAGCTGGACTCTGGTGTATGCAGTAGCATTTGCTTTGTTCTCTACAACAGGTATGGCAAACTCAGTACTTCAGCAGATCGGTCTGATCACAGAGCCAATCAAATTCCTGGACAGCGGTGATCACATCTGGTTAAAGATGATTCTCTGGTCAACATGGAAAGGTCTTGGATGGGGCGCAATCATGTACCTTGCAGCAATCGCAGGTATTGATCAGGAAATGTTTGAGGCAGCAAAGGTAGATGGAGCAGGAAGATGGGCGATCATCAAAAATATTACGATCCCATCAATCCTTCCTACATATTTCGTAATGCTGATGTTATCCATTGCAAACTTCTTAAACAACGGTATGGATCAGTATTATGTATTCCAGAACTCATTTAACAAAGCATCAATTCAGGTACTTGACCTGTATGTATATAACATCGGTATGACAGGAAAGAGCTTGTCACTTGGTACTGCAATTGGTATCTTGAAGAGTCTGGTCAGCGTGACATTATTATGTATTGTAAACTTCGCGTCTAAGAAGACACGTGGTGAAACAATCGTATAGGAAGGAGATTGACAATGAGAGCAGCAACCATCAGCAAAAATAAAATAAAACACAGCAAGGCAGATCATGCATTCAATATCGTGAACTATCTTGTGTTTGGATTGATCACACTCATTTGTGCATATCCTTTCTATTATCTGATCATTAACTCGATCAGTGCAAATGATTTAAGTAACAATGGACTTATTAATTTTCTTCCGAGACAGATTCACTTCCAGAACTACAAAGACGTTCTGAAAATGAGCGGTATTGGAACAGCAGCACTTGTCTCAGTTGGACGAACTGTAATCGGAACCGCATGTACCGTTATGGCATCTGCTTATCTCGGATTCATGTTCACACAGGAAAAAATGTGGCATAGAAAATTATGGTACAGACTTCTGGTTGTAACCATGTATTTCAATGCAGGTCTGATTCCAATGTTTATGACAATGAAAACACTGCATCTGACCAACACATTCTGGGTATATATTATCCCGGCTATTGTACAGCCATTCAACGTAATTATGGTAAAAACCTATGTGGAATCTATTCCACGTTCGCTTCAGGAAGCAGCTGAGATTGATGGCGCAGGAATTTTAACCGTATTTTTCAAAGTTATCCTTCCTACCAGTAAACCGATTCTTGCGACCATCGCAATCTGGGCAGCTGTTGGTCAGTGGAACTCCTTCCAGGATACATTGATCTATATTACAGATCAGAAACTGTATTCCTTACAGTATCTGTTATATACATACCTGAATCAGGCAAGCTCACTGGCTTCACTGGTTAAGTCAACCGGTAATGCTGCATCCGTAGCTAATATTGCTACAATGCAGACACCAACATCCATTCGTATGACGATTTCCGTTATCGTTGTACTGCCAATTTTGTTTATCTACCCAATGTTCCAGAAATACTTTGTAAAAGGTATTATGATCGGTTCAGTAAAGGGTTGATGAAGATAAAATAAGGAGGGTTTTATGAAGAGAAAAACACTTAGAAGACTCACAAGCGTTGCTCTTGTCGGAGCAATGACTGCTTCACTGTTCGCGGGATGCGGCAGTGATGGCGGAAGCAAGAAAGCTTCTACCAAGAATTCAGAGCATGGGGGACCTTATGAAGATTTCCTGACAATCGATGTTTACGATTCACAGGCGAACTTCCAGGGAATTCAGTCCGGATGGTTTGCAAAAGTCGTAAAAGACAAGTTCAACATGGAGTTGAACATTATTGCACCAAACGTAGCAGGTGGTGGAGATACTTTGTATCAGACACGTTCTGCAAACGGAAACCTTGGAGATCTGATTCTGATTAATGCAGATCAGAGTAAGTTAAAAGATATGGTACAGGCAGATCTTGTATATGATATGACAGATCTGATCACAAATTGTGATAACTTAAAACAGTACAGTGATGCAATTGAAGCCTGCAGCGCACTTGCAGATAAAGAAGGAACATGGGCAGTTCCAAGTGAGATCACATCCGGTGATCCTACCGAGCCTTCAGAGGCTTCCGATCCTACGAATGCACCTTCACTCAGATGGGATGTATACAAACAGATCGGATATCCGGAAATGAACACCCTGGAAGATCTTCTGGAAGTAGGTAAACAGATGCAGGAAGCAGATCCTACCAGTGATTCTGGAAAACAGACATACATGTTCTCCTGGTTCAAAGACTGGGATGGTGCTACCATGCAGAATGCTTCAGGTCTTGCAGCATTATATGGATACCGTTTCGTATCCGGATTTGCTCTTGGTAAATCCGATGGAACTGATGTACAGAGTGCAATTGATGATGATTCCGCATATGTACGTGCATTAAAATTCATGTATGAAGCAAACAAAGCTGGATTAGTAGATCCGGAATCTACAACTCAGAACTTTGATACATTAGCAAGCAAATACACAGATGGACAGGTTCTTTACTCATTATGGCCATGGCTTGGATCTGGATACTACAATACAACAGATAACATGAATGCTGGAAAAGGATTCCAGACAGCTGTTATCGATGATATGGAGTGTCTTGGATACGGCGGAAGCCCGGAAGGTAAGATGACCAATGCAATCATGATTGGAAGCAAAGCTCAGGATCCACAGAGACTTGCAGACTTCATCGACTGGTTATACAGCCCGGAAGGAATTGAAATGAGTGCTACACAGACTGGTGGAGCATGTGGTCCAGAAGGACTTACATGGGAGATGGGCGATGATGGACAGCCAAAACTTACAGACTTTGGTGTACAGGCATTCGTTGACATTGACGATTCATTACAGGTTCCAGATGAGTGGGGCGGCGGTACATGGAAAGATGGTATCTCTGCATTAAACTACAAAGCAGTTGGTATGACAGCAAAGAATCAGGAAACAGGTATGTGCTACAACTACCAGACATGGCCTGATTATATCGAAAGAACAACTTCCGCTCTGAAACAGGATTGGGCTGAACATTACGGAGTAGATCAGGATACTACAGCGATTGAATACCTTGACAGCATCGGAAAGACATTAACTGAGCCAGGTACAAACTATGCAGTTCCAGATTACTCAACTGATATTGAGACAATCAAAGAGCAGTGTGGACAGGTTATCCTTGAGAAATCTTGGCAGATGGCATTCGCATCTGATGAAGATGAGTTCAACAGTCTGTTAAAAGAGATGCAGGATACATGTAAAGGACTTGGTTACGATCAGGTTTACGAAGTAGACAAAGAGAACTGTGAAGCACAGTTTGCTGCATTCCAGGAATCTATTGATTCTGCAAAATAATCAAAAAAGTAACATAATATGATATTTGGGAAAACGCCGGTGGCTTGGACTGCCGGCGCTTTTTCCTTACAACGGATAGGAGAAAGATATGATCGAATGTGATAAAATTTCCAAAATGGTTTACGGTGGAGATTACAATCCGGAGCAATGGAGTGAGGACGTATGGAAAGAAGATATGCGGATGTTTAAACTTGCCGGAATTGATATCGTAACCTTAAACGTATTCAGCTGGGCACTCCTGCAGAAAGATGATGATGTATATGATTTCAGTCTTTTAGATAAGATCATGGACATGGTGAAGGAAAATGGGCTTTATGTCTGTCTGGCAACTTCCACAGGCGCACATCCGGCATGGATGGCCAGAAAATATCCGGATATTTTAAGAACGGAATTTGGTGGAATGAAGCGGAAATTTGGAGGACGCCATAACTCCTGTCCAAACAGCCCTACTTATAAGAAATTCTCAGTGAGACTGGCAAGAAAACTTGCAGAGAGATACAAAGATTACGATAACGTTGTTGCATGGCATATTTCCAATGAATTTGGAGGTGAATGTTTCTGCGATAATTGTGAGAAAGCATTCCGTGTCTGGCTGAAAGAAAAATACGGTACGCTGGAAGCATTAAATAAGGCATGGAACACAACATTCTGGGGACACACATTCTATGACTGGGATGAGATCGTTCTTCCAGATCTCAGAAGTGAACATTTTGCTTATGAAAGAACGATGTTCCAGGGGATTTCTCTGGATTACCGCAGATTTATGTCAGATTCCATGCTGGAACGTTATAAGGATGAGTATAATGCGATCAAGGAGATTACGCCGGATGTTCAGATTACGACCAATCTGATGGGATTTTACAAGCCGCTTGATTATCAGAAATGGGCAAAATATATGGACTTTGTTTCCTGGGATAACTATCCGGCAAATGATGATTCCTATGCAAAGATTGCAATGGATCACGATCTGATGAGAGGTGTAAAACAGGGAAAACCGTTTGCACTTATGGAACAGACACCGAGTGTTACGAACTGGCTGTCCTATAATGCATTAAAAAGACCCGGGGTTATGAGACTCTGGAGTTATCAGGCAGTTGCACATGGAGCTGACACCATTATGTTCTTCCAGATGCGCAGAAGCATCGGCGCATGTGAGAAATATCATGGAGCAGTCATCGATCATGTTGGCAATGAGAATACGAGAGTATTTCGTGAGATTGCTGCCCTTGGAAAAGAACTGGAGGAGATTGGAGATCTGACTCTGGGAAGCCGTACCAAAGCCAAGATCGGACTTCTTTTTGACTGGGATAACTGGTGGTCAATCGAATATTCTGCAGGACCAAGCTGTGAGCTTCGTTATCTGACAGAGTTTGGGCGTTATTACGAATCGCTCCGCAAGATGAACTATGATGTGGACATTATTGGCATGGACGATGCCCTGGAACCTTATGCAATCGTGATCGCACCGGTTCTTTATATGGTGAAAGGTGATTATGATGAAAAAATCCGTTCCTACACCAGAAACGGAGGAACCTTTGTGACTACTTTCTTTAGCGGTATCGTGCAGGAAAATGATCTTGTCACACTTGGAGGTTATCCGGGAAAACTTCGCGATATCATGGGAATCTGGGTGGAAGAGATCGATGCGCTTCCAAACGGAGAGGAGAACGAGTTTACCTATGAAGGTGAGAAATATCCGGCAAAACTTTTGTGCGATATCATCCATACAGAGGGAGCAAAGTCACTTTCTGAGTATGAAAAGGACTTTTACGCAGGATCTCCGGCAGCTACAGTAAATTCTTTTGGAAAAGGAAAAGCATATTATATTGGAACAGCATCCAGTGAAGCGTTTTATCAGAAACTGCTTACTGAGATCTGTGAAGACGCTGGGGTTACACCGGTATTAAAGACTCCGGAAATGGTTGAAGTGACCAGCCGTGAGAATGAAAAAGGACGGTATCTGTTTGTTATGAACCATGCGGATGAGAGCAAAAAGATATCACTTTCCGGCAATTATAAAGATATTATTACCGGAAAAAATTATCACGAGCAGGAAATGGTGCTTCCGGGCAAGGATGTTGCAATTTTACGTGAAGAAAAATAACTATTTCGAGTAAGTCCTGCGGTATTCCGCAGGGCTTACATTTTTAAGTTTTTTGAATTTCTGATGGAAATAATCCACGTTTTTGTAACCGACCTGTGCCGAAATCTCATAGACTTTCATGGAAGTGTCTATAAGAAGCTTGGAAGCCTCTGTAACGCGGATCTCATCCAGATAACTGTTAAAAGATAAACCGGTCTTCTGAGAGAAAAGTTTTCCCAGATAAGAACTGTTGTAACCAAACAGCGGTGCCAGAGACTCAAGCTTTAACGGTTTCTGGTAATTATGGTTGATATAGAATAAAATATCGTCAAATACGCTTTCACTGGAATTATTTCCAATGGCACGGATGATCATATCAAACTGCTCTGAAAAATACAGAAGAATTTCATACAGATAATATTTGTTCTCAATCAATTCGATGATTGCCGAGTTATGGGCAAAAGGAATGTCCGCATTCGGGAACAGATGTAAAGTCATCTGTTTGATCTGAAGGAAAATATCTGCAAGAAAATGCTTCATGCTCATAACATTATCCTGACAATGGAACAGTTCATCCCTCAGCGTTTCCAGTTCGTGAGAGATCATCTTACGGTTGAACGACTGGATGTAGTTCATCAGTCGTTCGCTGTAGGCATTGGCTGCTTCCGGAGTCAGTGAGAGCATCTGCTCGGGTGTGGATGGAAGCATCTCATAGGACAGTACATGCTGGTTTTCGGAACAGAAGAAACGCCGGTCCATCAGTTGTTTGCAGACCTCATAGGATGAATGGATCTGTGATAATGTGGATACAGATGGTCCATAAGTCAGAAAAATGGTGTCCAGCGGAGAGTTTTTCTCGGTTCCGTTCGAATAATATTTTAAGCAGGAATTAAAACGGTCCAGAGCAAAATTCCCTTTTAAAAGTATGACATTGGAATTGTCAATGACCACATGCTCAAAAGAGTCATTTCCCTGATTGGTTACCCGCAGGATATCAGCAAAATTATAGGACTGGTAGAATGGCGTGTAGCCTTCATACATAACGACCTGATAGATTGGCGCAGTAAGTCCGAGTTCCATATAATTGATGGAGTCGTTAAATTCTTTGCCGAGAAGCAGATCGTGGAATACGGTAAGTTTTGCTTTTCTGAGATACTGGTTCATCGAGAATTTCTGGTTCATTCTCGTTTCAATTCTTTTTTTGACGGACAAAACCGCATCGATCAGTTCTTCTTCATCGATTGGCTTGGTCAGATAGAATGCAGCACCATAATGAAGTGCTGTCTGTGCATACTGAAAATCAGAGTATCCGCTTAAAATGATAAAATCACCGGTAAATCCGTCTTCACGTACTTTGGCGATCAGATCAGTTCCGTACAATTTTGGCATACGGATATCTAAAAGTACAAGACCGGGCTGATATTTTTTGATCTTTTCGATGGCTTCTTCTCCGTTTGAGGCTTCTCCACAAATACAGAAGCCAAGATTATTCCAGTCGATTAAATGTTTGATTCCTTCCCGTACAATGGCTTCGTCATCAACAAGAAGTACATTGATCATAGTGTGTTCCATTGGTTCTTCCCCTTTTAAGCATAAATTCTATTCGTCGGATTCGATGTCCTGTTCTAAATATTCTTCACGTAACATTAGTATATCAGAAAGCGCATCCGGGTCAATAATCTGACTGAGCGGTAAGGTCAGCGTCAGTGTTGTTCCGCTGTGGAGTTCACTTTCAATCGACAGACCATATTCGTCACCATACAACAACCGGAGCCGGTGGTCAATATTCCGAAGACCGATGGACACCGAGGAGTGATTGTTTTTCTCATAAATATGTTCACGTAACTGTTCGATGGATGCTTCATCCATACCTTCCCCGTTATCATGAATTGTGATATAGAGATTCGGTTCTTCTAATATAAAATTGATACTTACCAGACCATTCTGGGTTACGCCCTCAAGACCATGGACAATTGCGTTTTCTACGATCGGCTGAAGCAGCAGCGGAAGTATGCGGAACTGTTCAAGGTTGAGATACGGTGGAACATGGATTTCGTAATTTACGCGATCCCCAAAACGGAGCTTCTGGATCTTTAAGTAGGTAATTACGTGTGTAAGCTCCTTGGCAATCGTTGTTGAGTTGGTTCCTGTATTTTCGAGGACATAGTGCATTGTTTTTCCAAGAAGGTTAATGGAATCAGCAACGTCGCGGTTATTGCTTGCGATTGCCTGCATACGGATGGTTTCTAACGTATTATACAGAAAGTGCGGATTGATCTGACTGGCAAGCATTTTGAATTCCATCTGCTGCTGTGTATTGATAAGCTGCTGCTCATTGAGCTGTGATTCATAAAAACGGGATTCTTTCTCATGAATCTGGTGTACGGTTGTTTTCAGATCCCGGAAAGTATCTGTCAGCTCATCATCACCGCGAAAGTTATCAATAATATTGTAGTCGCCAAGGCTGGCCTGATGCATGGCATGCTTTAATACCTGGATTCTTCCGCTGAAGTAGGAAGAAAACAGGAAAATCAAAAGTGTTGGAACCAGTGTTGCAAACAGCAGAATAACCAGATAGATCACAGTAATCTGATTAATGTTGTTATATGCATTTTTGTCACTTACCAGAATGTAGAACCGGTTATCGGTCTGGTAAGGATGGAAGGTAACGATAGAGGTAAGAAGAGAGGTGTCATCGATCGTTACGGGACCGGTATATTTATAATTCCAGTCGTGAAAATTGGATGAGTAAGGCATTTCTTTCCAGATCCAGGAGCGGTTGGAAGAGAAGAACACCTTACCGCTATCCACGGAAGCCATAATCAGGTTTTCTCCGGTCAGGAGCCGGTTGCGGATATAGTTGCTGTCCAGTCTGGTGACAAGATATGCGTTGTATGGACTGTTTTTCAGAACAATCTTTTCCACAAGGGTCAGTTCATAGGTCGTGTTGCCAAAACGATCTTCATAAGGTGCACAGGTCCACGTGTTATAGGCGGAGGATTCCAGATACTGATACCATGGTTCGGAATCAAACCCATCTGTCATAACCCGGATACTGTGATCTTCATCTTCCGGAATGCTTGGATTATCTGTGTACATGCAGACAGAAGAAATTGCAGCAGTATTATTCCGGAAGGTATGGAGATAATTCACAAGACTCTGATAAGAGCCGGCAAAATTTTCTGTGTATGTCTCGTTAAACAGATTCCAGTAACTTTCATTGTCAAGAATATTGGCGGTACTGATACGGATTGTGGTCGTAAGGTCAAACAGCGTAGAATTGACGCGGAGTGCATCTGTCTCCAGTTGGGACTCATATTGACGAAGCATCTGATTACGTGCATTAAAGATTGCAAACAGACCGAAGATACAAATCGGAATAATGGAAGATAAAAAGAATATAAGATTGATCTGACGTTTGATTTTAGGAACAGCCAGCGAATGTCTGAATTTCTGAAACATGATATCAATACTCCATATCTAAATAGTCACTAACGTTCTTGTTATTATATCATATATAAAACAGAACAGATACGCAGATTTTTTGAGCTATTTTACCAGAAAAATCTGATATAAATTGTCAAAAAAGATGGGTATCAGAAGTAGAATTCTTGTGGTATGATTCAGATAGAAAGTTCGGTATACTGTGGAAAATGAAATGGTTATGATGGTTACAATTCAGTGATAGTCACTGACATCAGATAAGGAGGTATATATGAAATTCAGTAATGGTTGCTGGCTGCAGAAGGAAGGAACTGCATGTTTTTCACCAGCGGAGGTTTATTTTACAAAAATTGAAGATTCAAAGGTAACTTTATGTGCTCCGACACACAAGATCGCACACAGAGGAGATACTTTGGGAGGTGCCAATCTCACAATTGAGATTACAACACCAATGCCGGAGGTGATCCGTGTTAAGACATCCCATTATCTTGGAGTGCTGGATAAGAGCCCGAAATTTGAATTAAACATTGATGAGAATGCAAAAGTAGACGTGGAGGACAGTGATTCCCAAATTGTAATTCACAGTGGAAATGCAAAGCTTGTGATCACAAAAGAGAACTGGTCTATGACATACTACAATGGTGAGGAGAAAATGTGCTCCAGCAGTGGTCGTGATCTTGCATACATGAAAACCAACTGGAAAGGGGATGCGTATGTATCAAGTTATGATAATGATGCATATATGCGTCAGCAGCTTTCCATCGGAGTCGGAGAATTATTATACGGAGCAGGAGAGCAGTTCGGTCCATTTGTAAAGAACGGACAGTCAATCGATATCTGGAATGAAGATGGCGGTACTTCTACCGATCAGTCTTATAAGAATATCCCATTCTATATTTCCAATAAAGGATATGGGATTTTTGTAAACCATACAGATCGTGTATCCATGGAGCTGGCTACAGAAGCTGTAACAAAAGCTGAATTCTCAGTTCCAGGAGAGAGCCTGGATTACTTCTTTATCAATGGACCAAAGATGAAAGACGTACTGAGACGTTATACCGATCTCACAGGAAAACCGGCACTTCCGGCACCTTGGACATTCGGATTGTGGTTATCTACATCATTTACGACCAATTATGATGAAGAGACGGTCATGAGTTTTATTGACGGAATGTTAGATCGTGGAATTCCAATGAAAGTATTCCATTTTGACTGCTTCTGGATGAAAGATTTCCACTGGTCAGATTTTACATGGGATTCAAGAGTATTCCCGGACCCGGCAGGAATGCTGAAACGCATTAAAGCAAAAGGACTTAAGATCTGCGTATGGATCAATTCCTATATCGGACAGGAGTCTCCATTATTCAAAGAAGGTATGGAGAATGGATATCTCTTAAAGAGACCGGATGGATCTGTATGGCAGTGGGATATGTGGCAGCCTGGTATGGCTATCGTGGATTTCACAAACCCAGTAGCCTGCAAATGGTTCCAGGATAAACTGGAAGTTCTGATTGACATGGGTGTTGATTGCTTCAAGACAGACTTTGGTGAGAGAATTCCTACAGATTGTGTATATTACAATGGAATGGACCCGGAGAAAATGCATAATTACTATACATATCTGTATAATAAGACCGTGTTTGATCTCCTCGAGCGCAAAAAAGGAAAAGGACAGGCAGTCCTGTTTGCACGTTCTGCAACCGTTGGCGGACAGAAATTCCCGGTACACTGGGGCGGTGACTGCTGGTCAGATTATGAATCCATGGAAGAAAGCCTTCGTGGAGGACTTTCACTTCAGATGTCCGGATTTGGCTTCTGGAGTCATGACATCGGAGGATTTGAGAGTACCTCCACACCGGATGTATATAAGAGATGGTGTGCATTCGGACTTCTGTCCTCACACAGCAGACTGCATGGAAGCACTTCTTACCGTGTACCTTGGGCTTATGATGAGGAAGCTGTGGATGTTGTAAGATTCTTCACAAGACTCAAAGCAAAACTGATGCCATATCTTTACAAAACAGCGGTTCAGGCTCATACACTTGGAGTACCATCCATGAGAAGTATGGTGCTTGAGTATACAAACGATCGTATGTGCCAGTATCTTGATCGTCAGTACATGCTCGGTGATAACCTGTTAGTTGCACCGATCTTTAACGAGAACAGTATTGGTGAATATTACCTGCCGGTTTCCGAAGACGGAAAGAAAGAGATCTGGACAAACTTCTTTACCGGAGAAGAACAGGAATGCGGTAAATGGTATACCGGCGAATATGGATATTGTGATATCCCTCTTATGGTACGTCCAAATTCTATCGTGGCTATTGGAGCATGCGATGATAATCCGGAATACGACTATGCAGATGATGTTCTGCTTCGCGTATTTGCCCTGGAAGATGGAAAAACTGCAAAGACAGAGATTTACAATATGGCAGGAGAACTGGACTTCACAGCTGAAGTTACCAGAAATGGCAATAAGATCGTAGTCAAGACTGATGCAAAGAAACCATATCGCGTAGAGCTTGTAAACTGTCAGGCAAAGAGTGCGGATGGAACTGTATTAAGTACAGAAGGAAACAGCACATTCCTGTCAGAGTGCAAGAATGCGATCAGTGTTGAAGTTTAAGGAATAAAGTAAAACAGGAGTGAATTATGCAGATACAGGAAATGAACAGGCAGATCGAGGAGCTGATCGGAAATCTGACTCTTGAAGAAAAAGTTGCCATGATTCATGGAGATGCGCTGTTTTATTCCGGCGAAGTGAAACGCCTTGGAATACCGGCAGTGCATATGTCTGACGGACCCATGGGGGTTCGTCAGGAGTTCCCGAAGGCAAACTGGATTCCGGTAGGTAATTCCGACGATTACGTGACATACTGCCCAAGTAATAGTGCAATTGCTGCAACATGGAACCGCAAAATTGCATATGAGTCTGGTCGTGTAATGGGAGAAGAAGCCCGTGGACGAGGAAAAGACATTATTTTAGGACCGGGAATCAACATTAAAAGAATTCCGGCAAACGGAAGAAATTTCGAGTATATGAGTGAAGACCCATATCTGATCTCAGAACTTGTGGTACCGTTAATCGAAGGAATTCAGGAAAGTGATGTCGCAGCATGTGTAAAGCATTTTGCATTAAATAACCAGGAAACAGAACGTTTATGGGTGAATGTTGAGATTGATGAGCGTGCGCTCAGAGAGATCTATCTTCCGGGATTTGAAGCAGCCGTAAAAAAAGGACACAGTTATTCGCTGATGGGTGCTTATAATCTGTTCCGTGGAGTACATTGCTGTGAAAGCGAAGCACTGCTTGGCGATATCCTGCGCAAGGAGTGGGGATATGACGGAATGATCGTATCTGACTGGGGCGCAGTCCATAATACGGAAGCAGCGGCAAAGAGCCCGCTTGACCTGGAGATGTCGGTAACCTATGATTTTGATCAATATATTCTTGCAGATCCGTTGATCGAAGCTGTAAAAGAAGGAAAAGCATCCGAGAAAGATATTGATGAAAAAGTCCGTCATCTTCTTCTTATGATGTTCCGCCTGAAGATGTTAGATGCAGCAGAGAATTTAACACGTAAATCCGGCTGTTACAATACCGCAGAGCATCGTGATACGGTGCGTAAAGCAGCAGAAGAATCTTTTGTGCTCTTGAAGAATGAGGAACACAGGCTTCCACTCAAAGCAGAGGGAATGAAAGAGCTCCTTGTAATCGGAGATAATGCAGAACGACTGCATGCTCTTGGAGGCGGAAGTGCAGAGATCAAGGCGCTTTATGAAATCTCTCCGTTAATGGGATTAAAGAGTCAGCTGGGCGGTAATACGAAAGTAACTTATGCAAGAGGTTATTACGTATCTCCAAAAGAAGAAAGTGAAGAAAGCTGGCAGGAAAAGAGTACAGATGAGAATCTGGACCAGGATGCAGTACTTGCAGAGCGAAAAAAAGTCAGTGAAGAGGTACTTCAGAAAAGAGAAGAACTTCGCAAAGAGGCAGTTGCACTGGCACGCGAGGCGAAAGAGGTAATTCTTGTTGCAGGTCTGAACCACGACTATGATGTAGAAGGTTTTGACCGCGATAATATGGAGCTTCCATATGATCAGGATCAGCTGATCGAGGAGGTACTTGCGGTAAATCCCAATACAGTCATTGTAATGATGGCTGGTAACGCAGTTTCCATGGGCAAATGGAAAGATAAAGCCAAGGCAATCGTATGGCAGTGGTATTGTGGAATGGAAGCTGGAAATGTTCTGACGGATGTATTGTTCGGACGCGTGAATCCTTCCGGTAAACTTCCGGAGTCTATGCCATATTGCATGGAGGATTGCGGAGCAGTTGCCCTTGGAGAATATCCGGGCAGACCACTTACGGAAGAGGAAAAGAAACACATGAATGCACATACAACGATGACCTATAACGATGGCATTTATGTTGGATACCGTTATTACGAGAAATATAACGTCCCGGTTCAGTTCTGTTTTGGACACGGACTCAGCTATACAACATTTGATTATTCGGATGTAAAAGCATATATGCTTGCTGCAAAAGGCAGATCAGAAAAGTCAGATCCGCTTGATGAAGTGGCTGTGATTACAGAAGTGACGGTAACCAATACCGGGGACAGAACCGGAAAAGAAATCGTTCAGGTCTATGTTGGCATGAAAGATTCTAAGATCGACCGGGCGGTAAAGGAACTGCGGGGCTTTGATAAAGTGGAACTTGCACCGGGAGAAAGTAAAGTGGTACAGATACCGCTGACGAGACGTGCCTTTACCTATTATGATGTAAAGGAAAAAGCGTTCGTTGTGGAACCTGGTGAATATCAGATTTATATTGCAAAATCTTTGCAGGATGTTCAGGATACAGTGACAGTTACAATAAAATAATACGATGCAAAATAAGATAACTCTGTAGGATTGCCGGTGGGCAGAATGCAGAGTTATTTTGCATTTTAAAGTATTGTAGAAACCGAAAAATGGTGGTATATTGGCAAGTGTTTATGAATGGAAACAATGAAAAGGAGTGGGGCAGATGAGACTATATATGCCAACAAAAGTTTTTTGTGGACGTGGCAGCGTTATGGAAAACAAAGGGGAATTAAAAAGGCTTGGAACAAAGGCGATGATTGTGACCGGAAAGCATTCCAGTAGGGTCAATGGATCACTTCAGGATGTGGAGAATGCCTTACAATATAACGGACAAAATTATGTTATCTTTGATGACATTGAGGAGAATCCATCGGTGGAAACAGTTGCAAAAGCAGCACAGAATGCAGTAGAGGAACAGGTTGACTTTTTTGTGGCAATCGGCGGAGGTTCACCGATGGATGCAGCAAAGGCAATCTCGCTTTTAACAAAAAATCCGGAGGCAATCGCGGATGCAGAGAAACGGTTATATGAGAATACACCAATGGAAGCATATCCGGTAGCAGCAGTTCCGACAACATCAGGAACAGGATCAGAGGTTACACAGTATGCAATCCTGACACTGCACAGCAAACATACCAAGAAATCGATTGCGCATAAGTTGTTTGCCGAAGTAGCATTTATTGATTATGGATATTTAAAGACATCTTCGCATGCGAATATGGTCAGCACTTGTGTGGATGCGCTGGCACATCTGATCGAGTCTTATCTCAACACCAATTCCAATGCATACAACCGCATGTATTCTGCGGAGGGATTGCGGATCTGGGGAAGCAGAAAAGGGGCACTTGCTTCCGGAGCAGAACAGCTTTCCGACGAGGATTATGAGACATTCATGCATGCGTCAATGGTTGCGGGAATGGCGATCGCACATACGGGAACGAGTCTTCCGCATGGCCTGAGCTATCCGGTGACCTATGAGATGGGAATTCCGCACGGAAAGGCAGTTGGTTTCTTTTTGCCTGGATTCCTTCGCAATTATGAGAATCAGAAGGAAGTGGAAGAGGTTCTTTCGCTTCTCGGATTTTCAGATTTGAAAGAATTTGAGGATTATCTGAGAGGTCTGATCGGTGAACTTCAGATTACGGAAGAGTTATGGGACAGCGATATGAAAGCCATTCTTGAGAATCCGGCAAAATTGAAAAACTACCCATTTTCCATGAATGAAGAGATTTTACGGAGATATTTGTAATGCAGGAAAAAGAATTGAAATTATATGATTCTTCAGATATGGCAAGGATTGCCTGCGATGATTGCAGGGGCTGTTCTGCCTGTTGTGAAGGAATGGGCGATACGATCATTTTAAATCCATATGATGTGCGGGAACTGTGTGTGCATTTAAAGCTGGATTTTCAGACACTTCTTACGAAATATGCAGAACTGAACGTACAGGAGGGAATGATTCTTCCAAATCTGAAAATGACAGGAGAGCGACAGTGCTGTGGGTTTTTAAATGAAGAGGGAAGATGCAAGGTACATGCATTTCGTCCAGGACTTTGCAGACTGTTTCCGCTTGGCAGAAATTATGAAAACGGTCATTTCCGTTATTTTGTTGTAGAGGGCGGTTGTCCCAGAGCAGGAAAAGCCAAAGTTAAGATCAACAAATGGCTTGGAATTCCAGAATTAAAAAGACATGAGGAATTTCTGACCAGATGGCATTATTTTACAAAAAGGTTTCAGAAATTTGTACAAAACGCACTGGCAGACGGTGAAACACCAGAACAACTGCAGCAGCTGAACATGGTCATGCTGCAGGGATTATATTTTACGGAATACGATGAGAAAAAGGACTTCTACGAGCAGTTTGAACAGAGACTTCATAAGCTGGAGCAGGTGCTTGATACGGTTGAAGGCTGAGCTTTGCGTAGATGAGAAAGTTAGATGAGTAACAAAACAAATGATTTAACAACGGGTGTACTGGGAAAGCAGATTTTATTATTAAGCCTTCCGCTTATGTTTTCCAATCTGCTTCAGGTACTTTTTAATATTTCGGATATCGCTGTTGTAGGAAAATTTGCGGGTGCATATGCACTCGGATCGGTAGGTTCAACATCGATACTGCTTACGCTGTTTCTGGCAGTTCCTCTTGGAATGGGGGGAGGAATTAATGTTCTGACAGCGCTGGCGATTGGCTCCAGATCAAAAAAGGATGTTTCAGAAACAATTCATACAGCTGCAATCATCAGTCTGATCGCAGGAATTCTGTTACTGGCATTTGGAATGTTTTTTGCAAGGGATCTGCTGACACTTCTGAATACGAAAGAAGAGCTGATCGAGGGTGCAGTGGCATATCTGCATGTGTATTTTCTTGGAATGCCGGCAGTGGCGCTTTATAATTTCGGTAATGCAGTATTCAGTGCGGCAGGTAACACAAGAAAACCGTTGGTATATTTGTCGATTGCAGGCGTAGTGAATGTTATCTTAAATCTGTTTTTTGTAATCGTGTTAAAGATCGATGTATGCGGCGTCGCAGCTGCAAGTGCGATCTCACAGTACTTATCAGCAGGACTTCTCTTAAAGGATCTGTTCCGGGGAGAAGGAATGTGCAGACTTCAGATGACTGAGATGAAGCTTACGGGCTCAAAGGCGAAAAGAATTCTGCAGATCGGTGTACCGTCTGCGTTTCAGTATATGATCTACAGCGTGGCCAATCTGTTTGTGCAGACCGGAGTAAATACATTCAGCGCAACTGTAGTTGCAGGTAATTCGGCTGCGGCGAATGCTGATAACCTGGTCTATGATATTATGGCTGCTTTTTATACGGTCTGTGGCAGTTTTATGGGGCAGAATCTTGGAGCGCGGAAAAAGGATCGTGTGAAAAAGAGTTATCTGATCTGTCTGTTCTATTCTTTTATGGTCGGACTTGTGGTGGGACTTCTTCTCGTACTGTTCGGGCATCAGTTCCTTTCCCTGTTTGCCAATGACGAGGCAGTAATTGAAGCCGGAATGGAGCGGCTTATGGTTATGGGACTTGCATATTGCATTTCTGCATTCATGGATTGTACGACTGCAGCCACCAGAGCACTTGGAAAAACAGTATTTCCGACGATTGTGATGATACTTGGATCCTGTGTATTTCGTATTGTCTGGATCTATACGGTTTTTGCCGTATATCACACAACGCGGGCTCTTTATCTGCTGTATGGAGTTTCATGGGTAATTACAGCAATTCCGGAGATTATTTATTTTGTTATCATATATAGAAAAAATGTAAGCACAATCGAATCATGAGAAGAGAGATGATGTGTTTTCTTTACTGATTTTTTACTGGACGGCATATATAATTTGTTTTGGCACTACGAAACAGAACATATATGAAATGAAGGTAAAAACAAAATGTCACTCACAAATATTATGGGACTTCTTGGAGGACTCGCACTGTTTTTATATGGAATGCAGATGATGAGTCAGGGACTCGAAAATGCTGCTGGGAATAAGATGCAGCAGTAATCCAGTCATCTTCTGCAACAACGGTCATGGTCGTAGGCTTTGTCAATGCCGGAATGATGACTCTGAATCAGGCAGTATGGATCATCATGGGAGCAAACATTGGAACAACAATCACGGGACAGCTGATTGCACTTGACGCAGGCGCAGTTGCACCAATCATTGCTTTCATAGGAGTAATTTTGATTATTTTTTCGAAAAAAGAAAAGATTGGTTATGTTGGCAGTATTCTGGCAGGACTAGGAATCCTGTTCATCGGTATGGATATGATGGGAAGTTCGATGGAACCGCTCGCACAATCGCAGAGTTTTATCAGCCTTCTGACCAAATTTAGCAATCCGATTCTCGGAATTCTTGCAGGAACGATTTTTACAGCAATTATCCAGTCTTCATCTGCGTCGGTAGGAATTTTACAGGCTCTTGCGGGAAGCGGAATCGTTACGTTGGACAGTGCCGCTTTTATTTTGTTTGGGCAGAATATCGGAACATGCATTACGGCATTTCTTGCGGCTCTTGGAGCAAACCGGAATGCAAAGAGAACAACGATTATCCATATTACATTTAACGTGATTGGAACGATTATTTTTACGATCTTATGTATAACAACACCACTCATTCCGGTTTTGCAGGGAATGACAGAAAGTGCACCGAAGCAGATCGCCAATTTGCATACCATGTTCAATGTGACAACAACTTTGATCCTGCTTCCGTTTGGAACAGCACTTACAAAGCTGGCGCAGCATATTCTTCCCGATCCGAAAACAGGAGAACCGGTGCAAGGACAGATCGGTCATTTACAGACGAAAAACAGCGATGTGCTCGGAATGGCATCTATTACACTGGAAGAAACCAAAAGAAAACTGGAAGATATGCTGTTTCTTGCGGAACAGAATGTACATAGTTCCTATGATGTTTTTCTTCAGTGTGACCGTAACGTGTTTCAGCAGATTGAACAAAGAGAAGAACAGGTCGATGAACTGAATAAAGATATCTCAAAATTTATAACAATGGCTTTTCCTCATGAAAATACAAAATTGGGAAGTCAGGTCTTAAATTCGTGCTACACAATAAGTTCTAACATAGAACGGATCAGCGATCATGCAATGAATATTGCAGAGTATTATAAAATGAATGAACGAATGGGACTTATCTATACAGAGGAAGAGAGAAAAGAGGTATGCCATCTTCAGAAAACATGTGATGAACTGTTTGAAAAGTTAAAGCATCCGCAGTCGGATCTTGTGCAATGGCACAGTCGGATTGCGGCGCTTGAACAGAAGATTGATGATATAACCGGACTATATCGAAGTCATATGTTTGAACGGATGAAAAACAGCCAGTGTTCGTTTGAAGGAAATCTGCTTCTGTCAGAAATGCTTACAGATTTTGAGAGGATCGGAGATCACGCACTTAATATTGCAGACGAGTTTTTGCATGTACTGCCATAATTGTTTTTTCTCTGGAAATCCGTTATAATATCGATATTCAAATAACAGAAATCAGGAGAATTACAATATGTTAGATCAGAATACATTTATGGAAACAATCAAGGCTGTGTCGGAGATTATGCGTACTTCACAGGAGCCGCTCAGCAAAGAAGAAATCCTTTCCTATTTTAAAGATATGGAACTGAATGAGAATCAGGAGAATATGGTGTTGGAATTTTTATTGACACCACATGAAGAAGCAGCGGAGGAAGAACAGGCTGAAGAAACAGAGGAAGCCAAAGCAGAAGAGGTGGAAACAGAACCTGAAAAAAGCGATAAGCAGGAAGAAAAACAGGCGGATAACGAGTGCATGCCGGATTCCCGTATGTTTCAGATGTATCTGGAGGAACTTTCGGATATCCCGGAATATTCCAGAGAGCAGATGAATGAGATGTATGCAAAGCTTTTGGATGGAGATGAGGGAATGATTCACACAATCTCCAATGCATGGCTTCGCAATGTCCTTGAAATTGCAAAGAAGCTTGCTGTTTCTTCGGACGGATTTGAGGATGTTGTTCAGGAAGGCAATATGGGACTTTTTCTGTGTCTGAGTGATCTTTGCGGTTCAAAGGAACAGACAGATGTGGAGAAAGAACTTCTTCTGGCAGTAGAGGAGTCTATGAAAGACTGCATTCGGGAACTTACAGGAGAAGATGAAAGCGAAAATGCGATGGTTGGAAAGGTATCACTGGTCAGTGAGGCTATCAAATATTTAAAAGAGGAAAAGGGGCACGAGCCATCCTTAAAAGAACTTTCTGATTATACCAGTGTTTCCGAGGACGAATTATCCGACATTCTTGATCTGATTGATAAGGCGAAGAAGCAGGGGAAGCAGTATGAGTAAAAACAGGAAAAAATCAATACTGGTTGTGAGCTTCGGCACCAGTTACAATGACAGCAGGGAACGGAATATTGATGCAATTGAGCAGACAATCGCAGAGACATTTCCGGAATATGAGGTAAGACGGGCGTTTACCAGTCAGGTGATCATTGATAAATTAAAAAAGAGAGATCATATTGGAATTGATAATGTAAAAGAGGCTTTGGAGCATGCTTTGGAAGACGGAGTTACAGAGCTGATTGTCCAGCCAACCCATTTGATGGATGGAATAGAATACATGGATCTGGCAGAAACGGTAGAAGAATATCGGAACCGGTTCAAACAGCTGGATATTGGAGATCCTCTTTTAACGACGGAAGAAGACTTCAATCGGGTAATTGATGCAATAACTGACGCAACCGTTCAATATGATGATGGGGAGACTGCAATCTGTTTTATGGGACATGGAACAGAGGCAAAAGCCAATCAGGTGTATACCAGACTACAGAAGGAACTCCAGAAGAGAAATTATATAAATTATTATGTCGCTACAGTGGAAGCGTCTCCTTCCATTACGGATCTCATTCATATGGTCAAAACGAAAACGGGTGGTGGTTATAAAAAGGCAGTACTGCGCCCGCTTATGGTAGTGGCCGGGGATCATGCAAACA
Organism: Roseburia porci; assembly: GCF_009695765.1. Taxonomy (GTDB): domain Bacteria; phylum Bacillota; class Clostridia; order Lachnospirales; family Lachnospiraceae; genus Roseburia; species Roseburia porci. The sequence continues at coordinate 90,033 of NZ_VUNI01000006.1, forward strand.
ACGATATGGCAGGAGCCGAAGAAGAATCGTGGAAATGCCTTATGGAGGAAGCGGGATATAAGGTGAAATGCATTGTAGAAGGATTAGGAGAGCTGGCGGATATCCGCCAGCTCTATGCTGCACATGTAAAGTTAATCATGAATGCTGATAAAAGTGAAAGATCTGTTTGATTGAAAACGTTTATTTAACGTTAAATGCTTTGATTCCAGGATAAACTGCACTGTCACCAAGTTCTTCCTCAATACGAAGCAGCTGGTTGTATTTTGCAACACGTTCGCTTCGGCTTGGTGCACCGGTTTTGATCTGGCAGGTATTTAAAGCAACTGCAAGATCTGCAATTGTGGTATCAGCAGTTTCTCCGGATCTATGAGAGGAGATTGCAGTGTAGCCGGCTTTATGAGCCATCTTAATAGCCTCTAAAGTTTCAGAAACGGAACCGATCTGGTTCAGTTTGATCAGGATTGCATTTCCTGCGCCCAGTTCAATACCTTTTGCCAGACGTGTTGTATTGGTTACGAACAGGTCATCACCTACAAGCTGTACTTTATCACCAAGTCTTGCGGTAAGTTTCTGCCATCCTTCCCAGTCTTCCTCGTCCAGACCATCTTCAATGGAGATGATCGGATATTTCTCACATAATTTTACCCAGTGCTCGATCAGTTCTTCTGCGGTATACTCAGTTCCAGCTTTTGGAAGCTTGTAGTATCCTTTTCCTTTTTCGCTCTTCCATTCAGAGGAAGCAGCATCCATAGCGATTTTGAAATCCTTGCCTGGCTCGTAGCCTGCTTTTTTAACAGCCTCAAGGATGGTCTCAATTGCTTCTTCGTCAGATTTTAATGCGGGTGCAAAACCACCTTCGTCACCAACGGAAGTAGCAAGACCTCTTTCTTTTAAAATGGAAGCAAGTGCATGGAATACTTCTGAACACCATCTTAAGCACTCCTTGAAGGATGGAGCACCAACTGGCATAATCATGAATTCCTGAACATCCAGTCCGGATGAAAGTGCATGACATCCTCCGTTTACGATATTCATCATTGGAACCGGAAGACGGTTTCCGGAAACACCACCCAGAAAACGATATAATGGAATATCAAGTGAAATAGAAGCGGCTCGGCAGCAGGCGATGGAAACAGCAAGAATTGCGTTTGCACCGAGTTTGGATTTGTCGGCAGTACCGTCAGCATCTATCATAGATTTATCGATTGCATAGATATCGGATGCATCCATGCCTTCGATCGCATCGTTAATAATGGTGTTGATGTTTTCGACAGCCTTTGTTACGCCCTTTCCAAGATATCTTCCTTTATCGCCATCTCTAAGCTCAAGTGCCTCAAATTCACCGGTCGAAGCGCCACTAGGTGCGGTTCCACGACCAATTGTGCCGTCTACGAGATAGACCTCAGCCTCAACGGTTGGATTTCCTCTGGAATCCAGAATTTCACGTCCGATTACTTTTTCAATCTCCAAATAGTTCAATGTTGTTCTCCTTTCAGTAATGAAGAAACTCCAACCGGAAGTAGCTGGCTTCCGGTGAAATGGGAGTCTCAATGATTTACACAAGGTTAGTGTAGACTAACACATTTTTATTTGCAAGTAGTCTTAATGGTGAAAATTTCTCTTTTCCTGCCATGGGGATGAGGTATATAATGAACAAAAAAGTAAGGAATTGTTGAAGCGCATGAAAACAAAAGAGAAGGCAATTGGTTTATTGGGATTATTTTTTTTCGTATTTCTCGGACTGGAGTATCAGTTTGATAATATGATGGCGTATGTGACAGATGCAGATGGGGTCGTTTTGGCACAGAGCTGGATTCTTGGAATCAGTGTTCTGGGACTTCTTTCCTATGCTTTCTGGAAGAAGAGAATTCCAAAGGAAGCGAAAGTGGTCAGTGCAGCTTTTCTACTGACAGCACTTGGTTGTATTTATGTGATGGGCAGGCATGCAGCGTATTGGTCTGTGCTTCTGTCCGGCATAATATTGTTTTATCTGCTTGGATGTGCAGGCGGTATGATACATGATCTTGCTGCAGAAAAATTTTTGCTGGGAGACAGACCGGCATGCTGTGTGGGAGTTTCCTATGCATTTGGAATTTTTCTACAGTTTTTGAATCACAAGGCGGTTCCAAGTGTCGTGTTGGAACAGTGCATTCTGGCATTGTTTTTGGTGATAAGTGTTTATCTGGCACTGAAAATGGATGTGGATCATGGCACTGAAATATCGTCTGAACAGAAAAAAGGAAAAAGTACAGCACAAAATAAAGGAATTTTGCTTGTTATTCTGGTTGCACTGATGACATTTATCTTTGCGTCTTTAGATAACACAGTGACACTTGTACATGCGGGTGGAAGTATTGACATTGGACAATGGCCGAGGCTTCTTCTGGCATGTAGTGGACTTGCAGCGGGTTTTTTGTTTGATATAAAAAAGGGAAAGTATATGCAGATATTGATGTATTGTGTAACGTTGCTTTCCACAACCAGTATTCTTGTCATATGCTTTGGAGGATCTTTTTTGACCGGACTGGTTGTTTTTTATCTGTCAGCCGGGTTCTTTTCTGTATATTTTACGGTTGTATTCATGAAGTTATCCAGAGAAATGAAAGAACCAGGATTCTGGGCTCCGATGGGGCGTGCTGTAAATAATGCAAGTTCTGTAATTGCAGCAGCGGTCTTTGCATTTTTTCTCAAATCGGACAAATTGACAGGAATGTTTGCAGCAGTGCTTCTTTTTGCTTTCATCAGTGTGGTTTTATATATCTATCAGGAAACAGAAAAAGTAACGGACAAAGGTGAGCTGGAAGAACAGGAAGACCGTTTTCTGGTTTTTGCAAGGAAATTTGCATTGACAGAAAGAGAACAGGAAGTTTTACATATGCTGATTACATCAGATGATAATGTGCAGCAGATTGCCGATGAACTTGCTATTTCAAGAGCAGCTTTGTATCGTCACATTTCGAATATGAATGAGAAGACGCATACAAAAGCAAGGATCGGATTGATTCAGTTTTACTTCGAATGGCAGAATAAAAATACAGGAAATTAAAGTTTTTTCTTCCTTTTATACGATTGAGACAAATGTCAACTCCCATATATTCGGGGAATATGCTAACATTTTGATACAAAATGAGACGGCATTCCGGAATATATGGGATGTTTTTATCTATGGACACAGGAGGAAACAGTATGAAACGAAAAAAAGGAAAAGGTTTAAGATTACTTCTGATTCTTATTTTGTTTGCAGGATTTCTGCCAACGGAAAGAATTCAGGCAGCGGGAGCGGGTGGAATCGAATTTCGGATAGAGGGAGATGCGTGGACCTCCTATGAGGGAATGAAGGCGCAGGATTCGTCTTTTGAGATTTATGTAAAGCCGGATGGAGAAGCAGATTATGTTACATTCCAGGAATTGCTTGATCAGAGCAGAATTATAAAATATTCGGATAGTCAGTATGAATTTGATTCTTCGATCACATCGATCCGTGTGTACATTACGATGAATACCGATAAGTATATGTTAATGTCTGGAATTGGAATCGGAGAGGAACATGCCACAACGATCGACATTGCATCAGGTACACAGTTTATACAGCTGGATAAAAAAAGTGTGACGGTTACATGGTCTTACGAGAAGGACAAACTTGGAGAGGATGCATTTTTAGAACATGGAAAAGCCGAGATTATCGCAATTGAAGGAATTTCTGATTTTCGGGATATTCCGTTTGCCAACAATCCGGGAGATGACAAAGGGGGACATATTGCGGTAGAACCGGGAAGAAAAGTGACGGTAAAATTAACTCCGGATTATGGATATCAGCTGAAAAGTGTTGCATTAAACGGAACAACATTGGTTCCGGATGATGACAATATGTCCGTATTTACATTCCGCATGCCGGATACAAATGTGCATTTTCAGGGAATCTTTGAGAAAACCGCAGATACAATAAGCCTGAAAGAATCTGGAAGCACAGTCAAAAACATAAGTATTGAAAACGGATACAATGCAGCAGTAAGTGGAACGCTTCAGATGGATGTGACAGATAATTATAGTTACGATACGAAAGAGGCACAGAAACTGGTAGAAGGTGCAGTATCTGCAAAAGCAGTTGACTTTACATTGAATCAGGTTGTCAGCAAAGGGAATGGAGAAAACTGGGAGAAAAATATTACAGAATTTGAAAAGCCTATTACATTAAAGCTGGCACTGGATGACTATGATCCAAATATGGAGTATGAGATCGTGCGTAATCATGAAGGAATATTGACGGTACTTGATACAACCGTAGAAAATGAGACCATTTCTTTTGATACGAATCAGTTTTCCACTTATGTGATCGTGGCCAGAAATAAAGTGAAAGACAGGGAAAACAATACACCATTACAGTCCGGTACAAATGACCCGTCAGATGCATCTGCGAATGTCAGTCCGACAGTGCAGAATAGTACACCGGTCAATAATATGTCGACGCAGAACGGCACACAGGTACAGTCAAATTCAGAGGCAGCTTCTCCGGTTACAGGAGACGATATGCCTGTACATATATACATGGTGCTTGTAGTATGCATGGTTGCATTTGGTGTTATAAATATCCGAAGAAAGAAGAATCACTCCGTATAAGAATTTAAATGCTTCTGATATTGCTTTGGGGACATGTGCATATGTTCTTTAAAGAGTTTGATAAAATAGCTGGTGGTGCAAAAACCGACAGCCTGTGAGATTTCCGTGATACTTTGTGAGGTCGAGACCAGAAGCTTTTCGGCCTCACGAAGCCGGATATCGTTCAGATACTCGCTGAAGGTTACATGCATAAGCCGGTGAAAGCTTCTGGAGAAATAACTGTAACTTAAATTACAGAGCGCTGCCATGTCGGTTGCAGTGATCGCACTGTCATAGTGTGAGAGCATGTAGGTAAGTGCCGGAGTCAGCTGCTCTTTTAATTTCCGGTCTTCAAAGTCGAGCGGAAGAGAGGTCTCTTCGTGTGTATGCCAGTAACGCAGAAGCCACAGATAAATACGACCGATATGATTTTTTATGGCTAATTCATAGCCATAATTTTTTTGCGCGGATTCATGGATGATGGACTGCATCAGTTCCGGGATCATGGTGTCTTTTAAAGTGGCCTGTGTGATTACTTTTTCATGGATCAGGTTATCTGTGACAAATGGCAGCAGATATTTCAGTTCAAAATGACTCTGGGACATTCCATCATAAATAAGCTCCGGAAGAAAACGCACAACGATATAAGAGCCTCCGTTATCCGAGACCGCATCAATCTTATGGACCTCTCTCGAGTTAATCAGAACAAAATCCCCTTTTGCAAATTCATGATAGATTCCATTCAGATAGATTTGAAACTGTCCCGAGAGTGCATATAGCATTTCAATATAATAATGATAATGTGCAGGAAAAACATTTCCCCTGTTTTTCGGCATTTCAATGTGGCAGAGATATTGACAGGCAACACCGTCCATATAGAGTTGTTTTTCTTCCGGGTAATTCATTCCTGTTCTCCTTAAATGACAAAATATTTCTATTTTTTGATATGAATATTATAGCATTTGCATCATTTTTTTACTAGAATATCTTTCAGAAGGATATAGGACGTTAAATGATTTGGAGGATAAAGAAATGAGCAAAAATACAATTGGAGTTCCATTACCGGGATTTGGGGAATATTGCAGAAAAATGGCAGCAGAAGGTGCAGTTCTTTTAAAGAATGAAGATCAGATGCTTCCAATAAAAAAGAATGAGAAAATCTCTGTTTTTGGGCGTTGTCAGTTTGAAACATATCGAAGTGGTACCGGTTCCGGTGGTGCTGTCAATGTACCGTATCATGTGGACATTCTTGATGCGATGCGAAAAAGCGGGGAATTTTGTATCAACGAGCAGCTTGCGTCTGTTTACGAGGAATGGCTGAAGGATCATCCATTTGACAATGGCGGAGGCGGCTGGGCTGCGGAACCGTGGAATCAGAAAGAGATGATCATTACGGACGAAATTGCACAGACAGCAGCGGCACAGTCACAAAAAGCAATTTTTATCATCGGCCGTACTGCGGGGGAAGATAAAGATTATGCCAATGAAGAGGGCAGTTATCTTCTGACGGAGGAAGAACGTGCAAATCTGAAGATGGTTACCCGGTATTTTACAGAGGTTGCCGTACTTTTGAATGTATCAAATATCATTGATATGAAGTGGTGCAAAGATCCGGAATATCTTGGACATATCAAAAGCATCTGCTATATCTGGCAGGGGGGAATGGAAAGTGGCAATGCAGTAGCAGATCTGCTTTGCGGAAAAGTGACACCGAGTGGAAAGCTGACAGATACGATCGCAGAATCTCTGCAGGATTATCCAGCTTTTGATCATTTTGGAGATGAAAAAGAGAACTGCTATACCGAAGATATTTATGTGGGATATCGTTATTTTGAGACATTTTGTCCGGAAAAAGTCATGTTTGAATTTGGCTATGGATTGTCTTATACCGAATTTACAAGGACGGTTACCGAAGCGCATGTGACTGGAAGCGGTACGCATGCGGTTGTTGAGATTCTAGTCCATGTAAAAAACACGGGTGCATATAAAGGAAAAGAAGTTGTACAGATTTATGTGGAGGCTCCGCAGGGAAAACTTGGAAAAGCAAAACGTGTCCTCTGCGCTTTTGAAAAGACCGGAGAACTTCAGCCGGGAGATTCAGAACTCCTCACATTCCGGATTCCTGTGGCAAGGTTTGCTTCTTATGATGATTCCGGCGTGACGGGACACCGCTTTTGTTATGTTCTGGAAGAAGGCACATATGTATTATATGCAGGAAGCAGCATCCGGGAAGTGGAACAGGTATCGATAGAAGGAACTGGAAATTATTCCGTAGAGAAAACCCTTGTCATGGAAACACTCATGGAAGCGCTTGCACCGGTAAAGGCATTCAAACGCATTCGTCCTGGAAAAGAAAAAGAAAACGGCTGCTACGAGGTATGCAGTGAGGATGTACCATTGAGAACCGTGGATTTAAAGAAACGGATCGAAGAGCATCTTCCGAAAGAACTGCAGATTACCGGTGACGCAGGAATCCGCCTTAAAGATGTGGCAGAGAAAAAGGCATCAATGGGAGCTTTTATTGCACAGATGGAAAAAGAAGAACTTGCAGCCATTGTGCGTGGTGAGGGAATGAGCAGTCCAAAGGTTACACCTGGAACGGCTGCTGCATTTGGCGGAGTCAGCGAAGGGCTGCATGCACTTGGAATTCCAGTTGCATGTGCATCGGACGGACCTTCCGGAATCCGTATGGAAGGTGGATTAAAAGCGACACAGCTTCCGATTGGAACTTTGCTTGCATGTTCTTTTAATGTGCCAATGGTAGAAGAATTATATGTCATGGAAGGAAAAGAACTTGTTGGAAATGAAATCGATACACTGCTTGGCCCAGGAATCAACATTCATCGTCATCCTTTAAACGGCAGAAACTTTGAATATTTCAGTGAAGATCCTTATGTGACAGGAACTTTTGCGGCGGCAGTGACACGCGGAATCAAGAAGGGAGGCTCTGCAGCAACGATAAAACATTTTGCTGCAAATAACCAGGAAAAAGCACGCAGTATTGCGGATTCGGTTGTCTCAGAACGTGCGCTCCGCGAGATTTACCTGAAAGGATTTGAAATGGCGGTAAAAGATGGAAATGCGACATCCATCATGACTTCTTATAATCCTTTGAACGGACACTGGAACGCATCCAATTATGATCTGAACACAACCATTCTCCGGGAAGAATGGGGATTTGACGGAATTGTGATGACTGACTGGTGGGCCAGCATGAATGATGTGGTTTCCGGTGGTGAGCCGGGCAAAAAACTGACCTCGTCTATGATTCGTTCGCAGAACGATCTGTACATGGTTGTGGATAATAACGGAGCTGCTCATAATGTAGCAGGCGATGACACGTTAGAAGCCTTGGAAAATGGTAAGCTGACAATTGGAGAATTACAGAGAAGCGCAGCAAATATCTGTCGTTTTATCCTGAATGCACCGGTTATGAAAAGACCACTGAAAGCCTGGAACCAGATCATAGCTGTCGAGCCGGTTGCTGCTGAAACTGTGAAGGGAACGAGCCAGACAATTGGAGCAGCAGGCAGAGTGCTGATTACAAAAGATACAACGGAAACCGTTCATGTAGAAAAGGCCGGAACTTATGAGATTACAGGACAACTGAAATCCTCCCAGTCGAATATTGCACAGGCTGCCATGAATCTTTACATGAATGACATCCTTCTTACAACAATCCAGATCAGTGGAACAGATGGAAACAGTACAGTCCAGAAGCTGATTTGTGTGGAACTGAAAGAAGGAGATTATACAGTGCGTGCAGAAGAAGTCAAGCCACAGATGGAGATTGAATGGCTTGAATTTAAACCAGTTTAAAAATAGTATTTTCGATGACCCCTGTCTATGTTACAATCATAACAATGGTAATGTAGACGGGGGTCATTTGTTTGGAGTTTATGTTTGAGAAAAAAGAGGGAGAAAATAAAAAATGCAATACAGCAAACTACAGATCGGCTGCATGATCATTGTATTATATGTGACATGTAATTACATCAGAGAGAAAAGAAGCTATCAGATTCAAGATAAAAATCGTGTATTTGGGTGGCTTTTGGGCATTGCAATTTATGGAATTGCCATAGATGGAATTACTGCATATACGGTGAATCATCTGGAACAGGTACCAGCACCGCTGAATCGTTTTCTACATCTGCAGTTTCTTCTCGCTATCGATACTTTTGTATTCGTAATGTATTTGTATATCCGCGAGATTACGAGAGGACTGCCGAAACGGAAAAAAACATGGATGTTACTTTTGACTCCACTTATATTGAACCTGGGAATTGTTATAATTGGTATTCCGGAACTTCATTATGACAGGGGACGTGTGACAAATTATTCTATGGGATTGTCAGCATATACCTGTTTTGTAATGATCGCAGTGTATATGTTTGCTGCAATCGGGCTCTTGCTGCTTTACTGGAGAAATATCGGAAGACATAAGGAAATTACGATACTGACCTGTCTGGGAGCAGCTTTTCTTGTGACATTTTATCAGATGCTTCAGCCGGAGGCTCTGCTTACAGCACTTGTTCCAACTATTGTGATTACGGGGATTTATCTGAACATGGAGAATCCATTGCTTACCGAACTGAAAAAACATAATGATGAGATGGTGATGGGATTTGCAACACTTGTTGAGAACCGGGATAACAGCACAGGAGGACATATCAAACGCACAACTGCCTACGTCAGAACACTTGCAGAAGAATTGAGAGACAGAGGATATTACAAAAAACAGCTGACAAAAGCATACATCGAAACGCTTGCGATGGCTGCACCAATGCATGATGTTGGAAAAATCGCGATTCCGGACGCTATTTTACAAAAACCGGGTAAACTTACCCAAGAAGAATATGAGATTATGAAAACGCATGCAGAACGTGGAAGTGAAATTGTTCTGGAACTGTTTGGACATACCGGGGAAGAAGAATATGAAAAGATGGCATATGCAGTAGCCAGATATCATCATGAAAAATGGAATGGGAAAGGTTATCCGGATGGAATCGCAGGAGAAAAAATACCGTTGAGTGCGAGGATTATGGCAGTTTCCGATGTTTTCGATGCAGTATCGGCAAAGCGGTGTTACCGGGATGCACTTCCTTTGGAAGAATGTTTTCAGATTATTGAAGAAGGGAAAGGGCAGGACTTTGATCCGGTGATTGCAGAGGTGTTTCTAGAGATCAAAGATCAGATCAGGAAAATCTATGAACAACAGGTTAATCTGTGTTGAAAATACATATTCATGAAATAAAAAGGGCACTTGAAAAATCAAGCACCCTTATGTATAATCTACTTAGAAAGTGAATCGGACGTGATGCCGATTTGCCCTCAGTTTCAACTATAGAAATAGCATTCGCTTTGGTCGGAGGATGCTATTTCTTTTTGCTATTATGGTTATCTATGTAAGATAGAGCCGCAAAAACAACCAGTAAGAGCGTAAGCACTTCCATTGTGTTCATTGGCATCATCCCTCTTTCGTAATACTAGAGGGCATAACTCGGAAAATCACATCCTGCATTCTGTTCAATTATACAAGAAAATTATAACATAACACAAACATACGTTCAATGACAAAAGCACCAACGGAAAGAATCATCTTTCTGAAGGTGCTTGTTTTAAGTGTGAAATCGTTGGTATGCCAATAAGAAAAAATTGGATGGATGGACAACGAGACAATGTAATATAAATAGTACAAAGGTAGAAAATGTTGAGCTTATGCGGATTTGTCGGTTGAAAAAGCAACTAGAGGATGATATACTAAAAAAGTATATCTATGCTTGACTTTTTGATTTGCTGACAGATCAGAAAGGATTGGAACAGTTTGAAAAATGACAGGTAGGGTAAATACAAATTGGTACAGTAGTGGTACAGTAGCACGAAGATAAATCAAATAAATACCTAAAAATGGCTTAAATAAGGAGGTAATTACAAAATGGAAAGCTATAAGAGCGAATTTATAGAATTTATGGTAGAAAGTGATGTTCTGAAATTTGGTGATTTTACATTAAAGAGTGGACGTAAATCACCTTTTTTTATGAATGCAGGTGCATATGTAACAGGCGCACAGCTTAAGAGACTGGGCGAGTATTATGCGAAAGCAATCCACAGCAATTTCGGAGATGATTTTGATGTGTTGTTTGGACCGGCATATAAGGGAATTCCGCTTGCAGTCGTAACAGCGATCGCATATCATGAATTATACGGAAAAGAAGTCCGTTACTGTTCAGACCGTAAGGAAGTTAAAGATCATGGCGCAGATAAGGGAGGTTTCCTTGGAAGCAGCTTAAAAGACGGCGACAGAGTCGTAATGATCGAGGATGTAACGACTTCCGGTAAATCCATGGAAGAGACGGTACCAAAAGTAAGATCAGCAGCAGATGTCCAGATCGTTGGTCTGATGGTCAGCTTAAACCGTATGGAAGTCGGACAGGGCGGAAAAGTAAGTGCACTGGATGAAATCAAAGAGAAATACGGATTTGAAGGCAAAGCAATCGTGACAATGGAAGAAGTTGTAGAACATCTTTACAATCATGAGTGCCAGGGAAAAGTCGTAATCAATGATGAGATAAAAGCAGCAATCGATCATTATTATGATCAGTATGGCTGTAAATAAAAAAACGCGGCACAGAATTGCTCTGCTTTTGTTTGGCGCGTATCTGATTCTATTGTTCTATTTCCTGTTCTTTTCAGAAGCGATGGGAAGATCTGGAACAGATGCAGAGTATCATTATAACCTGACTCCCTTTCTTGAGATTAAACGATTTCTCAAGTATCGGGATGTCCTTGGGCCTGAGGCGGTCTTTTTGAATATTTTCGGAAATGTGATCGCGTTCATGCCCTTTGGTTTTTTTGTACCGATGATTACAAAGTGGCATAAAAATATTGCATATGTCACATTATACAGTTTTGAACTGAGCCTTCTTGCGGAAACCATGCAGCTGGTATTTAAGATTGGAAGTTTTGATATCGATGACCTGATGCTGAATACGCTGGGAGGCTTGTGTGGCTGTATTATATATCATATTATGAGACGAATCAGGAGTATGTACCATGGCATTCGGAAAAAGAAAGCGTAACCGCTTTAAATTTACGGAGAAAAAACATTCAAAAAAGGGTATACTGGCAACAGCACTCGGAGTTGGGCTGATTGCTGTATATATTACTTTTGTAATACTTGCCTTCAGACAAAATGGCGGGCTGTCCATGTATTATGGCAGCGCTGGTGTGCTTGCAATGTTTGGGGGGATTCTGGATCTGGTATTGGCGATCCAGAGTCTGAGAGAAGAGAATTCGTTCCCATTGTTTCCGAGACTGGCACTTTTCGTTGCGGTGCTTTCGGCAGCCGGCTGGTTCGGTACATATGCAATGGGAATTCTGGTATAAAAAGTAAGGTGGCAAAATGAAATATCGGGAACTGATCAGTGAAACAAATGAAGAAATGAAAGAACGTCTGGAACTTGTAATGGATCGGGTAAAGGAGATTTCTGCAAACCCGGAGACAAAAGCACCGTATGATGCATATTACAGACAGGTGGCAGCGTATCTGACATTTCTTTATTCTGTTTATGAAAAAGCCTGTAGCGGGGAACTTTCACACATGTCAGAACGTGACGGAAAGGCCTGCAATGAGGCTTTATTTGCAGAGATTAAACAAGAAAATTATGAAACCAGTTTTGCGAATCCGGCGTATGCAGTCCGGATACTGGGAGAGGAATATGGACAGATTCTCAGTGCAGTTTATGCATCGGTAAGGAATACGGCAGCCTTTGTATTTGAAGGAAATTGTCAGTATCTTTGCATTTATGCGGAGCTTTTTGTGGAACTGCATACGTATTTTGAGAATCCGGATGAACTGACAAGAGAAGAAATCCGTCAGGCGGCATATTCTTTTGAACACGATTATTCAGAAGTGTTTAACGAGGATTCCGTAAAACGTCTGGTAGATCCGGATTATGATTATTACACGGATATCGTTATGAACTCGGATCTGACAGACCTCAGTTATCTGTATCGCTATGGACGCTATATCAGTGCGAACGAGACCGGAATCGCAGCGTTTTTAAATACGCTTCCACAGGAAGATATTCAGGCGATGGCAGACACCTATACAGAAGGATACCGTATTGGATTTGAAATGACCAGAAAAGATCTGAGTATCAAGGAAACCGTAGAGATCCGTTATCCGGTCGGATTTGAGCGTATGGTGCGCTGTGCGGTGAATAATTTTGCAAAACTGCATTTAAGACCGGTTATGAAACCATTTTCAACCGAGGCGAACAAACAGTATACCTATGATCACAGGGAAGATAAGGCGCTTTATCTGGATAAGGCTCTTGTTGAACGGGGACTCGAGGTATACCGCACTGTTTTTGAAAAGGTGAAGAAAAAGGCGGCTCTTTATGCGGGACCGGCGGTGATCGAAGTGTTTGGAGAGGAGCCATTTTCTCCGGTGACAAAGCAGGAAGCACCACATTTTAATGATAACCAGCAGCAGCTTCAGGTCTACCGTCAAAGCGAGTACAGCCAGATCATCAACCAGTATATTAAGGGTGAGGAACGGAGTTTTACGATTATTTCCTATCCCGTTCCGGAGATTGGGAACCAGTTTCGGGAGATCTTTGCGGAGACAGTAAAGATCAATACGTTAGATTACATGTTATATCGGGATATGCAGCAGAAGATCATTGATGTGCTTGATCGGGCAGATCATGTGCATATTCTTGGCGCAAATGGAAATAAAACAGATCTGATCGTGACAACGTATCCATTGACAGATCCGAAAACACAGACTTCCTTTGAAAACTGTGTGGCAGATGTGAATATTCCGGTAGGAGAAGTGTTTACTTCCCCGGTATTAAAAGGAACGACAGGCAAGCTTCATGTAAGTCAGGTATATCTGAACGGACTGAGCTATGAAAATCTGGAAATTGATTTTAAAGATGGAATGATCGAGCATTATACATGTACGAATTTTGCGGATGAAAAAGAAAACCAGAAATATATTAGGGATAATATTCTCTTTCATCATGATACACTTCCGATGGGTGAATTTGCGATCGGAACGAATACGGTTGCATATGTGATGGCACGCAAATATCACATTGCAGACAAACTGCCGATTCTGATCGCGGAAAAGACCGGTCCACATTTTGCAGTAGGAGACACCTGCTATACGTACTGTGAGGATACGGCAGTGTATAATCCGGATGGAAAAGAGATCGTTGCAAGAGACAATGAAGTATCACTTCTCCGGAAAGAAGATCCATCGAAAGTGTACTTTAACTGCCATACAGATATTACGATCCCATATGATGAACTTGACAAAATCACTGCAATCGGTAAAGATGGTATTAAAACAGATATCATATCGGGCGGCCGGTTTGTCGTTCCAGGAACGGAGACCTTAAATGTACCGCTGGATCATGAATAATAAGGAGGAACAAAAGTTATGGCACAGGTAGGTATTGTAATGGGCAGCGATTCAGATATGCCGGTTATGGCAAAGGCTGCAGATATTTTAGAAAAGCTTGGTGTAAGCTATGAGATGACGATCATTTCAGCACACAGAGAGCCGGACGTATTTTTTGAGTATGCAAAGAGCGCAGAAGCCAAAGGCTTTAAAGTAATTATTGCAGGTGCAGGAATGGCCGCTCATCTTCCGGGAATGTGTGCAGCAATCTTCCCAATGCCGGTTATCGGTATTCCAATGCATACCACATCCCTGGGTGGAAGAGATTCCTTATACAGCATTGTACAGATGCCAACAGGTATTCCGGTTGCAACAGTCGCAATCAATGGCGGTGCAAATGCCGGAATCCTTGCAGCAAAGATCCTTGCAACAAGTGATCCGGAGCTCCTTCAGAGATTAAAGGATTACTCCAAAGATCTGAAAGAGCAGGTTGAGGCAAAAGATGCACATCTGCAGGAAGTTGGATATAAGAATTATTCCAAATAAGGACCAAAAAGCATTGCCGCTGTCGGATTGACGGGGCAATGCTTTTCTTGTTTTCTGATATTAGGTATACTAATAAATTAGATTATTATATATAATTGGAAATAATAAGAGTTTCAAGCTATACTATAGAAGTAATAACGGTAAAATGAACGTTTATAACAGGAGGAAACAAAATGGATTACAAGAATTCAGGTGTAGATATTGAAGCAGGATACGAATCAGTCGAACTGATGAAGAAATATGTTCAGGGAACGATGAGACCAGAAGTATTAACAGGACTTGGCGGATTTTCCGGAGCATTTTCCATGGCTGCACTCAAGGATATGGAGAACCCAGTGCTTCTTTCCGGAACTGACGGATGTGGTACAAAGGTGAAGCTTGCTTTCATTATGGATAAACACGATACCATCGGAATTGATGCAGTTGCAATGTGTGTAAACGATGTTGCATGTGCAGGTGGTGAGCCATTATTCTTCCTTGACTATATTGCATGTGGTAAGAACTACCCAGAGAAGATCGCAACAATCGTAAGTGGTGTTGCTGAGGGATGTAAACAGTCCGGCTGTGCATTGATCGGTGGAGAGACCGCAGAACATCCGGGACTTATGCCGGAAGACGAGTATGATCTTGCAGGATTTGCAGTAGGTGTGGTAGACAAGAAAGACATTATCACAGGTGCAGATGTAAAAGCAGGGGATGTGCTGATCGGTATGGCTTCTTCCGGAGTACATTCCAATGGATTTTCTCTTGTACGTAAGATCTTTAAGATGGACAAGGAAACATTAAATACCTATCATGAAGAATTAGGAACAACACTTGGTGAGGCACTTTTAGCTCCAACAAGAATTTATGTAAAAGCACTTCGTTCAATCAAGGACGCAGGTGTACGTGTAAAAGCATGCAGCCACATCACAGGTGGTGGATTCTACGAGAATGTTCCACGTATGCTTCCGGAAGGAAAACATGCTGTCATTGAGAAGAACAGCTATCCAATTCCACCGATCTTTACAATGATGGCACGTGAAGGCCAGGTAGAAGAGAAAATGATGTATAATACTTATAATATGGGACTTGGAATGGTACTTGCAGTAGATCCGGCTGATGTGGACAAGACAATGGAAGCAATCAAAGCAGCAGGAGATACTCCTTACGTAGTAGGTAAGATTACAGATGGAGAAAAGGGTGTAACTTTATGCTAAAACTTGCAGTGTGTGTATCGGGTGGTGGAACAAACCTTCAGGCCATCATGGATGCCATTGACAATGGAACGATCACGAATGCCAGAATCGAAGTTGTGATCAGTAATAATAAAAATGCATATGCGCTGGAACGTGCGAAGAAACATGGAATCCAGTCCGTGTGCATCTCTCCGAAAGATTATGAAAGCCGCGAAGCATTTAATCAGAATTTTCTTGCAAAACTGGATTCTTATCAGGTCGATCTGGTCGTACTCGCAGGATTCCTTGTTGTAATCCCGGAGGCAATGATAAAGAGTTACAGAAACCGGATCATCAATATTCATCCGTCACTGATCCCGTCGTTCTGCGGAACCGGATATTATGGACTTAAGGTTCATGAAGGAGTGTTAAACAGAGGCGTAAAAGTGACCGGCGCAACGGTACACTTTGTGGATGAAGGAACGGACACAGGCCCGATTATTTTACAGAAGGCCGTGGAAGTAAAACAGGACGATACACCGGAAGTACTTCAGAGACGTGTTATGGAGCAGGCGGAATGGATCATTATGCCAAAGGCAATCGATCTGATCGCAAACGGACGTGTTACGGTAAGTGACGGACATGTACGGATCCATGAATAATATTTTGAAAATAACAAATAAATAATTGCGAAAGAAAGGACAAATCATATGAAAGTTCTTGTAGTTGGAAGCGGCGGACGTGAACATGCAATTGTAACATCCGTAGCAAAAAGCAAACGTGTAGATAAAATTTATTGTGCACCGGGAAATGCCGGAATTGCAGCACTTGCAGAATGCGTACCGATCGGTGCAATGGAATTTGACAAACTGGTAGATTTTGCAAAGGAAAAGGCAATTGATTTTACAATCGTTGGAATGGATGATCCATTGGTTGGTGGAATCGTAGACCGTTTTGAAGCAGAAGGCTTAAAAGTTTTCGGACCACGCAAAAATGCAGCAATCTTAGAGGGATCAAAAGCATTTTCCAAAGATCTCATGAAAAAATACAATATTCCAACAGCTGCTTATGAGAATTTTACAGATCCGGAGGAAGCACTGAAATATCTTGAGACCGCAAAGATGCCGATCGTATTAAAGGCAGACGGTCTTGCACTTGGAAAAGGTGTACTGATCTGCAACACACTTGAGGAAGCAAAAGCAGGTGTGAAGGAGATCATGGAAGATAAAAAGTTTGGAACTGCCGGAAATACCATGGTTGTGGAAGAATTCATGACTGGACGTGAAGTATCTGTTCTTTCTTATGTCGATGGTAAAACCATTAAGATCATGTCTTCCGCACAGGATCACAAACGTGCGAAAGATGGCGATCAGGGACTGAATACAGGTGGAATGGGTAACTTCTCACCAAGCCCGTTCTACACACCGGAAGTGGATGCATTCTGCCAGAAATACATCTATCAGGCAACGGTAGATGCAATGGCAAAAGAGGGAAGACCGTTTACCGGAGTTATATTCTTTGGACTGATGCTGACAGAGGACGGACCTAAGGTATTAGAGTACAATGCCCGGTTTGGTGATCCGGAGGCACAGGTTGTTCTTCCACGTATGAAAAATGACATCATCGATGTAATGGAAGCATGTGTGGATGGCAGATTAGACACGATCGATCTTCAGTTTGAGGATAATGCAGCGGTATGTGTGGTACTTGCATCCGATGGTTATCCGGTAGCTTACGAAAAAGGATTTGAGATTACAGGTCTTGAAAAATTTGAGAATAAGGATGATTATTTCTGTTTCCATGCTGGAACCAAATTTGATGAGAACGGAAAAATCGTTACAAACGGAGGCCGTGTACTTGGAATTACAGCCACAGGAAAAGACTTAAAAGAAGCCAGAAAGAAAGCTTATGAAGCAACTGAATGGGTTCAGTTTAAAAATAAATATATGCGTCATGATATTGGCAAAGCCATCGATGAGGTGTAAAATAAAAGAATTCGAAACAAAGAGGTTCGCTCTGTATGGAGAGAGCCTCTTTTGTATCGGATAATTGGTAAAGAGAGGAACAAAGATTCATGAGCAGAACATCAGAAGAATTTTTGAAATATCTGGATCAGATGAAGCAGTATGACCATGTACTGACGCTGCTTTACTGGGATATGAGAACCGGGACACCACCGAAAGGACAGGATGGACACATCAAAGCACTCACGCATTTTTCAATGGAGCAGTTTAAACTGGAGCGGGATCCGAAAGTGGAAGAAATGTTAGAGACATTATCACAGCCGGATGAGTATAAACAGCTTAAACCGCAGATCCAGTTTACTGTGACAAGGATGAAGGAAGAACTGGATAAGAGAAAAAGAATTCCGGAACAGTTTTATGAGGCGTTTGTAGAAGAACAGGCGTTATCAGAATCCGCATGGGAGGAAGCCAAAAAGGCAGATGATTATTCGATATTTGCCCCACATCTGGAGAAAATGATCCAGATGACAGAGCAGATGGCGGGATATACGGACCCGGGAAAAGATGTGTACGATGTTCTCGTGGACAAGTATGAGCGTGGAATGGATACAAAAACGATCGACCGGTTGTTTGAGGATCTGAAAGCAGAGCTGATCCCGCTTGTAAAAGAGATACTTGCTGCACCGCAGCCGGATGAGAAGAAGTTCACAAGATCTATCCCAAAAGCGGAGCAGGAAGCCGCATGTGAGCTTCTGCTGGACTATATTGGTTTTCAAAAAGATGCGGGAACCATGGCGGAAAGTGAGCATCCATTCACACTGAATTTCAGTCAGGATGATGTGAGAATCACGAACCACTATTATGATAAGAATGCGATATCAGCGCTATACAGTGCAATCCATGAGGGCGGACATGCCATTTTTGAGCAGAATGTCAATCCGGATTATGAGGGAACCAAGGCAGAGAGCTGCGAGTATATGGGGATTCATGAGAGCCAGTCGCGTTTTTACGAGAATATCCTTGGAAGAAATAAGAATTTCTGGGTTCCAATCTATGAGAAACTCTGTGCATGCATTCCGGAATATCAGGATATCTCACTGAATGAATTTTATCATGAGATCAATCATGTCAGAAACAGCCTGATCCGTACGGAAGCGGATGAAGTGACCTATTGCTTCCACATCATATTACGTTATGAGATCGAGAAGGAGATCTTCCGCAATCATGTACCGGTAGATCGTCTGCCGGAGATCTGGCGTAATAAAATGCAGGAATACCTTGGCATCTGTCCAAAGAGTGATGCAGAGGGAATTTTACAGGATATGCACTGGTCAGACGGTTCGTTTGGATATTTTCCATCGTACCTTCTGGGCTCAATCTACGATGGCATGTATTTGGAGCAGATCGAAAAAGAACTTGGTTCTGTGGATGAGATCCTTGCATCCGGAGAGATCGCAAAGATTACACATTGGCTGAACGAAAAGATCCACAGGTACGGAAGCATACGGGAACCGAAGGAAGTGATCCAGGCAGTCTGCGGCATAGAAGTCAGTGCAGCGCCGCTTATCCGGTATTTTAAAAAGAAATATCGCAGAGTTTACCGGTTAGAAGAACAGCCAAAGATGGGAATTCTCTTTGATATGGACGGCACCCTGTGGGATTCCGCAGAAAATGTCGCAAAGTCATGGGATGAAGTAGTACAGGAATGCGGTTATACGCAGTTTCATATCGCAACAGAGGATATCAAAGGTGTCATGGGAAAAACCATGGATGTTATTGCAGAGCTTCTTTTCCCGGGCATTGAGCCAAAAGAGAGAGCTGAACTTTTGCAAAAATGTGGCGCCCGCGAAAATGGCTATTTAAGAGAGCATGGAGGCACCCTTTATCCGGAGATTCGAAAGACCATGGAAAAATTAAAGGAAATGGGTTATCACCTTTATATTGTAAGCAACTGTCAGTCGGGATATATCGAGGCATTTCTCGATCATTATCAGTTCCACGATCTTGTGGAGGACATCGAATGCTATGGCAATAACTTAAAACAAAAGGGCGACAATATCGCACTTCTGACAGCGAGAAATGATCTTTCCGATGCGGTATATGTAGGAGATATCCAGGGAGATTACGATGCAACCATGCATGCAGGTCTTACTTTCATCCATGCAGCATATGGCTTCGGCCAGATCAAAGAGAAAACTGCTGCAATTGAAGCCTTTACGGAGCTTCCACAGATCATCCCATCTGTGTTACCAATAGAGAAGTTCAAATAAAAGAAGAGGAGTATGGATATGTTAGAAAAACTATTCAAACTGAAGGAAAACAACACCAATGTCCGGACAGAAGTCATCGGTGGAATTACAACCTTCATGACAATGGCCTATATTCTGGCTGTTAACCCAACAATTCTGTCAGCATCCGGAATGGACAAAAATGCAATTCTGATGGCAACTGCAATTGCAGCATTTATCGGAACCATGGTAATGGCATTCCTTGCCAATTATCCATTTGCACTTGCTCCGGGACTTGGACTGAATGCTTATTTTGCTTATACAGTATGTGGCAAAATGGGATATTCATGGCAGATCGCCCTGCTTGCAGTATTTGCAGAGGGTATTATTTTCATCGTATTATCATTGACAAATGTACGTGAAGCAATCTTCAATGCAATTCCAAAGACATTGAAAGTCGGTGTATCGGTTGGTATCGGTCTGTTTATCGCATTTATTGGTTTACAGGGTGGACACCTGATTGTGAATGATGATTCTACACTGGTAACGATCGTTGATTTTACAGAGAATTTCCATACAACAGGAATCTGTGCACTTCTTTGTGTGATCGGTCTGTTCATAATCGCAATTCTTCATACAAAGAATGTAAAAGGCTCTATTCTGATCGGTATCATTGTAACTTGGATTCTTGGTATGATCTGTCAGGCAGCCGGAATCTATGTGGTTGATGCAGAAAATGGATTTTATTCCTTATTCCCATCATGGTCAAGCTTTGACCTGACTTCGATCGGAGAGACATTCGGACAGTGTTTTAAAGCAGACGTTTCTTCTATCAATGCACTTGATTTCATTGTTATTATTTTTGCATTCTTATTTGTTGATATGTTTGATACATTAGGAACCCTGATCGGTGTTGCAAACAAAGCAGATATGCTGGATAAGGATGGAAAACTTCCAAATATCAAACAGGCATTGCTGGCAGATGCAATTGCTACATCTGCAGGTGCAGTACTTGGTACCTCTACAACAACAACATTTGTAGAGAGTTCTTCCGGTGTAGCCGAAGGCGCAAGAACAGGTCTTGCATCTGTTGTAACAGGTTTCCTGTTTTTAATTGCAATTTTCTTATCCCCGATCTTTGTTGCAATTCCTGGATTTGCAACAGCTCCGGCTTTGATCTTTGTAGGATTTTTAATGGTCAGCGCAGTTGCTGATATCGATTTCAAAGATCCGACAGAAGCAATTCCGGCATACCTCTGCCTGATCGCTATGCCACTTGCATACAGCATTTCAGAAGGTATCGCAATCGGTGTAATTTCTTATGTTGTAATCAACGTTGTATGTGGAAAAGCAAAGAAAGTTACTCCACTTATGTATGTACTTGCAGTCTTATTTGTACTCAAATACATTTTGCTGTAAACAGACGTAAGTCATACGAAAACAGGGTATAATAGATATATGAATAATCACAAACCCCGCCATATTGAGGCTGTTGCTTCAATATGGCGGTGTTTTGATTAACTGGAGATTTTATCCAGATTTCTGATTATATTTCAGCGCTCATACCAGTATATAGCTGATAGTATTTTCCTTTTTTCTCGATCAGCTGATCGTGGTTACCGCGTTCGATTACGCGTCCCTGCTCCAGAACGATGATACAGTCGCTGTTTTTTACAGTGGAAAGACGATGGGCAATGATGAAAGTGGTTCTTCCCTTCATCAGCTTATCCATACCTTCCTGAACGATGCGTTCGGTACGGGTGTCGATCGAGCTTGTTGCTTCATCGAGGATCAGAACCGGAGGATCTGCAATTGCGGCTCTGGCGATTGCAAGCAGCTGTCTTTGTCCCTGACTTAAATTGGCACCGTCACCTTTTAAGATGGTGTGATAACCGTCTGGAAGCTGATGGATGAACGTATCTGCGTTGGCAAGCTTTGCAGCGGCATATACTTCCTCATCGGTAGCATCCAGCTTGCCGTATCGGATATTATCCATGACGGAAGCGGTAAACAGGTGGGTATCCTGTAAAACAATACCAAGCGAATGGCGCAGATCAGCTTTTTTGATCTTGTTGATGTTGATACCGTCATATCGGATCTTACCGTCCTGGATATCGTAAAAACGGTTGATCAGGTTGGTGATCGTGGTCTTTCCTGCACCGGTGGAACCGACAAAGGCGATTTTCTGACCAGGCGTTGCATAAAGGTTTACATTATGAAGAACAATTTTATCCGGATTATAACCAAAGTCAACATCATCAAATACGACATCTCCGGTCAGTTTGATATAATCGACCGAGCCATCTGCCTGATGTGTATGCTTCCATGCCCATACACCGGTGTGCTCCGGAGTTTCGGTGAGTACACCGTTTTCTTCCTTTGCATTGACAAGTGTGACATATCCGTTGTCTTCTTCCGGTTTCTCATCCAGAAGAGAGAAGATCCGTTCACAGCCTGCAAGTGCCATAATGATACTGTTAAACTGCTGGGAAATCTGGTTGATCGGCATACTGAAGCTCTTGTTGAAAGTCAGAAAACTTGCAAGTTTACCAAGTGTAAAACCACCAAATCCGCCAAGTGCAAGAAGTCCGCCGACCATGGCACATAATACGTAGCTGGCATTTCCAATCTGTGCGTTTACCGGTCCAAGATAATTGGCGTAGCGGTTGGCGTTATAGGCACTGTCAAAAAGTTCATCATTTAAAACATTGAACGCTTCAATGTTTTCTTCCTCATGATTGAATACCTTTACGACTTTCTGTCCGTTCATCATTTCTTCAATGAATCCGTTGACACGTCCGAGATTTTCCTGCTGGGCAAGGAAGTAACGGCTGCTGTATCCGGCAAATTTTCCGGTCACAAAGATTGTGATTCCGACCATGACAAGTGTAAGCAGAGTCAGCGGAACATTTAAGATCAGCATCATGATGAAAACACCGACAATGGTAATTGCGGAGTTGATCATCTGAGGCATACTCTGGCTGATCATCTGGCGGAGCGTATCAATATCGTTTGTGTAAACAGACATGATATTTCCGTGAGCGTGTGTATCGAAATAGCGGATCGGTAGATCCTGCATATGGTCAAAAAGCTGGTCACGCATTTCTTTGATCGTTCCCTGCGATACATAGATCAGAATCTTGGAATAACCGTAAGCTGCAAGGATACCAAGTGCATAGAAGCTTCCAACACGGGTAAGCGCTGCAAGTAACGGCGCAAAATCCGGAGTTTTCTGACCGAGCAGAGGGGTAATGTAATTGTCGATCAGTGTCTGCATGAACATGGTTCCCTGAATGTTTGCTGCAACACTGATGAAAATCAGAATTACGACAGCGATGCATTGGATCGCATATCTCTGAAAGACAAATCCCATCAGACGGAGAAAGAGTCTGCCTGGATTTTTAATTTTGGCTTTTGGGCCTTGTGGTCCTCTTGGTCCTGGCATTATGCTGCACCTCCTTCATCAAAATCACCGCCGCCTTTCGTCTGTGATTCATAGACATCGCGGTAAATTGCATTTGTGTTTAATAATTCTTCATGGGTTCCAAATCCATCCAGTTTTCCATCGTTTAAGACGATAATATGGTCTGCATCCTGAACGGATGAGATACGCTGGGCGATAATGAATTTGGTTGTGCCCGGGATTGCTTCACGGAAAGCTTTCCGGATCCTGGCATCTGTAGCAGTATCAACGGCACTTGTACTGTCGTCAAGGATCAGGATCTTTGGTTTCTTCAAAAGTGCACGTGCGATACAAAGACGCTGTTTCTGTCCGCCGGATACGTTGGTTCCGCCCTGTTCAATGTGGGTGTTGTATTGATCCGGGAACTGCTGGATGAATTCGTCGGCGCAGGCCTGACGACATGCCTCAATGCATTCCTCATCCGTGGCATTTTTGTTTCCCCAGCGGAGATTGTCGAGGATCGTTCCGCTGAACAATACATTATTCTGGAGAACAACAGATACCTGATTGCGGAGTGATTTCATATCGTAATCACGGACATCTTTTCCACCGACATATACGGCACCTTCGTTGACATCATAAAGACGGCTGATCAGGTTGACCAGACTGGATTTGGAACTTCCGGTTCCACCGACGATACCGATCGTTTCGCCGGACTGGATCGTTAAATTAATATCATTAAGCACCGGTGTCTCGCTTGTGGCAGAATAGCTGAACGTTACATGATCAAAACGTACAGAACCGTCAGAAACCTCATAGACAGGATGCTCTGGATTTTTCAGTGCACATTCTTCCGTCAGCACTTCACAGATTCTTTTTGCGCTGGCTCCACTCATGGAAATCATAACGAAGACCATGGAGAGCATCATAAGACTCATCAAAATGTTCATACAATATGTAAGAAGTGCCATCAGATCACCGGTCTTAAGAGAGCCGCCTACGACCATTTTGGCACCGACCCAGCTGATCAGGATAATGCAGCTGTATACGGTAAACTGCATAAGAGGTGTATTCCACACAACGACATTCTCGGCTTTTACGAGGAGCTTACGGATGTTGGCACTTGCCTTTTTGAATTTCTCTTTCTCGAAATTCTCGCGGACATAAGCTTTTACAACGCGGATTGCAGAGACATTTTCCTGAACGCTTTCATTCAGGTCGTCGTATTTTACAAATGCCTGCTGGAAATAACGCATTGCAGTTAATGTGATCAGGATTAAAAGGCCACCGAGGATGATAACTGCGATCAGATAAATGGATGCGATCCGTGGACTGATAAAAAATGACATCGCCATTGCACAGATCAGACTGGCAGGGGCACGCATACACATACGAAGGATCATCTGGTATGCATTCTGACAGTTCGTGACATCCGTGGTAAGTCTTGTGACAAGACCGGAAGTATTGTATTTGTCGATGTTGGCAAAAGAAAATGTCTGAATACGTTCAAACATGGCTTTTCTTAAGTTACGTCCGAGTCCCATGGAAGCCTTTGCACCAAAACGGGCACCCAGGCAGCCGAATGTCAGGCTTAAAAGAGCAGCTGCGATCATCCAGATCCCGGTAATGTAGATGTGATGGGTATCACCTTTGTTTACACCATCGTCGATGATCGATGCCATCAGAAGAGGAATGATCGTTTCCATCAGAACTTCGAGTAACATAAAGACAGGAGTAGCAATTGAGGCGTTTTTATATTCCTTGATTTGTGCTCCCAGTGTTTTTAGCATAAAATCCCTTCTTTCCATAATATTTTACAGATATTTGTTACGATAAAAGGGCAGTCCTGTGAAAACAAGACTGCTATGTATTTCGAAAAAAATATCTTGATTTTTAAAAGTTAGTGTGCTAACAATATAGTTATAATACGAAAAAATTTATTTGTCAATCTGTAATTATCTGCAGACGGATAGAATACGAGGAGAACAGATATGAGTCAACAGCAAAATTTGGAAAGAAAAGTATCACAACCGATGAGTCTGCAATGTCCACCGGACTTTGAACCGGAGAAGACTTACGGACACAAATTCCGTATGCTTCACAACGGGATCGAGAAATTTATGGAGATCAGACGGGGGAAAAACGAAGAGGTTCTTACCAGTGTGCAATGTGCGACGCTGCGTTACCTGATCCAGAGAGAACGAAATGGACAGGAGGTGTTCCAGAAGGATATTGAAGCTGCATTTTCCATTCGTGGTGCGACAGCAACTAATATTTTAAAAGGAATGGAAAAAAAGGGACTGATCGAGCGGATACCGACGGAATATGATGCAAGATTAAAGCGGATCATCCTTACAGATCTCGCATATGAGGGGGACCAGAAGGCAAAGTGCAATGTTTACCGGATGGAGCAGACGATCGTAAAAGGGATGACGGATGAGGAAGCATGTCTGTTTAACGATCTGCTGGAGCGAGCCTTACATAATGTGGAAGAACTCTGCTGTTTTGAGGAAAAAGGAGAATCGAAGTAAAATTTACTCTTATCTGATAATTTAAGGAATTATTTCAAAAAGCGTCGCAAAATCATAGATTGTGACGCTTTTTGCGTGTTTTGCATGTCAATGTCAGACCACATAATCTAGTTAAATAATATTGACAATAACACTAGATATTGTATAATTGAATCAGTGATGAGAAATATGAGAGAGGATGTATGAAACGATGAAGATTATTAAGCGTAGCGGAAGCGAAGACGTATTTGATGCTGCAAAGATCGTTGCAGCGATCAGAAAAGCGAATGAATCCGTCATCGATTACGAGAAATTAGGGGATGAACAGATTCGGAAAATCGCAGACAATGTTGAGGTTGCCTGTGAGAATATGAAGCGTTCTCCAAGTGTGGAGGAGATTCAGGATATGGTGGAGAACCAGCTGATGAATCACCGTGCGTTTAATGTTGCACGTAACTATATTACGTATCGCTATAAGAGAGCACTGGTACGTAAATCAAACTCAACAGATGAACAGATCCTAAGCCTTTTAGAGTGCAATAATGAGGAGGTAAAACAGGAGAATTCCAATAAGAATCCGACGGTAAACAGTGTTCAGCGTGATTATATGGCAGGCGAGGTCAGCAAAGATATCACAAGGCGTTTCCTTTTGCCTGAGGATATTGTGGAAGCACATGAGAAAGGAATGATTCATTTCCATGATGCCGATTATTTTGCACAGCATATGCACAACTGCTGTCTGGTCAATCTGGAAGATATGCTTCAGAACGGAACGGTTATTTCAGAGACCATGATTGACCGGCCAAAGAGCTTCTCGACCGCATGTAACATTGCAACACAGGCAATTGCGCAGATTGCAAGTTCCCAGTACGGAGGACAGAGTATCTCACTTGCACATCTGGCACCGTTTGTTCAGGTGAGCCGTGAGAAGTTCCGTAAACAGGTTGCATCGGAATTCGAGGCAATTGGACTGGAACTGGATGAAGAGCGTATCAATGAGGTCGCAGAGCTTCGTGTAAAAGAAGAGATCAACCGTGGTGTCCAGATGATCCAGTATCAGGTCATTACACTTATGACGACGAATGGACAGGCTCCGTTTATTACGGTGTTCATGTATCTGAATGAAGTACAGGACCCGCAGACAAGAGCCGATCTTGCTGCAATCATTGAGGAGATGCTGCATCAGAGAATCAAAGGCGTGAAGAATGAGAAGGGGGTATTTATCACCCCGGCATTCCCAAAACTGATCTATGTTCTGGAAGAGGACAATATTACCGAAGACTCTCCATACTGGTATCTGACAAAACTCGCTGCAGAATGTACTGCAAAACGTATGGTTCCGGATTATATTTCTGAGAAGAAGATGAAAGAACTTAAGGTAGACAAGAACGGAGAAGGACATTGCTATACCTGCATGGGATGCAGAAGTTTCCTGACTCCATATGTTGATCCTGAGACCAACAAACCAAAATACTATGGTCGTTTTAACCAGGGTGTTGTAACAATCAACCTTGTGGATGTTGCATGTTCATCCGGAAGAGATATGGATAAATTCTGGAAGATCTTTGATGAAAGACTGGATTTGTGTTACCGTGCACTGATGTGCAGACACAAACGTCTGCTCGGAACACCTTCGGATGTAGCACCAATTCTGTGGCAGAATGGTGCGCTTGCAAGACTGAAGAAAGGCGAGACTATCGATAAGCTTTTATTCGGTGGATACTCTACAATCTCACTCGGTTACGCAGGTTTGTGTGAATGTACCCGCTATATGAAAGGCGTATCACATACAGATCCGGAAGGAACACCATTTGCGCTTGAAGTTATGCAGCATCTGAATGATGCATGCCAGAAGTGGAAAGAGAAGGAGAACATGGACTTCAGTCTGTATGGAACTCCACTGGAATCCACAACATATAAATTCGCAAAATGCCTGCAGAAACGTTTTGGAATTATCCCGGGTGTAACCGATAAAAACTATATTACAAACAGCTATCATGTTCATGTAACAGAAGAAATGAATGCGTTTGACAAGCTGAAATTCGAATCCCAGTTCCAGGAGTTATCTCCGGGAGGAGCGATCAGCTACGTTGAAGTTCCAAATATGCAGAATAATATTGATGCGGTACTTGCAGTTATGCAGTATATTTACGAGAATATTATGTATGCAGAACTTAACACCAAGAGCGATTACTGCCAGGTGTGCGGATATGACGGAGAGATCAAGATCGTCGAGGAAGAAGGCTCAGGTAAGCTGATCTGGGAATGCCCGAACTGCGGGAACCGTGATCAGGACAAGATGAGTGTTGCCCGCCGTACCTGTGGTTATATCGGAACACAGTTCTGGAATCAGGGACGTACACAGGAGATCAAAGAACGTGTACTTCATCTTTCTACTCCGGAATTTGATGCAGAGATGAATCCAAACGCGGAGAAATAGGAATCTAAATAAAACAGATTATGGAAAAGACCGGAGATAAAACATCCGGTCTTTTGATATATGAAAGGAAACACTATGAATTACGGACAAATTTATTATGCAGATGTTGCAAATGGAATCGGATGCAGAACTTCTCTTTTTGTGTCAGGCTGTACGCACCATTGCAAAGGCTGCTTTAATGATATGACTTGGGATTTCACATATGGTCATCCATATACACAGGAAACAGAGGATAAGATCGTGGAATCTTTAAAACCATCCTATATTTCGGGTCTTACGATTCTTGGAGGAGAACCGATGGAACTCTTAAACCAGAAAGCAATCGCACCATTGATCGAGCGGGTAAAAAAAGAAGTTCCGCATGCATCAATCTGGATCTACTCAGGATATACATGGGAAGAATTAAATGATCCGGATAATAAAAGATGTCATGGAGAATACACCGATGCAATTTTATCGCAGATTGATATTCTGGTGGATGGAGAATTTGTAGAAGAGAAGAAAGATATTGCTTTAAGCTTCCGTGGTTCTTCCAACCAGAGAATCATAGATGTACCAAAGACATTTGAGGCAGGACACATTGTAATCTCCGATTATCAGGTACGTTAAAATGAAAAAGCAGATGGAGGAAGCAGAAGATGAACCGGTATGACATGAGACAATTTGATCCGAAAAGTTATCCCTGGAATGAAAAAGGAAAGAAAACAGCAGTTCATTATATTGTGTGGAGATGGATCGTATCGATCCTGATCATGGCTGGAATTGTATATATGGTAGTTTCAACAAAAATGGAAATGCTGAGTTTTTCAGGTGCTCTCTGTGAGATGCTTGCTT
Organism: Roseburia porci; assembly: GCF_009695765.1. Classification (GTDB taxonomy): domain Bacteria; phylum Bacillota; class Clostridia; order Lachnospirales; family Lachnospiraceae; genus Roseburia; species Roseburia porci. Next base: position 119,123 of record NZ_VUNI01000006.1, read on the forward strand.
TTGTCGCATTGGACATCGCATTTCTCCTATTGATTGCCGGATTTTACCGGTGGAAAAGCCATAAGCTTGAGCCGGAAGCGCAGCATGACTTTCTTCTTTGGATATATCGGAGAAACAGGAACAGAAGTGTCTTGATGGATAATCTTTCCTTGCTTGGTATGGCAAAGATCAAGGCGGAGCGCAGAGAATACGAAGCATGTAAAGACGCGCTGGCTCTTGTAAAAACGGAAAAACTGCAGCAGCCGGATCTGAAGCTTTACTATAAATTACAGATGGATGCGGCTATGTATATCGGTGATGTGGCAGCTGCGGAGGAATGGAGAGTGCGTTTTACCGGAATTCAGGGAGAATTTCCGGTTGTAAGAAAATTCCACTCGATCAGAAACAGTCTGATCTTCCTTTTTCTGAGTTATTTGCTGGCGTATAAAGGACTGAGTATCGGACTGCAGGAACCGTATGAACTGCGTACAGCATATCAGATGTGGTCAGAGCTTATTGTAGCGGTCGGCGGAACAGTCTGCTGTGGCATCTGGATTGCACAGGTCTGGAAACGTTATAAGGCATGGAAACAGGAACACAACAGGAGAAATATATCCCAGATTCTGCTTATGGTTCTGCTTGTCCTTTTTGCACTGTTTTTCCTTATCGTGGGTGCGCTTGGATTACTTAGTGTACCTGAGGAAAGAGAAGTGAGCAGAGACGATAAGTATGTATATCTTGATGTATCCTATGGCACCGGTTACTACATCTGGTCTGCAAAAGCGGATAATCCGTTTATCCGGGAGACATATTATAAAAATTCCGGTCTGTCCGATTCTGATAAGGCAGATAAGGAAAGCAGAGGTTCTGATACAACAGGTGAGGAAAGTTCGGGTTTGAGTTCCGATGCAGCAGATAATGGAGATACGAATTTCTATCAGGATACCCAAAGTTCAAATGACAGCACAGAAGCAAAACAATATGAAACGGAAGAAAACGAGATGAATGCAGTGTGGCAATATCTTGTGTCGAATTCGGTGATCGAAGACCAGGGCTTTACGATCGACATGGATGCGAAAGGCTATACCTATGTGGTTGTTGGAAACGCTCAGGGAGACCGATTGGTTTTAAAGGGCAATGGCAGTCAAACAGACGACAACGGCAACGCGTGTACCGAATATGTCCTGGAGCAGGAAGGCGAGGATCAGACAGAACTTCTCGGCTTCTATCTGGTAAATCGCACAACGCTTGAAGTCACGGATGAACATAAGACGAGCTGGTAGGGTAAAGAATGCGTAGGATTAGGTAATGGAGGTGTTTGTATGACAATTATAGACGATTTGTTATTAGTGGAAGCGAATAAACGTATGGAAGATAATGGAGATAAAAAGACTCTTTCATTTGATTCAGTGATGAATGATCTGGGAATCAGTGAGGCAGAGCTTTTAAATGCGGAGGATGTAGATATCGAATGACGTTTGAAAAAGGAACCGGAGCAATTCTAATGTCATTTAGTTAAGTCAATATGAAATAAAACTATTTTTGTAACAACTGGTTAGATACAAGTGTTATTTTGAATATTGCTATAAATCTGTTGAAGTATTATAATGTATTTATTATTCACAAAAGAATGGGATTAAATGTATGTATGATAATGAACGATGTCTTATATTTGATGAATCAGGTAATTTAGGGGTATCTGGAAGATATTTTGTGATATCTTGTATAGATACAATGAATGCAAAATCATTACATAATATAATGAAAAGGAAACTCAATAGTGCAACATTTCCCATATAAAAAATTTGGAAAGTAGGACATAAAGAAAATTATGGTTAAAAACGGAATAAACACTTGCATTTCTGCATACTATATGTTAAAGTAGCAATAGAAGTTTGATGGGTATGTAAGCCCATATTAGTGTGTGAATATTTTGAACATAAGCTGCCTGTGTGGTAGCCGCTAATATGGCAGTACCCATTTGTTATTTTATTTTTGATATTGAGGTATAGATGATGATCCTATTTAGCATCATGGTAGGAGCTTCACTGTATATGCAAATACTGATTCGGAGAAAATTAAATCAAGTATAATTCAGGGTATTGAAGGACGTGCGAAAAAACGAAAGTTTTTTCACACGTCCTTTTGCTATAGATATTAATAGGAGTTATATTTTATTACAAAAATCCAGGTAGTATTCTCCGTAAATGAGAAAAATTGAGTCATTACACCGAAAAATATACGAATTTCGGCATAGAAAACTGCATATTCTCCGTAGGAAAAAGAAAATCCTTGATTACACCGCTCAATACGGCAAAACTGGCGGTGTAATCATATAGAAATGGCAATCTACGGAGAAAATGCCAATATTCTGCGTGTCATGGTTAGAAAATTGGGCGTAAATAAGAGGAAAACCATCATAGCGCCTCTGATTTCCTTATTTGAATTCTACGATGTCATTTGGAGAGCATTGAATGATATTGCAGAGCTTTTCAACGGTAAGCAGAGTAATATTTTTATTTTTTTTCAGATTATCGAGAGTTTTGTTGTCGATCCCGGATTTTAACAGATGATATTGGGAAATCTCTTTTTCTTTCAGCGTTCTCCATAGAGGGTCGTAGCTAATAATGGTATTCATCTCCTTAAAATAAGATAAATCTATTATATGAAATCCCTTTTACTTCTTATATTGTGAATATAATCACAATGTGGTATAGTGAATATATTCACAATAAACAAGAGATAGAAAAGAGGAATACTATGAATCGAAAAAAATTAATTATTATTGTGGTCGCAGTTGTTCTGGCAGTGCTTATAGCCGGAATCGGTGGATATCTGTATGTGGATCATGAAAAGACAACAAAGGAGGTCGAAAAGGTTGAAAAACTGATTGATGCAATTGGGTATGAAGATAACGGAAGTGGGACAGAAAAGGTGGACACTTCTGAGGAAACAGAGACGAACGGTGATACCGAGAACGTTGCGGTTGGTGTTGATACGGAATCAGATCACGGAATTACACTGGATAGTGAGACTGCTATCACAGAGGCACGCGCAGCATACGATAAGGCTTCAGAGAAGGTTCAGAAAAAGGTAAGTAACTATGATACCTTAAAGAAGTCAGAAGCCCAGTTAGAGACTTTAAAGACAGAGGTTCAGTCTGTTGAAGACAAAATCGATAAAATCGGTTATGACGAGTCTTTAGGTAACGATACTCAGAATTTAGTAATCAATGGTATCTCAAACGACAGTTCTACATGTATCGAGGATGCAAGAAACTCATACAATTCTTTACAGAACTTCTTACAGGAAGCAGTAGAGAACTATGACAAGTTAACGAAGTCTGAGGAGACTTTATCTCGTGTTGAGACAATTAAATCTGTAATCGATCAGATCAATGCTCTTGGTGACATTACACTTGATAGCGAAACAAATATCAACAATACGAAATCAGCATATGATTCATTATCTGATGAGGATAAGACTTTTGTTTCAAATAGTGAGACACTTGCAAATGCCGAAACTTCATTAAATAACTTAAAGCAGGAAGCAGAAGCTCAGAGAGTAGCAGCAGAAGAGGCAGCTAAGAAAGAAGCCGAAGCTCAGAAGAGTAACTCAAAGTCTTCAAACTCCGGTTCAAAGAAGGGTAGCTCAGGTTCTTCGTCTGCTTCAAACAGCTCTGCATCAGCGAGCGCTCCAAGCAATGAGTCATCTGATTCTTCAGCTCCAGCAGTATCAGATTCTTCGTCTGGCACCTCCGATGATTCTTCATCTAATACTTATAATAAGTGGGAAGATCCAAATTATTATACATATATTGATAATAATACCCCATACGACATTTCAGCATTAAATAGATTTATTAGACCAGATGCAAAAATTTATTGTGGTAGTTTAAATACATTTGCAGCATATAAAAACAGAACTGCATACTACGTAAATGGAGTTAATCCTATTCTTTATTGTTTTGAACTTAGTTGCCAGGATGATGTTAATACAGCTGTTCAGTATATGGAGGCCGCTGGTTACTAAAATTTAATATAGATTTGGTATTCGTATAAAAACGAATACCATTTCTAATTTTTACGAAAGAATAAGGAGGAAGATCATATGGCAAAAGCATTGTGGGCAGAAAAACAGAGAGAATGGAAAGCAGATGAACCATTTACAGATTTAAGACAGAAGGCACTGGATCATATCCGGAAAGCGGTGAATACAGGGTTTGTGGAAGCTGAGGTGAAAGAGACCTGGGCGAGAAGCAACAATCTTGCAGGACTGTTCTGGTGGCAGCTCAGGATTAATCCTTCGTATCTGAAAGAAGAATTACAGGAGTATACCCATATCCTTTGCATGCCGTATCGTGTGACATTAGAAGATGCGAAGGAGGCTCTGGGCATTACCGAAGAAGAAAATGAAATGAATAACATGCATTACATAAAGCAGAAAGGAAGTAATGGCTGGGGCATTTCAGAGAACTTCCCACACATTGATCCTTCCACAGGCAATATCCATATTGCATTTGATCCGATGAAATGGGATGGGAAGATCCATCAGCTGATCCTTGTAAAAAGGAGAAGCAATTCGCATCTTGGACCGGCATTGATTGGAAAGATGAATACAGCGTTTCATCAGTATGTGGATGCAGGGGAGAAGGACAACGGAAATTATATCATCTATGATCATGGAAAAAGATCCGGCGTTGTTGTGCCACAGGACTGCTATTATCCAATGCTGGGCAGTAATTCCGATGAGACAAAACAGGATTTTTCAGATATGTTTGAAGCCCTTCAGAAGCAGATCAGATAGAATAGAAAAAGAACCGGCGTTACAAGTCCGGTTCTTTTTTGCTACAGATCTAAAACTTCCAGATCATCGGGAATAAAAAGGCTGCCGTGGAAATAGCGTGCTCCTTCTTTGGTATACAATTCCTTGCGGTTCTGGATATGTTTGTCTTCCGTATGATATAAAAGAAGATTGGTTACATGCATCTGCGTTGCAAGCTCACATGCGTCTTTTACGGTAGAGTGATGCTTCTCATAAGGAGAGAAGATATCGGCCTCAGAGTAGAGACAAAATGCTTCGTGTAACAGCCAGGTACAGTCTTTTACGTAGTCGAGCTCATATTCATTGTATGGCTCATCTCCACAACAGGTCAGACGCTTTCCGTCTCCAAGATCCATGCAGTAGCCAAACTGTTTATCTTTGCTAGAGTGGATATCGAAGAAAGTGACTTTTTTATCAAGGATCGTCTTTTCTTCCCCATCGTTTACGGTGACAAGGTGAATGCGGTCATCGATAAACCGGGTCACCTTGGTCTGAAGCAGTGTCTCAGACATCGATCGGAGGATACGGATTACTTCATCGTGGCCATAGATCGTTGCCTCACCCTGATAAGTTCCTTTGTTCATATTCTGACCGATGACACGGATCAGCCACACAATGCCAAGAATATGATCGATATGCTTATGTGTGACAAAGATCTCGTGGATATCATTTACCGGAATATTTGCTGCTTTCAGCTGATGGAGAAGACCGCTGCCTCCTCCACCATCTACAAGCAGATGTTTATTATTTTCACTTAATACATAGCAGGTATTATAGCAGTCTGTAACAACTGCGCACCCTGTTCCAAGCATAGTTAATTTCATAAAGGATTCCTTTTGGTGTTTTATGCAGCTTTCTCATCGGTAAAGTAGATCTGATACCAGAGAAGGAAGATGTATACACACCAGATCTTTTTATAGTTATCGTGTTTGCCGGAGCAATGATCCTCGATCAGATGTTTTACGTAGTCAACATCAAATAATTCGGATGCGATCGGCATTTCAAGTGCTTTTAAGATATCAGCTTTGACATCGTCATCCTTGATCCACTCGCGGAGCGGTACTGGGAAACCAAGCTTTTTCTTATTGTATGCTTCGGTTGGAATGACATCACGGCTTGCTTCGCGGAGCAGATATTTTGTGGTGCCATTATGAAGCTTCTCGTCTAAAGTCAGCTTTCTGGCTGTCTGGTATACAGAAAAATCACTGAATGGCACACGGCCTTCAATGGAGGAAGCCATCGTCATACGGTCTGCCTTGGTGAAGATATCTTTTTCCAGCCACAGGCGGATATCAACGATCTGCATTTTACTTACGTCATCCAGGTCCTCGTACCCCTTTAAGATCTGACGGGAGATCTCTTTGTTGGTCATTGGATTTTTCACTTTCGTGATCTTTGTCATTTCCTTCTCGGAGAATACAGAGTTTACACCGATATATCCATCTTCGATCTTTCTGCCTTTTCGTACAAGGAAGTTTCTTCCACGGAAAGGAGGGAAGAGGGAGGCAAAGGAGCCGATTGCATGACGGATCACATATGGAACTTTGTCATATGCAGAGATCTGGTTATAAGTATTGTATCCGCCGAAGAACTCGTCAGCACCTTCTCCGGATAAGACAACTTTGACATCCTCACTGGCACGTTTGGCAACGTGGTAAAGCGAGATGGCAGAAGGATCTGCAAGAGGCTCGTCCAGATGATATACAGCATCACGCAGGGATTTGAAATATTCTTCCTTTGTGATGATCTTCTTGTGGCTTTCAATGCCAAGCTTGTTGCACAGATCCTTGGCATATTCCAGCTCACTGTATTTTTTCTCGTGGTAACCAATTGTATAGGTATCCTGAACCTTGGATAACGATACCAGGTAAGAGGAATCGATACCACTGCTTAAGAAAGAACCAACCTTAACGTCACTGAGAAGATGATGGTCAACCGAGTTTTTCATGGTCTTCTGGATCTCTTCTTTGGTTGTTCCTTCGCCGGTCATTTCCATTCGGAAATATTTACGTAAAGATAATTTGCCCTGACGGTAAGTGAAGCATGTTCCGGCTTCCAGACGATGGATGCCTTTAAACATGGTCTTGTCAACAGGAACATAGTTAAAACGCAGATAAAGAGGAAGAAGCTCTTTATCAAGCTCCAGATGATAATCCGGATGTTTTAAGATGGCTTTTGCTTCGCTGGCAAAAATAAAGCTGTTCTCGCCATGGTAGTAATAAAAAGGTTTGATTCCAAAATGATCACGTGCACCGTAATACTGATCGTTTTGTACATCGTAGATCACAAATGCATACATTCCGCGCAGATGATCGACGAGGTTTTCTCCCCACGCCTGATAACCTACAAGAAGTACTTCACTGTCACTGGTTGTCTGGAATGTATAACCCTGGGCAGAGAGCTCTTCTTTGATCTCCAGGTAGTTGTAGATCTCGCCGTTGAAGACAAGTACGAGGTTTTTATCCTGGCTGAACATTGGCTGTCCACCGGTTGCAAGGTCGATAATTGACAGACGGCAGTGTCCAAGATAGCCGTTTGCAGTATGATAAGTTCCGTGTCCGTCCGGACCACGGTGTTTGATTTCATCAAGCATCGTATTGATAATGGATGGATCCTGATGTTTGGTATCCATAAATCCTGCGATTCCACACATATGATATTCTTCCTTTCATGTGTTCATAATTATTCCCATAATTACGGGAAAATAGTATTTTTACACCTATTGTCACATTATGACACAATTTTGTTTGAATTGAAACAGAAATGAATTAAAAATTAAGAAATTTTTATAAATGCGCGGGTGTACCTGCGAAAAGAAGGTGAATAGCACCTGACCGTTTATCTTGTTGAAGGTACGAAATTATGCTATAATACCATATGTTTTTTATGAATGGGCGTTGTGCAGGGGACTGCATGACATAGAATCAGGAGTTTTGGGAGAGACTGTGATGAAAAAGAGATGGAAAGTCATTCTGGCGGCGGCATGCTATATTTTCGGCGTGTTTGCTTCCATATATATTGGTGGCTGGCTGATGTTAGTAAAACCGGTCCGGCTTTTGATGTATGCTTATGGAACAGGCACGTTAAGTGTAAAGCTTCTTGCTGTCTGTATTTTAAAAATTGTATTGTCTACTACGGTTGCGGGACTTGTTTGGTGTGTCGGTTACATCGGATGTAATTATTTCAGAGGAACAGAGGATGAGTATGACCGCCTGATCGAGCAGGAGATGAAGCGGAGACGGGAACGCCATGAACAGAGGAAAAAGGTAGAGCTATATAATAAGGAAAGTGGTGCAGAAGGATGATTTTACGAATACCGGATTTTTATGAGGATTTTTCCTGTATTGCAGATAAATGTACAGACAGCTGCTGTATAGGCTGGGAAATCGATATCGATGAAGATACCTATGAATATTATTATGGACTGGAAGGAGAACTCGGAGAGCGGTTCCGTAAGAATGTGTTCACAACAGAGGACGGCGAGTATGGTCTAAGACTTGATCCGCGCGGAAGATGCCCTTTCCTTGATGAAAAGAACCTGTGTGACATCTGCAGTGCATACGGGGAGGTGGCACTCAGTGAGGTGTGTACGGAATATCCGAGGACGACGATTGAATATGGTAATGTCATGCAGAAATGTCTGGGACTTTCCTGTGTGGAAGCTGGAAGAATGGTATTTGAGAAGGAAGAACCAATCACGCTGGTAGAACTTCAGATGACATCGGCGGAATGCGATGAAGAGGAAGACGAAGCGGATATCAGCTGGTATCATTTCTTAGAGTATGCGCAGAAAAAGACCTTTGAGATTCTTCAGGACCGGAGATTTACAATCTGGGAACGTATGAACCATTATCTGGAATATGCAAGGAAAGTGCAGGATGTGATCAGCGAACAGGATCTGGATGATCCGGACTGGAATACAGAACAGATCGATTACCAGATGGTGGAAGTGGATCAGCATATGCCGGCGGAAGAAAGCATGGACTCTTTTGAACAGTATCAGGACAGAATCTATATGCTTGAGCAGATGGACATCTTAAATGCAGAGTGGCGTGGTGTGAAAAATGAACTTGCCGGCCAGAACGAGGAAGCATATCTCCAAGGCATGAAGGAATGGCTTGCTTCTGGGGACTGCGTGGAGCGTGATTACGAACATCTTCTGGTATATTTCAATTACCGGTATCTGCTTCGTACGATCTATGATTATAATTTCCTTACAAGAGCAAGACTTGCAGTTACCTATACCAGGATTATACGTGATATGGATGCACTCCGTTACCGGAAGCAGAACGGGCATTATGACAGAGCAGACCGTATCGATGTTGTACGTATTTTTTCCAAGGAGATGGAGCATTCGGAAGAAAACTATAAGATCGCAGAGGAAGAGATTGAATTTTCTTCTTTCTGAGAGTAAAATGAGAACAGAAGTGGTACATAAGATACAGACCAGAGGCGAGGTATGAATATGGATAATGAGAGAAGCATGTCGGGCGAACAGAGAGTACAGCAGTTAAGGGACAAGATTGAATCACGAATTTACAGGGAGAAAGCACCTAAGATCAGGCGGGCGAACCGGATTGTATTGATCGTCCAGCTTATTCTGGAATTTGGAATTCTTTTGAATGTTGGTTTTATTTCTGCAACAAAAGGAGTGACATTTGCGATTATCGCAATGATTGCACTTGTGATTGTCGGTGAGATTATTTCCGTTTTTCTTTATTTCAGAGATCCGGGCGATGACAGGATGAATCACTTTTGGACGATTCAGTTTGGGGTTGTCTATACGATGGCAATTTTCCTGAATACCAATAACAGTATGATATTTGCTGCATTTCCTATTTTTGTTGCTACGATCATGTACAATAACTGCAGACAGATGGACCTGGACTGTATTACCTGTGCGATTGTGAATACGGTACGTATGATTTTGATTTTTGTCGGTGTTTATGAGTCATCGAACAGTATACATCAGGAGGGAATTACTTATATTATACTGATCGTATCGCTTTTTGTTCTGTCTATGGCAACTAAGATCTCCTGGAGATTTAATCATGATGCCATGCATTCCATGGAGGATGAGAAAGAGATTCAGGGAATTATCATGAAAGATGTCCTCGCGATTGCAAAAGGAGTTCAGGACAAGACAAAAGAGGCCGATGTTGTAATCGATCATCTGTATGATTCTGCGCAGAATATTAATAATATTGTTGGAGAGATTACTTCCGGTACACAGAGTACTGCAGATAACATCCAGAACCAGACCGTTATGACACAGACAATCCAGGATTCCATTCAGGATGCAGCAGGGCGCACGAAGAATGCAGCGGATAAGGCAACAGAATCCATGGAGACTGTGAAAGAAAGCTTAAAGACTATGGAGGAGCTCAGCCAGCATTCCGACCATATTGCGGTTACAAACTCCAAGGTAGTTGCTTCCATGGAGAAGCTTCAGAAGAAGACAGACGATGTCAAAGCAATTACGGATATGATCCTGGACATTTCAAGCCAGACCAACCTTCTTGCATTGAATGCTTCCATTGAGGCTGCCAGAGCGGGTGAGGCTGGAAAAGGCTTTGCAGTTGTAGCAGAGCAGATCCGTCAGCTTGCAGAACAGACGAAGAATTCGACAGAAAGCATTACCGAGATTGTCGGAGAATTGAGTGCATACTCAGCAGAAGCATCAGAATCGATTCAGGACTCTCTTGCGGTAACAGAAGAACAGAACAATCTGATCGGAGATGCTTCCAAAGATTTCGAACGTATTAATCAGAATATGCAGGAATTGAACAATGAGATGGGAAGCATTGATTCCATGATGTCAGAACTTATGAATTCCAATAATGCGATTGTGGACAGTATCAGTCAGCTTTCCGCGGCAAGCCAGCAGATTACGGCAAGCAGTGAAGAAGCAACCGGAATCACACAGAGCAACAAAGAAAGTTCAAAACAGGCAAAAGATATGCTTGAGCAGGTAATTGATTACTCACATCAGCTGGACAAATATATGGACCAGTAGAATAAATATAGAAAGAGTTTTAATACAGACAAAAAGAAGGCGGATTTTCAAAATCTGCCTTCTTTTTGTCTTATTTTCTTATAAATGCCGTTATTATTTGTCCAGAAGATCTGCGTAGAAGTCTGCATAATCAGTACGTCCCGCTTTGGTATAGTCGATGGCAGCGGATGGATGCTGGTTCAGACGACCGGTCAGAAGGTAAGGGATGTCATAACCCCAGACAATGCCGTCTGCTTTCAGAGGGAGCATATGTTCTTCGATAAATTTCAGTACCGGGAAAATATTATATTTTGGATTCTTCAGGAAACTGATCAGAAGTTCCATTGCACAGTTGCCTGCGCCACGTCCCATAGACATCATGGTTGCATCAAGGTAGCTTACCCCACGTGCAGTTGCTTCAATGGTATTGGCAAAAGCGAGCTGCTGGTTGTTGTGTGCATGCATTCCGATGTATTTATTGTATTTCTCAGCGACATCCATATATTTATCAGAAATGGCACGGATCTGTTCCGGATAAAGGGAACCGTAACTGTCAACAATATAAATACCGTCGGCAGGACTTTGTCCGACCATTTCCAGAGCCTGGTCGATATCGGCTTCTTTGGCATTGCTGACAGCCATAATATTACAGGTGACTTCGTAACCTTTTGCCTTGGCATCTTCGATCATTTCGATTGCAGTCGGCATCTGATGTACATAAGTGGCAACGCGCACCATATCGATGACACTGTCTTTTTTGTCGATAATGTCATGTTTGTAATCGCATCGTCCGACATCTGCCATGACAGAGATCTTCATATCGGAATTATTTTCGCCAACGATTGCACGGATGTCTTCTTCGCTGCAGAATTTCCATTTGCCAAATTTATCAGGATCGAACAGTTCACGGGACGCTTTGTAACCGAACTCCATATAATCTACACCGGCCTTTACATTGGTACGGTAGAGGGCATTGATAAAGTCATCTGTGAAACGGAAATTGTTTACAAGTCCTCCATCACGCATGGTTGCATCTAATACCCGGATATCTGAGCGGGCGGTCATTAAGTCTCCTTTTTGAGCCATTGGTAAGTTCCTCCTTTAAATAAATGAATGATTGTTCTTTTGAATTATTTAGTACTTCAACGCTTCGACGCTTTAAAGCGTGTGAGTACATAATACCACAAAAAAAAGATTTTGCAAGTCTTTTGTAAAAAAAAGCATACTTTACTTTTAGCCGGGGTGCTAATATAATGAATGAGTGAATTTTTATGTATATTGAGGAGGATTAGAAATGATAAATTTCACAGGGGCTTTCGACCTCTCAATCGTAGCATTTATTGGAATACTGTTTGCTTTTGCAATTACATGTATTGCCATTGCCAAATTAAATCAGTATCTGCCAAAGGACATGGGGCGTAAATTTGCGCACGACGGCAAGCTTTCCGCCGGAAAACCAAGAGGGGCAGGTATTATTTTTGTATTTACGTTTGTGATCGCAGCAGTTCTTTTTGCACAGGTCAATCTGGAGATCGGCATTTATCTGTGTCTGATCGTAGTAGAGATGCTGACCGGATATTTTGATGACGCAGCAGAGAAGCCATGGGGAGAGTATCTGAAGGGATTTTTGGATTTTGTAGTAGCGGTTGTGGTAGCCGTTGTATATCTGCATTACAACAGTTCGGTAATCAATTTCGCAATTTTTGGTGGTTCTGTCACAATTCCACCAGTGGTTTTTGCAATCCTTACAGTAATTCTTGTATGGGCATCGATTAATGTAACAAACTGTTCGGACGGAGTAGATGGTCTGTCCGGAACTTTAACGATCATTACGATCATGACCATTTTTGTGATTGATAATGTGCTTGGAATCCAGGATGGATTTAATTACTGTATCCTGTTGTTTGCAGTATGTCTGCTTGGATATCTCTGGTATAATGCAACACCAAGCAAGCTTTTAATGGGAGATGCCGGTTCCAGAGCAATGGGAATTTTTATTGCAATTGCAGTATTAAAGACAGGCAGCCCGCTTCTGTATCTTCTGGTTGCAGCGGTACTCATTGTAGATGGTGGTCTTGGACTGATCAAACTGGCACTTTTACGTTATCTGAAAATACATATCCTGAAGAATACAACGACTCCGCTGCATGATCATGCAAGAAAAAAGATGGAGTGGTCAAATGCTCAGGTCGTATTTCGTTTTGCAATCATTCAGATCGTTATTTCCGTTGCTACCGTATATCTGGTTATGATGTAGGACTGTGGAAATAAAACAGGTATTACGAATGGATTAGGAGTTGATAACATGAAGCTTGTAAAAACAGAAGATGCAGTGGGACATGTGCTGTGCCATGATATGACGCAGATCATTCGTGGTGTCACAAAGGATGTCAGATTCCGAAAGGGACATATTGTTACGCCGGAGGATATTCCGGTGCTTCTTTCCATGGGAAAAGAAAATCTTTATGTCTGGGAAAAGGACGAGAATATGCTTCATGAGGATGAGGCCGTTGAATATTTAAGAGAGATTTGCTCCGGAGAAAATGTCACTTCGGGTCAGCCGAAAGAGGGCAAGATCGAGATCACGGCGGAATGTGACGGCATGCTCCAGATCGATGTAGAGAAGCTATATGCTGTGAATTCACTTGGTAATATGATGATCGCTACAAGACATTCGTATACACCTGTCAAAAAAGGAGACAAACTTGCCGGGACGCGCATTATTCCGCTTGTCATTGAAAAGACAAAGATGGAGGAGGCCAAAAAGGCTGCGGGGGATAAGCCGATTCTGAATGTGATTCCATATCAGATGAAAACAGCCGGACTTATCACAACCGGTAATGAGATAAAAAAGGGACTGATACAGGATACCTTTTCCGATGTGGTAATCGATAAGCTTGCAGCATATGGAATCAAGGTTGTGGCTCATGAATATCCGGGAGATGATGATGCACTGATCACAAAGACAATCGGTGAGATGAAAGCACAGGGACTGGATATGATTCTTTGTACCGGAGGAATGAGTGTGGACCCGGATGATAAAACACCGGGTGCAATCAAGGCCAGTGGAGCCAGAATTATCACGTATGGAGCACCGGTTCTTCCGGGAGCGATGTTCCTTTTAAGTTATTTTGAAGACGGAACACCGGTGATCGGTCTGCCTGGATGCGTGATGTATGCGAAAAGCACGATTTTTGATATTATGCTTCCAAGGATTGCAACGAAGACGAGGATAAAAGCAGAGGATTTTTATGGGCTGGGACATGGAGGCCTTTGTCTTGGATGTAAGGAATGCCGTTATCCGGACTGCTCTTTTGGAAAATAGAAAGGAGAACAAATGGCAGGATTTAATCATTTTGATCAACAGGGGAACGCTGTTATGGTAGACGTCTCCGAAAAGGAGATTACCGAACGGGTTGCAACAGCCAGCGGAATCATCAAAGTTAATCGGGCGGTGATGGATGCAATCGTTCAGAAAACAGCTAAAAAAGGGGACGTGCTTGGGGTTGCAAGAGTTGCTGGGATCATGGGCACGAAACAGACGGCAAGTCTGATCCCGATGTGCCATCCGCTTTGTCTGAATAAAGCATCGGTAGATTTTGTGATCGATGAAGAAAACGGCAGGATAGAAGCAATCTGCACGGTGAAAGTTTCGGGAAAGACCGGAGTTGAGATGGAAGCACTTATGGGAGTGAACACGGCGCTTCTGACGATTTATGATATGTGTAAGGCGATCGATCGCGGAATGGAGATTACAGAGGTGCATCTTCTGAAAAAGGAAGGCGGAAAATCAGGCGTTTATGAAAGATCAGTATAACCGGACAATCGATTATGTGCGTATTTCGCTTACAGACAGATGCAACCTGAATTGTATATACTGCAATCCGAAACAGCAGAATCTGTGTAGTAAAAAGGCTTCGCTACCCCTGTCAGATGAACAGATCGTGCGGTTATGCGGCCTTTTTTATCAGCTTGGTGTGCGGAAAGTCAAACTGACCGGAGGAGAACCACTTCTTCGGGACAATGTTCCGGATCTGATCCGGTCATTAAAAGAAACATGTCATATGCAGTCAGTGACGATCACAACGAACGGTGTTTATCTGAAACAGCAGCTTGCTGCACTGGTCCAGGCCGGACTGGATGGCGTAAATATCAGTCTGGATACTCTGGATGAAAAGCATTTTACAAAGATTACAGGATATCCGTTCCTGCATCAGGTGCTGGAAGGAATCCATTCTGCTATGAACGTTCCTGATTTGAATGTCAAGATCAATTGTGTTCCGTTTGAACCGTATCAGAACGATCTGATCCGGCTTGCAGCTCTGGCACGTGACAGGAACCTTTCTGTACGATTCATTGAACTTATGCCGATCGGAACAGCGGCAGGACAAAAAGGCATGACAAAACAGCAGATCCTTGGCCTGCTTGAAGCAGAGTACGGACCTGCTGTTTTATATGAGAAGAGGCTTGGAAACGGACCGGCGGAGTACTACAGTTTTTCCGGTTTTCAGGGGAAAATCGGGTTTATCAGCGCAATATCCCATAAATTTTGTAAGGATTGTAACCGCATCCGGCTGACGGCAGATGGACAACTGAAGACCTGTCTGCAATATGAAGCAGGGACAGATCTTCGAAAAGCGATGGAACAGCATGCAACAGATGAAGAACTGCTCAGTCTGATCAGTGAGGCTGTCAGGAGAAAACAGAAGGAGCATCAGTTTTGGTCGGATCAGAAAGCGTGTGGTTTGGAGAAACATTCCATGGCTCAGATCGGAGGATAAAATGGCAAAAGTAATTGCAGTGTGTACCAGTCAGGTACGTGGAACACAAAAAGAAAATGTGCATAGAGCAAAGTTTATAGAAGACTGGGGGATTGAAGGCGATGCGCATGCCGGAAAATGGCATAGACAGGTTTCGCTTTTATCTTATGAAACAATCGAGGATTTTCGAAAAAGGGGAGCAGATGTTGTAGACGGGGCATTCGGAGAGAACCTTGTGGTAAGTGGATATGATTTTACCAGATTTCCGGTTGGAAGCAGATTTTCCTGTGGAGAAGTGATCCTGGAGTTGACGCAGATTGGGAAAGAGTGTCATAATGGCTGTGCAATCTTTCAGAAAATGGGAGAATGCATTATGCCGCACAATGGCGTTTTTGCCAGAGTGGTCAAAGGTGGAACAATTGCAGCGGGAGACACACTTCAGTGCATGTATCGGACCGCAGTAATCACCCTGAGTGATTCTGCGTCAAAGGGAGAACGGGAAGACATAAGCGGAAAGGTCATCTGCGAGATCGCAGAGAAGTCAGGCTGTCAGGTTACTTTTACAAAAGTGATTCCGGACGACGAACAGACCTTATCAGAGCTTCTTTGTACGCTTTGTGATGAAGACCGGGTGGATCTGATCCTTACGACAGGCGGAACTGGATTTTCAGAGCGTGATCATACACCGGAAGCTACTTTAAAGGTAATTGAGAGAAATGCAAATGGAATTTCTGAGGCAATGCGGTATCGTTCCCTGCAGGTAACACCAAGAGGAATGTTATCGAGAGGCGTGTCCGGAATCCGTAAGAAGACCCTGATCATAAATCTGCCGGGAAGCCCGAAGGCGGTTCGGGAATGTCTGGAATATGTGATAGATCCTGTGATGCATGGTCTGGATATCTTAAAGGGAGTTACTTCTAACTGTGCACGGTAAGCAGTTTCACGAATGTCTATGAAAGAAGAGAAAATATATGAAATTCAAAAAAGAGATTGCTGTATTCACTGCAATGGTAACGGCTGTAAGTGTGGCAGCCTGTGGAAACACAAAGACAAATGATACAGACAAAAACACCAAAGACAATACAACAGAAACAGCAAGTGAGACAACCCAGATTGAGGGAACTGTGACGATCGCAGCTGCAGCAAGTCTGGAGAAAGTTTTTAACGATGAACTGATTCCAATGTTCAATGAGATGTATCCGGATGTTACGGTAGAGGGAACTTACGACAGTTCGGGAAAACTTCAGACCCAGATCGAAGAAGGCGCAGATGTGGACGTATTCTTTTCAGCTGCGACAAAGCAGATGGATGCGTTAAAGGATGAAGGTATGATGGAAGATGATTCCATTGTAGATCTGCTGGAGAATAAGATTGTTCTGATCGTGCCAGGCGGTGAAGAAGGATACAGCAAATTCGAGGATATCGTAAATGCGCAGCCTGTAGCAATCGGTGATCCGGAAAGTGTTCCGGCTGGCCAGTATGGAAAAGAAGCACTTACGAACTTAAATCTCTGGGATCAGGTAGAAGGTAAATTAAGTCTTGGAACAAACGTTACGGAAGTATTAAACTGGGTCGCTGCATCAAGTGCACAGGCAGGTATTGTATATGCAACAGATGCTGCTTCTATGCCGGATCAGGTTGACGTTGTTGCAGAAGCTCCGGAAGGAAGCTGCACAAAGGTTATTTATCCGGTTGGAATGTTGAAAAACTCGAAAAATCCGGAAGCTGCCAAAGCACTGATCGCATTTTTACAGACTGATCAGGCATCGAAGGTATTTGAGGATGCCGGATTTACAATTGTAGAATAATCACTGAAGAAGTAAAGGAGGATACACATGGACTGGAGTCCGGTACTCATTTCCGTTAAAACGGCAATTGTTTCCATCTGTTTTACCTTTTTTCTCGGACTGTGGGCTGCACGTGGAGTTGTGCGCCTGAAGTCTGCAAAAACAAAAGGTATGATCGATGCAATCTTTACGCTGCCGATGGCACTTCCGCCAACGGTAGCCGGATTTTTCCTGCTTTATATCTTCGGAACGAAAAGACCTGTTGGAATTCTGCTTCAGCAGGTCTTTTCCTGTAAGATTGTATTTACATGGCAGGCAACCGTGATTGCAGCGGTGGTGATCTCATTTCCGCTTATGTACCGTTCCGCACGTGGGGCGATTGAACAGGTGGACCAAAACCTTGTTTACGCGGCAAGAACATTTGGAATGAAAGAAAGAACCATATTCTGGAAAGTGATTTTTCCAGAGGCAAAACCGGGAATTCTTGCGGGAGGCATCCTTGCATTTACAAGGGGACTCGGGGAATTTGGTGCAACAGCGATGATTGCAGGAAATATCGCAGGTAAGACGAGAACGCTTCCGCTGGCTATTTACACGGATGTGGCGGCGGGAGATATGGCCGGAGCCGGAAAATACGTTGCAATCCTGGTGGCAGTATCTCTGATCATTGTATCTGCAATGAACTGGAAAGGAGGAAACCGCTCATGAGTCTTGAAGTGCATATTGAAAAAAAGCTTTCCAATATGACGCTGAAAATGGATTTTGTAAACGATCCGGCGAATGGAGTTCTGGGAATTCTGGGGGCATCGGGTTGTGGAAAAAGCATGACGTTAAAGTGCATTGTAGGAATCGAGACACCGGATCAGGGACGGATTGTATTAAACGGACGTGTGCTTTTTGATTCGGAAAAGAAGATCAACATGAAAGTACAGGAAAGAAGAGTCGGATATCTGTTCCAGAATTATGCACTTTTTCCGGGGATGACCGCGTCTGCCAATGTGGAAATGGCGATTCATTATTCCAATCAGCATAAAGGAATTAAGACCACACGGAAAGAAGAAAATGAAAAAGCAATGTACTACATGCGGCTTTTGCATGTGGATCAGCTGAAAGACCAATATCCACGGAAAATGTCAGGTGGACAGCAGCAGAGAGTGGCGCTGGCCAGAATTCTTGCATCCGATCCTGAGGTATTAATGCTGGATGAACCGTTTTCCGCAGTGGATGCCTATTTGAGAGAGCAGTTGCAGTTAGAATTATGTGATCTGCTCGGTTCTTACGGAAAAGATGTGCTGATGGTAACGCACAGCAGAGATGAAATTTATCGATTTTGTGATCGGATGCTTGTGATCGAAGGCGGGCATCAGATGGGATATGGTGCCACAAAAGACCTGTTTGCCAATCCGGAAACGATTGCTGCGGCACGCCTGACCGGATGTAAAAATATCGTTGATGTAGAAATCCTCGATGATCATCATCTGTTCATCCCGGACTGGAATGCAAAGATTGCAGTAAAAGGTCAGATTCCGGAGCATACGATTGCAATCGGCATCCGCGCGCATTATATGCATCCGGTATCTAAGGAACAGCTGGAGAATTATCGGAATCCAAAGACTGGTGAACTGGAAAATGTGGTTGCTTGCAGCAGACCACAGATTCTTGAAGATCCGTTTGAACGTGTCGTTGTGTTTGAACATCATGTCTGGTGGAAAATATCCAAAGAAATTTTTGAGGATGTGTATAAAGAAAAACTCCCGGGATACCTGAGTATTCCCGAGAGCAGTATTCTTTATCTTCATGAATAAGAAAGTCAGACCCTGCGTCGAAGAAATGCGTAAAGCTTTTCGATGTGGAGAGGCTTGCCCTGAACCGCTTCTACTTTGAGGCGGTTCTCTTCATTGAATCCGACAAGAATATCATGGTTGGCTTCGGAAAGATAATCGATGATACCGTCGATATCGGATTTGATATTCTTCGGACAGTGAATGTAAATGTGCTTGTTCGCTGATATATGAAGTGTATAGGAAATGCTGAAGTGATACCAGAGAAATTTATGCAGCGTGGAGTATTTATAGATCCACAGAATCTCTTTGATCGGTACGATTGCATTTCCGTATTGCGAAGTCTCGATAAAATAATGCTGGGTAATAAACATATCTTCGGTAGCCAGCTGAGGGAGCGTTGCAAGTTCTTCCTCGGCTTCTTCTAACATCTTCTTCGGACTTCCAAATACGATCAGGTTCTGACAAGTTGGTGAAAGCACCGGAAAGCGGATGTACAGGATATATGCGATCACACTCAGGACTGCATAGATCATTGTGCCATAGTAAACAATAAATAAAAATAAGGTTGGACCGACGGAGTAATCCGGCTGGCTGAGATAGTAGGTGTTCAGCTGGTTTGCAATACCATTCGTTGTCCATTCCAGATTACTGGAAAGGTTCTCAAGAAGCTCATGATAGGCATTCCCGCCGGATACCACTTTGCAGCTTACGGACAGGCTGTCAATCGTTGGAAGTCCCTGCTCACAGGTGGAAGGATTTAAAAGAACGATAATGACGCGGTCTCCGAATGTACAGTAATAATAATAGCCGATCGTGGAACCAAAACGTGTCTTGGTGTAGCCGGTAAATGTCAGATCCGTGAGTTTTGCATGTACAAAACGGTTGCCTTCCTCATAGACAGCGTGAAGTGTCTGGTCAGAAGACAGCGTGTCCGGATGTCTCATTTCAGAAAGTGGAAAAATGATCCACAGGACTGCAAGAAATACCAGATATAAGATTGGAGAAAAAAGTCTTCTGCGATAGAAGGCTTTTATATTTTTGGATATATAATGTTCATAATTTTCAATCATAGATAAACCTGCCTTTATGCTACTAGTATAAAGGTTTGGAATCGAATAATCAACCTTGCTTTTCGGGGCAAAAGTTGTTAGTATTATCTCATTGAAGAAAAGAAACAGGAGGCAGCATGGAAGCATATACAAGTTTTGCACAGGTCTATGATATGTTCATGGATAACGTACCGTATGACAGCTGGTGTGAATATCTGAAAACACAGCTGGACAAATATGGGATCACGACAGGAACTCTTCTGGAACTGGGCTGCGGAACGGGAAAAATGACCCGCAGAATGGCACAGGCTGGCTATGAGATGATCGGCCTTGACAATTCCATGGAAATGCTTGAGATTGCCATGGAGAGGGAAGCAGAAGTTGATCCTGAAGAAGAGGCAGACTGTGAGACAGCTGCTATGGATCTACAGCGTCAGCCGCTTTATCTGCTACAGGATATGCGGGAATTTGAATTATACGGGACAGTGAATGCTGTGATCAGTGTATGTGACTGCCTGAATTATATCCTTGAGGAAGAAGGACTTTTTCAGGTTTTTGAAAGAGTGAGCGAATATCTGGAACCGCAGGGAGTGTTTGTGTTTGATATGAATACACTTTATAAGTATGAAGTGCTTCTTGCAGAGAATACATTTGCAGAGAATCGAGACACCGGAAGTTTTATCTGGGAGAATTATTATGATCCCCGGGACAAAATCAATGAGTACGACCTTACGCTGTTTATTGCGGAACAGGACGGAAGGTTTTCGCGTTTTCAGGAACAGCATTATCAGAGAGGCTATTCCCTGGATACGATAAAAGAACTTCTGGGGAAAGCAGGACTTGAATTTCTTGCAGCATACGATGGCTATACGGAATCACCACTTACGAAAGAGAGTGAACGTATGACAGTCATAGCAGGGAAAATGAACATAACAGATAAGTAGGAAAAGGAGACAACTATGTCAGATTATATTGTACGTGCAACAGCAGCGGATAACAGCATCCGTGCGTTTGCGATCACATCAAAGGAACTTGTGGAAAAGGCAAGACAGGCACATCAGACTTCACCGATCATGACGGCTGCGCTTGGAAGACTTCTTTCAGGCGGTGCAATGATGGGAACGATGATGAAAGGAGAGAAGGATCTTCTGACGTTACAGATCCAGTGCAGAGGTCCGGCAAAGGGACTCGTTGTAACTGCGGATTCCCATGGCAACGTAAAAGGATATGCCAATAATCCGGTTGTAGATCTCCCACCAAATGCGCAGGGCAAATTAAATGTTGGTGGTGCACTTGATCTTGGAGTCTTAAGTGTCATAAAAGATATGGGACTGAAAGAGCCGTATGTAGGACAGTGCCAGCTTCAAACTGGAGAGATTGCGGAAGACCTTACGTATTATTTTGCAACTTCGGAGCAGATTCCTTCTGCAGTAGGACTTGGTGTACTTGTAGATAAGGACTGTTCGGTACTTCAGGCGGGAGGCTTTATCATCCAGCTCATGCCATTTACAAGCGAGGAAGTGATCGAGAAACTTGAAAAGCGTATTTCAGAAATTGATTCTGTAACCCAGATGCTGGAAAAGGGCATGACACCGGAGGATATTCTTGAGCATATCTTAGGCGAATTTGGACTTGAGATCAATGATACGATTCCGGCGCAGTTCCATTGTGACTGCTCGAAGGAGCGGATTTCGAGAGCACTTTCCACGATCAGCAAAAAAGATCTGGATGACATCATCAATGATGGTGAGGAAATCGAGATCAAATGCCAGTTCTGTAACCGTGCATATAAATTCAGCATTGATGAATTAAAGGAGATCAGAAAACAGTGAGACATGGATTTGTAAAGGTAGCAGCGGTTACACCAAAAGTTCGCGTGGCAGATACAAAATATAACGGAGAACGGATCCGCCAGTTGATGAAGGAGACTTCGGAAGAAGGGGCAAAGGTAATTGTTTTTCCAGAACTTTGTATGACAGGATATTCCTGCGGTGATCTGTTCCTTCAGGAGAAGCTGATCGCAGATGCGAGGGAAGAACTGCTTGTGACGGCAAAAGAAAGCTGGAAATACGATGGGATATTCTTTATCGGACTTCCGATGGATATGAACGGAAAGCTGTATAATGTTGCGGCAGCAGTGTCGAAAGGAGAGATTCTTGGGATCGTTCCGAAGACATTTATTCCTAATTATAATGAATTTTATGAAGCAAGACATTTTGCATCCGGTCAGGATCTGTGTACAGAACTGACATTTGAGAATGGTCAGAAAGTCCCGGTAGATACGGATCTGATCTTTACCTGCGAGGAATTACCGAAGCTGAAGATCGCAGCAGAGATCTGTGAGGATCTCTGGACGCCGGAACCTCCAAGCATTCACCACGCACTGTCGGGAGCTGATCTGATCGTGAATCTGTCTGCATCCGACGAAACAACCGGTAAGGATACCTATCGGGAAGCACTTGTAAGTGGTCAGTCCGCAAGGCTTTTGTGCGGTTATATCTATGCATCGGCAGGAGATGGGGAATCTACACAGGATGTCGTGTATTCCGGACATAACATAATCGCAGAGAACGGAAGAATCTTAAAGGAATCCAGACGTTTTACCAACGAGACCATCTATGCTGAGATCGATATAGAGCGTTTAGAGGCAGAGCGGAGAAGAATGTCGACATTCCAGATTGAGGATGATCATGTGCATATTCCGTTCCATCTGACGATAGAAGATACAAAGCTTACCCGTTATGTAGATCCTGCACCTTTTGTTCCAGGCGATCAGGCAGAACGTGATAAACGATGTGATGAGATCCTTTCGATTCAGGCAATGGGACTGAAAAAGAGATTAGAGCACACCAATTGCCAGAGTGCGGTAGTTGGGATCTCCGGAGGACTGGATTCCACACTTGCATTGTTAGTAACGGTCCGTGCATTTGACCTTCTTGGGAAAGACCATAGCTGCATTACGGCAGTGACGATGCCTGGATTTGGAACGACGGACAGGACTTATGACAATGCGGTGAACATGATCAAATGTGTTGGCGCAGAATTTATGGAAGTGGATATCAAAGAGGCGGTAAACATTCATTTCAAGGATATTGGACAGAATCCACAGGTGCATGATGTAACCTATGAGAACTGCCAGGCAAGAGAACGGACGCAGATTCTGATGGACGTTGCAAATAAGAAGAATGGTATGGTGATAGGAACCGGCGATATGTCAGAACTTGCACTCGGCTGGGCAACCTATAATGGGGATCATATGTCTATGTACGGAGTGAATGCCTCGGTTCCAAAAACCTTAGTACGCCATCTGGTACGTTATTATGCGGATACCTGTGGAGAGGAAAAGCTGTCGGCAATTCTTCTTGATGTGCTCGATACACCGGTATCACCGGAACTTCTTCCACCGGAAAACGGTAAGATCTCTCAGAAGACGGAAGATATTGTAGGACCATATGAACTTCATGACTTTTTCCTGTATTACGTGCTTCGTATGGGATTTGCACCGGCGAAGATCTACCGGCTTGCAAAGATCGCATTTGCGGGCGTATATGAAGATACGTTTATTCTGAAGTGGCTGAAGACTTTTTACCGCAGGTTTTTTGCACAGCAGTTTAAGCGTTCCTGTCTGCCGGACGGACCAAAGGTTGGAACAGTTGCTGTTTCTCCAAGAGGTGATCTTCGTATGCCGTCAGATGCCTGTGGAAGGATCTGGCTGGATGAAGTGGACAGATTATAGACTTTATAAGAGATGAAAAAATTCCAGGTGAATTGTTCACCTGGAATTTTTGATTTCTGTTATAATAACTGGATTCCGCGTTTCTTGCATTCTTCAACCGTCTCATCCGGCCAGAGAGAACACTGAACCTCTCCGATATGAGCCTTGCGAAGGAAGAACATACAGATACGGGACTGACCGATACCACCACCGATGGTAAGCGGAAGTTCTCCTTTTATGATCGAGTGCTGGAATGGAAGTTCTGCACGTTCCGGGCAGCCTGCCTTTTCAAGCTGGTCAAGCAGAGCTTTCTTGTCAACACGGATACCCATGGAAGAAAGTTCCAGTGCAATATCAAGTACCGGATAATATACAACGATATCTGCATTTAAGGACCAGTCGTCATAGTCCGGTGCACGGCCGTCATGTGGTTCTCCGGATTCAAGTTTGTCACCGATCTGAAGAATACATACAGCTCCTTTTGCCTTGCAGATGTAATATTCACGTTCCTTTGGAGTATTGTCCGGGAACATGTCCTCCAATTCCTGTGATGTAATAAAGAAAATATCTTTTGGCAGGATCAGGTCAATATAATCATACTGGATCGACATATACTGCTCGGTCTTGCGCAGACATTTGTATACGGTGCGGACGGTGTCTTTTAGGTAGTCCAGATTGCGTTCGTTTTTGTTGATGATCTTTTCCCAGTCCCACTGATCTACGAAAATAGAATGGATATTATCGGTCACCTCGTCACGACGGATCGCATTCATATCGGTATAAATACCTTCGCCGTAGGAAAAACCATATTTATGCAATGCATAACGTTTCCATTTAGCAAGAGAGTGGACAACCTCTGCCTGCTTATCATTCTGTTCTTTGATCCCGAAGGAAACAGGGCGCTCATAACCGTTTAAATTATCATTCATTCCGGAGTCCGGATCGACAAAAATCGGTGCGGATACACGGGTAAGATTGAGGCGCTGTGCAAGTAAACCCTGGAAAAAGTCTTTGACAGTCTTGATTGCCAGCTGGGTATCATGAAGATTCAGCTGGGACTCATAATCTTTTGGTATCATTAAATGCTCCATTGTAGCTCCTTTTTATATATTCTGAATTTTCTTAAATATTATAGCATAATGGATTTCTTTTTCAATGATTCCGAAACAAAAAGAAAAGAAAAAATGTACGGACTGTTCCAATCTGGAAAAATATGATAGAATGCAGAAATATAGAAAAGATTACAGTGATGGAATACAGGGGGATAGAAAGAATGAGAAAAGAAGATCTGTCTGCAGGAGCGGTTATTGCAGAAGCAGTTGGAATGATACTTGGAATCGCCTATATGGTGCTGCAGGTTTATTATGGAATCCGTTTTCATGTGTCACCGGTTACGTGGATCATGAATGTGCTGGTTGCGGTACTTGTATATACAGGGCTTACGATTCTTACGCATTATCCGGAGAAGATCCATGCACTTCCCCCGGAAAAATGTTCCGGAAAAGTGCGGATGTATTCGATAAGGATGGTTCGTGTGATTAAGCTGTTATTTATCAGCAGCCTTTTGATCCCATGTATTTCAGACGCTTTTGGACATCAGATGAAGGGTGGTTACAGCCTGATCGCAATTGGAATCATGATCGTAGCAGCTGTTTATTATGAATACCACATTCTTCATATTCTCCGCAGCAACAATCAGAAAAAATAATAGAATGTTTCCACAAGAAACACAACGGCACAACAGCCGACCGATACTTTAAAAAGACTGGCACCACGCCAGGCAGCAATCATTCCAAGAATAAGGGCACAGGCTCCGGCAATCGGAACCTGTGTCGCTTCTATTATTGCAGGAAATGTCATGACCGATAATGTAACATAAGGAACATAATACAGAAATGAGCGGACAAAACGGCTCTGGATCTGTTTGCGTATCAGGGTTAAAGGCAGAACACGGATGAGATAAGATACCAGACCGGTTACCAGGATATAGATATAAATATTATGCGTCATCTTTTGCGTCCTCCTCAGGGTTTTTTATCGGGAAAAAGATCGCTGCTCCTACAGATATCATTACGGTCAGTAAAATGGTGCGCAGTCCGCCGGAAAGCGATGAGATTACTGGCAGCACACCGGACAGATAGCTGCACAGTGCACTGAGTATGACCAGGATCAGGATTACTTTATTGCTTCGTGCCGGTGGAATGATCACAGCAAGAAACATTCCGTAAAGAGCAACGCTTAATGCGCTTACAATGCGGAGTGGAAGGATATTGCCTGTAATGATTCCAAGTGTAGTTCCGATGGACCATGCAGGGAGTGCGATGAGAAAAGCCCCATAGCTATAGTAAGGATTCAGGTAACCGGGGCGTCCGATCGAAATTGCAAAAAGTTCATCTGTGACATCAAAACTGATCAAAAAGCGATGGATCAGAGGCGTGTCCGGTGACATTTTCTGACTTAGTGCACAGCTCATCAAAATGTATCTGGCATTGGCGATAAAAGTCATAAGTGCGATTTCCAGATAGGTGGCATTCGCTGCGATCAGGGTGAAAGCTGCATATTCTCCAGCGGATGCATTATTAAAGAAGCTTGCCAGAAAACCCTGAAAAGGATCAAGACCGGCCTTTCTTGCAGCAATACCAAGTGAAAATGAGACCGCAAGGTAACCGAATCCAATCGGTACGGCGTCCCGGATGCCTTCCCGGAAGGCAGTTTTATTTTTGGTTTCATATAGTTTTGACATTTGTAATCGAATCCCCATTCGTTTTTGTTTAATCTAATTTATCAATATAACATATTTTTGTGGGAAAAGAAACAGCTTGAATAAATACAATGTGTGTTGTATTGTTAAATTAACTTTATGCAAATTAAATTTAATCAGTTTTTTTGGGGAAATATTATGGGATTTCGAGATGATTTTGTATGGGGAGCTGCAACCAGTTCTTATCAGATCGAGGGTGCAGTACGGGAAGATGGAAAAGGAGAACACATCTGGGATGTGTTCACAAAAGAGCCGGGACATGTGTATGGGGATCATACAGGGGAGACCGCATGTGATCATTATCACCGTTTCCGTGAGGATGTTAAGATTATGAAGGAAATGGGACTCAAGGCATACCGTTTTTCCATTGACTGGTCAAGAGTGCTGCCGGAAGGCAGCGGCAGGGTGAATGAGAAGGGGATTGCATTTTATAATGCGCTGATCGATGAACTTCTTGCCAATGGGATCGAACCATATGTCACACTGTATCACTGGGAGCTTCCTTATGAACTTTATAAAAAGGGAGGCTGGATGAACCGGGATATCGCAGAATGGTTTGGCGGATATGCAAAGCTTGTTGCGGAACGTTTCAGCGACAGAGTAAAGTATTTCTTTACACTGAATGAGCCACAGTGTTTCGTTGGACTAGGCTTTTTAAGCGGAGTGCATGCACCGGGCGTGAAGGCCCCGCTCAGAGATACCTTTGAAATGGCGCACAATGCAATGCGCGCACATGGAAGAGCAGTCCAGATGTTGAGACAGTACGCAAAACAGCCGCTTGTGATCGGATATGCGCCGACCGCATCAGTTGCTTATCCGGATTCAGACAAAACGGAAGACATTGAAGCTGCCAGACAGTTATTCTTTGAGATTCCGGAGGATGTAAGAAACTGGACATGGAATGTGGCATGGTGGTCAGATCCGGTTCTTCTTGGACATTATCCGGAGGAAGGACTCATGCGGTTTGCACCGTATCTTCCGAAGATCACGGATGAGGATATGAAACTGATCTCAGAACCGATCGATATATACGGACAGAATATCTATAACGGCAGAAGTGTACGGATGGGCGCAGACGGGAAACCGGAGTTCGTGAAACGATGGGAAGGATTCCCACGAACGGCCATTGACTGGCCGGTAACGCCAGAAGTATTGTACTGGGGACCAAAATTTCTGTATGAGCGCTATCAGAGGCCGATCTATATCACGGAAAATGGAATTTCCTGTCATGATGTGATATCACTGGACGGAAAAGTTCATGATCCGAACAGAATTGATTTCCTTGCAAGATATCTGCACGAGTTAAAACGTGCAGCAGGGGAGGTGGATGTGCGAGGATATTTCCAGTGGTCTTTGATGGATAATTTTGAATGGGCAAGCGGGTATTCCGAACGTTTTGGACTTGTATATGTGGACTATCCGACACAGAAAAGAATTTTTAAGGACTCCGCATACTGGTATCGGGATGTAATAAAAAATAACGGTGCAAATATCTAGTCTTTTCCTTATTTCATGCTTGATTATTTTGACTATTGGAATATAATAAAAGTAATAGGACTATAGTATTAGATGCTGTGGATTTTTACATAGGAGGAGTGAACAGAGTGAAAAAGGACACAAAGAAGAAATGGCATGAACTGAATATTCTGAGCCGGCTGAATAAAGGCTTCCGTTTTACAACGATGGTTGCAAGCGTAGCAGCAGTGATCGGCATCATTGTAATGGGAGTGATGTCCGTGCAATATTCAAGAGCGTTAAAGAATTACGGGTTTGCCCAGGGAGACATTGGAAAGGTTATGGTAGCTTTTTCAGAAACGAGAAGCTGTACACGAGGACTGATTGGCTACTCAGATCCGGACATTCTTAAGAATTTATCGGAGACACATGATAAGAAAAAGGCATCCTTCGAGAAATACTGGGAAGAGCTGGACAGCAGTATTTCATCTTCTGAGGAGCGGGAGATTTATGATAAGATTAACAGCGAGTTAGATGATTACTGGAAGATTGACAGCGAACTGATCCAGCTTGGAACGAGTGCAAGTTCAGCAGAAGATGATAAAGCCATTGAGAAGAAAGCAACGGATGAGATGGCTCCTGCATTCAATGAGATCTATCAGGATATGGTAGATATTATGGATAAAAAGGTAAATGAGGGAGATGCGTTAAGTTCTCTGTTGGACAAAGTGGCGATTATTGCAGTTATCGTTATGATTGCGATTATTGTAGTTGCAACCAAGATCTCATCTAAAATCGGAAAAGAGGTCGCTGATGGAATATCGAAACCTCTAGATGCATTGAAGAACCGGCTGGTTATCTTTGCACAGGGAGACCTGAGGTCAGAATTTCCACAGATGGAATCCGAGGACGAGATTGCTGACATGGTAAAGGTTGCAAGCAATATGGCAACAGATCTGAATACGATCATTCAGGATTCAGACAGTCTGCTTGGTCAGATGGCAAATGGCGATTATACCGCAAAGACACAGGTAGAAGAGAAATATGCCGGGGACTTTTCCGGACTGCTTTCTGCAATGCGTCAGATGAAGACACAGATGAACGAAGTATTAGGCAAGATCAATGAAGCATCTTCTCTTGTATCAGCCGGATCACAGAATCTTGCTGAGGCGGCACAGGAACTGGCAGAAGGTGCAACAGACCAGTCTGCATCCATCGAAGAACTTCAGGCTACATTTGCAGATATTACGTCAGGCGTAGAGAAAACCTCAGACAAACTGAATGAGACCTATCAGATCGCACAGCAGTATGCGCAGGAGGCGGATAACAGCCAGGTAGAAATGCAGGGGATGGTTGATGCAATCAACCGTATCAATGAGACATCCCAGAAGATCGAGAATATTATATCCGAGATTGAGGATATCGCAAGCCAGACGAATCTGTTATCACTCAATGCTGCAATTGAGGCGGCAAGAGCCGGTGAGGCTGGAAAAGGATTTGCAGTTGTTGCGGACCAGATCCGGAGTCTTTCCGAACAGAGTGCGAAGGCGGCTGTAGATACCCGTCAGCTGATCGAGGGCTCAATTGCCGTGATCAAAGAAGGAAATGAAGCTGCGGAACGTGTAACGGTTTCAATCGAAAAAGTAATTAACGGTATGAAAGAAGTAGCTAATGCTTCTCAGGAGCTCAGTGGTATTGCGGAAGAACAGGCAAGGGCAATGGAGCAGGCAGAGCAGGGAATTGACCAGATTTCTGAGGTTGTCCAGAATAACTCTGCAACAGCAGAAGAGACATCTGCTACAAGTGAAGAATTATCTGCCCAGGCAGTTACCATGAGCGATCTGATTGGAAGATTCCAGTTAGAAGAATAGAAGTAACGTGGCAGAGAGAAGAGAGGAAGAGTTTGTTTATGCAGACTCTTCCTTTTTTGACAGAAAAATGCACCGGGCGTATAATAGGCATATCATGAAAAAAAAGACAGAGGAAGAATATGAAAGCAATCGAAGTAATGAATATTATGTCGAAAATGCGAAAACTGTATCGCGAGAAGTGCGCACCGGTGTGCAAGGAGTACGGAATCAATCAGAGCGGATTGGATATTTTGTTGTTCCTTGGACATAATCCGGATCATAACACGGCACGTGATATCTGTGAGATTCGCGGAATTAAGACCGGAATTGTATCAGTGGTCGTAGAGCAGCTCATACAAAAGGGATATCTTGAACGTAAAGAGGACGAGAAAGACCGGAGAATACAAAGACTTTTTCTTACGGAAGCATCATATAATATTGTGCGGGCAGGAGAAAATCTTCAACAGGAGACACATGGATTATTGTGTGAGGGAATGACGCTGGAAGACAAAGAGGCCATCAACAGAGTACTTTATAAAGTGGCACGTAACCTGGAGAAAAATGAAAGGCGGAAATAGAACATGTGGGTGGCATTTGCATTCGGCTCAGCGATTTTTGCAGGTCTGACATCCATTCTTGCAAAATGTGGAATAAAGAAAACAGATTCTAATGTGGCAACGGCAATCCGTACCATTGTCGTTCTGATCTTTTCATGGATCATGGTATTTGTCGTAGGCGCACAGGGGCAGATTACAAGCGTGGAAACGAAAACATGGATATTTCTGATCATGTCAGGACTTGCGACAGGCGCATCGTGGCTCTGTTATTTTCGGGCATTACAGCTTGGAGATGTGAATAAAGTTGTACCGATTGACAAGTCCAGTACGGTCCTTACGATGCTTCTTGCGTTCATTTTCCTGAGAGAAGAGATCAGTCTGTTAAAATTTATCTGTGTTGTACTGATCGGAGCAGGAACCTTTCTGATGATTACCAGAAAGGAGCAGGAAGCACCTGTGGAAGAGAAAGGACATAGCTGGTTTTTTTTTGCACTCCTCTCCGCAGTATTTGCCAGTCTTACCTCAATCCTTGGTAAAGCTGGAATGGAAAATATCAATTCCAATCTGGGAACTGCGATCCGTACCGTTGTCGTTTTACTTATGGCATGGGTTGTCGTGTTTGTGACCGGAAAGCAGAGCACATTACATCAGATTGAGAAAAAGGAACTGGGATTTATCTGCCTGTCAGGGATCGCAACGGGCGCATCGTGGCTCTGCTATTATAAGGCGCTTCAGGATGGACCCGCCAGTGTGGTTGTACCAATCGATAAATTGAGTATTCTGGTAACCATACTGTTCTCGTATCTTGTTTTCCATGAAAAACTGGGCAGAAAAGCACGGGTCGGACTGATAATGATCGTGGCAGGAACTTTTCTTATGCTGGTTTCATAAGGAAAAAGGTTTGATATCCGTAAGTAGAAAGGTACATAATAGTAGATAAAAAGATGAAATGCGAGGAAAGCCGATGACAGCAAAAACACCAGAGGATGAACACAGGTATGATGACATCATAGATCTACCGCATCATGTTTCCAGAACACATCCACAGATGCCGATGCGGTCGAGAGCCGCACAGTTTGCTCCGTTTGCAGCACTTTCCGGTTATGAGGAAGCAGTAAAAGAAACTGCGCGGCTGACAGAGGAAGAGCGGGAGCTGGATGAATACGAGCGGGAAGAACTGGATCATAAACTTCAGACACTGATCAGACATTGGAAAGAACAACCCATGGTGACGATCACATATTTTAAGCCGGATTCGAAAAAATCCGGCGGTTCTTATGTAGATGTCACTGGAATTGTCCGCAAAATCGATGCAGATCAACGGATGATCTGGATGGAGGATGATGCCAGAATACCGATGGATCATGTGTCTCATATTGAGTTTCCAACAAAAACATATAAAACCTATTGACATACTAGGAAATGAGGGATATAATGCAAACAACATTCAGATATGAAAAGGAGACATGAAAATGAAGAATTTGAAAAAACTGTTAGCACTTTCCCTTGCATTTGTATTGGCAATCGGTGTGTCCGCTTGTGGAAGCAGCACAAAGGACGGAGGCTCTGATACATCTGCTTCCGGCAAAGAAGTATATCGCACATTAGATGAAATCAAAAAAGACGGAACCATCAATATTGGTGTATTTTCCGATAAGAATCCATTTGGTTATGTAGATGAGAACGGTGAATATCAGGGATATGATGTTTATTTTGCAGACAGACTTGCAAAAGACCTTGGTGTTAAGGTAAACTATGTATCGACTGAGGCTGCAAACCGTATCGAATATCTGCAGACAGGAAAAGTAGATGTGATTCTTGCAAACTTTACGGTAACAGAAGAGAGAGCAGAAGAGGTTGATTTCGCAAATCCATATATGAACGTTTCTCTTGGTGTTGTTTCAAGAGATGACAATGTGATCACAAGCCTTGACAACTGGAACAAGGATGATTCTATCATCGTTATTTCTGGTACAACCGCTGAGACTTATCTGACAAAGAATTATCCGGATATTCCACTTCAGAAATTTGATTCTTATGCAACTGCAAAAGAAGCTTTTGAAAATGGAACATCGGTTGCATGGGCAAATGATAATACGGAAGTTATTGCATTTTCACTTCAGAATAAAGGTTATACTGTTGGTATTCCGGAACTTGGAAGTGCAGACAGTATTGCACCGGCAGTTACCAAAGGAAATGATACTTTACTGAACTGGATCAACGATGAGATCACAAGCTTAGGAGAAGAGAACTTCTTCCATGCAGATTATGAAGCTACACTTGCTGACACTTACGGTATGGATTATGAAGACAGCCTTGTCGTAGAAGGCGGCAAAACAGAATAAGAAACCTGCATACGCCGCAGGGAATAATATAATACAAAAAGAAAGGAGGAAGCAGTTTCATGAATTGGGATTTTATAATGGAGTATCTGCCGATGTATGAACGGGCAGCGATACTTACCGTGAAACTGGGCCTCATTGGAATTGCCTTTGCTGTCCTTGTCGGACTGATCTGTGCGATGATCCAATATCATAAAATACCTGTGGCGAGACAGATTGTTGCAGTATATATTGAATTGAGCAGAAATACACCGCTTCTGGTGCAGTTGTTCTTTATCTATTATGGATTACCAAAGCTCGGGCTGCAGTTTGGCCCCGAGCTTTGTGGTATTATCGGGCTGGCTTTCCTTGGGGGAAGTTATATGGCAGAAAGTTTCCGAAGCGGACTTGAGACCATTGAGCCGATTCAGAGAGAAAGCGCATTAAGTCTTGGGATGACGAACCGGCAGACGATGCAGTATGTCATTTTACCACAGGCGGTTTCTATCAGTGTGCCGGCTTTTGTTGCGAACGTAATTTTCCTTTTAAAGGAGACGAGTGTATTCAGTGCCATCAGCCTTATGGATCTGATGTTTACTGCAAAAGACCTGATCGGACTTTATTACAAGACCATAGAGAGTCTGTTCTTACTGGTTGTATTTTATCTGATCATTCTGCTTCCAGTATCCATTCTGGGAAGTTTGCTCGAAAGGAGGCTGCGTCATGCTGGATTTGGGGCTTGATGTTTTATTGAAAGGCACAAACATGGTGCGTCTTCTGCAGGGACTCTGGGTTGCAATGCAGATCAGCCTTGTGTCCATCGCAATCAGTATGCCGCTTGGAATTCTTGCCGGTGGACTGATGACCATGAAAAATAGACTCGTTCGGTTTATTTTCCGCATTTATCTGGAGTTTATACGTATCATGCCACAGCTGGTGCTTTTATTCATTGTTTATTTTGGAAGCACAAGAGTGTTTGGCTGGAATTTATCAGGAGAGAGTGCTTCTGTGATTGTGTTTGTTCTCTGGGGAACGGCCGAGATGGGAGATCTTGTACGAGGAGCTTTGATCAGTATTCCGAAGCATCAGTACGAAAGCAGCGAAGCTCTTGGACTCAGCAAACTGCAGACATACCGTTATGTGATCATACCGCAGACGGTGCGAAGACTGATTCCGCTTGCGATCAACCTGATTACCAGAATGATCAAGACGACCAGTCTGGTGCTTATGATCGGTGTTGTCGAGATGTTAAAGGTAGCACAGCAGATCATTGAAGCAAACCGTATGACAAGTCCAAACGCAGCGTTTGGAGTATTCCTTATTGTATTTATCTTATATTTTCTTGCATGCTGGCCGATCAGTATGCTTGCAAGATATCTGGAAAAAAGATGGAGGTGATAGATGTGGCAGAGACACTTTTAAGCGTACAGAATCTTACAAAAAAATTTGAAGATCACACCATATTAGACGGACTTAATCTGGAGATTAAGAAAGGTGAGGTCATAGTAATCGTAGGACCAAGTGGATGTGGAAAGAGCACACTGCTCCGTTGCATCAATGCACTGGAGCCGATACAGGGAGGAACGGTTACTCTTTCCGGAAAACCGATAGAATACGGAAGCAGGAATCTTGCTGCAGTCCGCCAGAAGATTGGAATGGTATTCCAGAGCTATGAATTGTTTCCACATCTGACCGTGCTTGACAATATTATGCTTGCACCATTAAAGGTGCAGAAACGGGCAAAAGATGAAGTAAAACAGGAGACTTTGCAGCTCCTGGAACGTGTTGGATTAAAGGAGAAAGCGGATAGTTATCCAAGACAGTTGTCCGGTGGACAGAAGCAGAGGGTGGCAATTGTAAGAGCTCTTTGTATGCATCCGGAGATCCTTTTGTTTGATGAAGTAACAGCAGCACTGGACCCTGAGATGGTACGGGAAGTACTGGATGTTATGCTTGACCTTGCAAAGCAGGGACGTACCATGATCATTGTGACACATGAAATGCAGTTTGCAAAAGCGGTTGCAGACCGTGTGATCTTTCTGGATCAGGGACATATTGTAGAAGAAGATGCACCGGAAGTATTTTTCGAGCATCCGAAGACAGAACGCGCAAAACAGTTTTTGAACGTATTTACATTTGATAAGGTGGAACACAAGTAGTATGCCAACCACGGACAGTTATGTTGTAAAAGAGGCTTTTTTAAAATCCATACAATTGCTTTGACGGCTTTTCTTATGAATAGCCGTCAAAGTTTTTATGCAGAAAAACAAAGGAAGAAGATATGGCTAATATTATAAAGATCAAAGAGTTTGATGCACCGGAGCTGGATGTGTATGCGCGTCTGCCAGAGGTTCAGCTGCTTCGCTATTATGAACCGCAGCCGGGATTATTTATTGCAGAGAGCCCGAAAGTGATCGAACGGGCACTGGATGCGGGATACGAACCGGTTTCCCTGCTGATGGAAGAACGGCATATTGAGACTGAAGGTTCGAAGGTAATTCAAAAATGCGGAGATATTCCTGTTTATACAGCAGAATTTGATGTGCTGACGAAACTCACGGGATTTAAACTGACGAGGGGAATGCTTGGTGTCATGAGAAGAAAGAGACTTCTGGACATTCGACAGACAATCGCAGAGAAACGTCGGATCGCTATCCTGGAGAATGTTGTGAATCCGACGAATGTCGGTGCCATATTCCGGTCTGCTGCTGCCCTTGGGATGGAGGCGGTGCTTTTGACAGCAGGGTGCAGTGATCCTCTTTACCGCAGGGCTTCAAGAGTGAGCATGGGAACGGTATTTCAGGTTCCGTGGACGATGATGGATGCAAAAAGCTGCATATGGCCGCAGGATGCAATGGCAGTCTTAAAAGAAGAAGGATTTAAGACAGCAGCAATGGCTTTGAAAGAAGATACAGTAAGGATTGATGCACCGGAGCTTTTAAAAGAGGATAAACTGGCGGTTATCCTTGGCACAGAAGGGGACGGGCTGGCAGATTCAACGATTGCGGACTGCGATTATACCGTAAAGATCCCGATGATGCATGGTGTGGATTCCTTAAACGTAGCGGCAGCAAGTGCAGTTGCGTTCTGGGAACTTGGCAAAACAGAGTGATACAGGAATATGGGGGCAAAAGATGCGTATCCAGATTTATACAATGACACACAAAAAGTTTTCGGTTCCACCGGACCCGATGTATGTTCCGCTTCAGGTAGGGAGTGCAGTGCACGAACCACTTGGTTATTTAAGAGATGATTCCGGAGAGAACATTTCGGCTCAGAACTGTTATTATGCAGAGCTTACAGGCATGTACTGGGTATGGAAAAATGTATTTGATGCAGATTATGTTGGAGTATGTCATTATCGAAGATACCTGCTGAATGAACTTGGGTTTGTCTATACCAAAAAGGAACTTGAGCAGTTATTGCAGCACTATGATATTCTGACTTCCATGAAATTAAAACTTAATTTTTCCTATGAGTATGGTTTTACCGTGAATCATACGAAGGAAGATCTGGATGCGGCGGATACCGTGATCCATGAACTTTATCCGGATTTTTATCCACTGTATCGGAAACGCATTCAGGAAAATCATACGTATTTTGGCAACCTGATGATCTGCTCGAAAAAGCTTTATGATGAATATTGCAGCTTCCTTTTTCCGATTTTTGCAAATATGCATAAACTGCTGCAATTGGACAGCTATGATGATTATCATAAGCGGCTGTATGGATTTTTATCCGAATTTCTGCTTATGGTATGGACGGAATACCGCGGACTTAAAGTGCGGGAATGCAAAGTTGGCATGATCGGTGCCAAAAATGAGACGGGTGAGGTTGTGGAGCAGATGCTTTCACTTTTTGCAGAAAGGAAAGTAGAGGAAGCAAAAACATACTTCCTGTCGTGTTACCAGAAAAGACCGGATATCCTGATGGAAGCCTCAGATATTGACGGACATCTGCATCTTTGCCTGGAAGCGGTATCTGTTTTTGAATATGAAAGTCTTCATGGAATGGAAAAGATTCCGATTACAGAGGGGAAAGAGACACTTTTTGGTTATCTCGAACAGCTGAATGAGGCAGTACTTGCATTGATCGGGAATACATACGGGGATGCAGAGAAAGAGCGGCTGAAAGACGGGAAATACAGTGAATATGCAATCGCAGTCAGTGTGAAGCTCTATGCGGGGAAAGAACAGAAGGCAGTCTGTGCGCTGATTGATACTTTGTGCCAGCGAAAAATACCGCTGCTTTGACTA
This sequence comes from Roseburia porci, assembly GCF_009695765.1. Lineage (GTDB taxonomy): Bacteria > Bacillota > Clostridia > Lachnospirales > Lachnospiraceae > Roseburia > Roseburia porci. Next base: position 156,216 of record NZ_VUNI01000006.1, read on the forward strand.
AGGCAGTTGCATGGTGGCTGTTGTTTATCGTATAATCATTAGAAACAGAGAGTTTCAGATTACAAGGGAATTGAGAGGGATGGATATGCCAGTATTTGATTTTAATGAGGAACAGGATAATAAATTTACGGCGGAATGTACATATACGACATTTCAGTCCAATGAGTCAAAGCCTACTGCGGACAAACCGTTACTTTTGCTGGATAATGAAAAAAGAAAGTGGAATCACCATTCCTGTGGTAAATTCACCAATCCGATCCGGCGCACGTCATTTGAATTTGAGGAAGAAGAAGGAACCGTCAGTGCAGATATCCTGCAGATCGATTCCAGGTTTGTAAGCCTGTTAAAGTGGCTTGGTGAGAATCATATTAATGTGCGGCTTTCTGGAGAAAACAGACCGGAAGGATATGCGGTTTATAAGATCCGAGAGATCGCTTTTGGTGGTGGAACCAAGCTTTCAGCGGAAGATGGATTTTTACAGTTTATGATCGACCGGCTTCTTGCAAGCAGTGCACCGGAAGAAATGAGTGAGGATGAGGAGCAGGAAGAAAGCGGAGATGATATGAAGCTGACAAGCATTCAGAGCATCACGGATTTCATGAACTGTGCGGGAAGAACGCTTCCGGATAATATCCGTTTATGGGCAAGAAGAAATCTTGCTGTTGCAAGATCCAATGAGGTATCGCCGGAAGAAAGACGTCATGCACAGAGAGCGCTGTCCATTATGATGAATGTACAGTGGAAAAGCAATTATTTTGAAGCAATCGATCCGGCTGAGGCAAGACGGATCCTTGACGAAGAACTGTATGGCATGGAACGTGTAAAGCAGAGAATTATTGAGACAATTATCCAGATCAACCGGACACATACACTTCCTGCGTATGGTATTCTTCTGATCGGACCGGCCGGAACCGGTAAATCCCAGATCGCTTATGCAGTTGCACGTATTTTAAAACTGCCATGGACAACGCTTGATATGAGCTCCATTCATGATCCGGAGCAGCTGACCGGAAGCTCGCGGATTTATTCGAACGCCAAACCGGGGCTGATCATGGATGCATTTTCCATGGCGGGAGAATCCAATCTGGTATTTATTATCAATGAGCTGGATAAGGCAGCAGCCGGAAAAGGAAATGGCAACCCGGCAGATGTCCTTCTGACACTGTTAGACAATCTTGGCTTTACAGATAATTATATGGAATGTATGATCCCGACGGTTGGTGTTTATCCGATCGCAACGGCCAACGAGAAAGATCAGATCAGTGCTCCGATCTTATCCAGATTTGCAGTGATCGAGATCCCGGATTATACACCGGAAGAAAAGAAGGTTATTTTCTCAAAATTTGCGCTCCCAAAAGTGTTAAAACGTATGGGAATGCGGGAAGAAGAATGCATTATCACGGATGAAGCACTGGATGCGTTGATCGAACAGTATGCTGATACGACAGGAATCCGTGATCTGGAGCAGGCTGCAGAACATATTGCGGCGAATGCGCTTTATCAGATCGAAGTTGATCATCTTTCACAGGTTGTCTTTGATGCGGATATGGTAAGACAGCTGTAGCAGGCGAAAGGCTGGTAAAGATCCGGTAAAGAAAATGCCAGTGCGTTGACACTGGAACATGGATATGATAGATTTGTATCAACAAAGAGGGAGTAGTTGCATGTGAATATCACATGTGCTGTGTTCCGTCAGTACGTCCACAGGGACCGGAAGCAGATAACCGATGTTAAACAAGACTTTTTGTGCATTTATTTTGGTGCACAGAAGGTCTTTTTTGTTTATAGGAAAAGGAGGAGCTCATGAAAGAAATTTATCAGATGACAAAAGAAGAGGTGCAGAAGCAATATCAGGCGGGAATGGGATTAAGCAGTGCCGAAGCACAGAAACGCATGGAGCGGTATGGGAGAAACCAGCTGACGGAACAAAAGAAAAAGAGTATTGGAATCGTCTTTGCCGGACAGTTTGCAGATCTTTTGGTGATCATCCTTATAATTGCAGCCGTGATTTCCATGTTCTCGGGAAATCCCGAAAGTACGATCGTAATTCTGGCTGTGATCGTATTGAATGCGGTGCTTGGAACCGTTCAGTATGTCAAAGCAGAAAAATCACTGGAAGCACTAAAAAAATTATCGTCGCCACATGCAAAGGTTATAAGAGATGGGAGAAAGCAGGAGATTCCATCGGAAGAGATCGTGCCTGGAGATCTGCTGATTTTGGAAGCGGGAGATCTGACAGCCGCAGATGGAAGACTTCTCGAGAGCCATTCCCTTCAGGTAAATGAAAGCTCTCTTACCGGAGAATCTGCCAATGTTGAAAAAATTGACGAAGTGATTCCGGGAGAAGTTCCGCTTGGAGACAGGAAGAACATGGTCTTTTCCGGCAGCCTTGTTACATATGGAAGAGGGATGGTACTTGTCACTGCGACAGGAATGGATACAGAGATCGGAAAGATTGCAAGGCTTATGAATAATACAAAAGAGAAGCGTACGCCGCTGCAGATCAGTCTGGATGGATTCAGCAGGAAGCTGGCAGGTTTTATTCTGGCAGTAAGCGCACTTGTGCTTGCACTTGAGGTATGGCAGGGGGCAGAGATACTTGATGCGCTACTTTTTGCAGTTGCACTTGCGGTTGCTGCAATACCGGAAGCACTCGGATCGATCGTGACTATTGTGCAGGCGATGGGAACCGGAAAGATGGCAAGAGAGCATGCAATCATCAAAGATCTAAAGGCGGTAGAAAGTCTTGGCTGCGTATCGGTGATCTGTTCGGATAAGACTGGAACATTGACACAGAATAAAATGACTGTACAGGAGATCTATATTGGTGGAACATGCATGATGCCACAGGAACTGGATATCTGGAAACAGGATCACAGGTATTTTCTGTACAATGCCATATTAAATAATGATTCGTGCATCCGTGAGGGAAAAACAATTGGTGATCCAACGGAAAGCTGTCTGCTTGCTATGGCAGAACAGATTCCTGTTTTTGCAAAGGAAGGTGCTGTGGAACATCTGCGTTCCCTGATGCCAAGACTTGCAGAGCTGCCGTTTGATTCAGAGCGAAAATGCATGACGACCAAATATATGGTACACAATGTGCCAATGCTTTTTACGAAAGGAGCAGTGGATGTCCTTCTGGACCGCATTACAGGAATCGCAGATGAGAATGGAGTAAGAGCAATTACTCAGGAGGATAAAGAAAGTATACAAAAACAAAATCTCCTTTTTTCGCAAAAAGGGATGCGTGTGCTGGCATTTGCATATAGAGAATATACACAAACACAATTGACAGAGGAAAGTGAAACACAGCTGGTATTTCTTGGACTGGTGTCGATGATGGACCCGCCAAGGGAGGAATCGGTGCGTGCTGTAAAAGAAGCAATCGGTGCAGGAATAAGACCCGTTATGATCACCGGGGATCACAAGATCACTGCTGTTTCGATTGCTGAAAAAATCGGAATTTTCAAAGCCGGTGACAAGGCTGTGACCGGCCAGGAACTGAAGCAGATGGGGGATCAGGAACTCGAAGAAAACATTGAAAATATCTCAGTATATGCAAGAGTATCACCGGAAGATAAGATCCGGATCGTCAGTGCATGGCAGAAAAAAGGGCATATTACAGCCATGACCGGAGACGGTGTCAATGATGCTCCGGCTTTAAAGAAAGCGGATATTGGAATTGCAATGGGAATTACAGGAACCGAGGTTGCAAAAGACGCTGCCGCCATGATTCTGGCAGATGACAATTTTGCAACGATCTTAAAGGCTGTATTAAACGGCAGGAATGTATACCGGAACATACAGAATGCAATCTTGTTTTTATTATCAGGCAATCTTGCAGCAATCCTTGTCGTGTTATACTGCACCTTCGGCGGACTTCATATACCGTTTCAGCCAGTGCATCTGCTGTTTATCAATCTGCTTACAGATTCCCTTCCGGCACTGGCAATCGGAATGGAGCCATCGGATTCGCGGCTTCTTGAGCAGAAACCAAGAGATCCGAAAGTGGGAATTTTTACCGCAAAATTCTCGCGCAGCCTGCTTTTGTATGGTGTTTTGATCGGAGCAGTGACTCTGGCGGCATTTTATATGGGAGATTCCATAAGTGCATCTGCCGCCAGTACCATGGCTTTTTCCACATTGACGCTGGCACGGCTGTTTCATGGATTCACATGCAGAAGCGAGGATGCCTCGATTGTACAGATTGGAATAAAAAGCAATCTGTGGAGCGTTGCTGCTTTTGCGGCAGGAACCGGACTGCTTATGTGCGTTTTGTGTATCCCGGCTCTGCATGGACTGTTTCAGATTGCACCGCTTGGAACAGGGCAGATATTTACGATAGCGGGACTCGCTTTTCTGCCGACGTTGGTGATTCAGACAGGACGCTTTTTTAAGTTAAAATAGGTTCATTCATTTCAAATAAAAGTTCATTGGCATCCATTACGGACAGTTTTTTTTACAGAAAGACTCACTCAAATCTGTGGCAGATATTTTATCTGAAAATCTTTTATGCAGGCTTCGTTATTCCCGGTTGCGTAGAATGCAAGGATGACACCGGTAAACCCTCCACTGACTTCCGTGGAAACATATTTGGATAGAGCTGTTCCAAGGAGAACTTCTTTGCCATCTACGACGGCATAGAAGGAGTAGGTCAGGGAATCTGCTTTTATGATGAGGCGAACCGTGTTGGAAGGTGGAAGAGGGATGGCTTTTTCAATATGCTTGATACCACCGATATTCCGCTTGAATACGATCTGGGATTCATTGAGTGTCCGCAAAACGGCAAGGTCATAATGCTCGTTTTCCGTGGAATATACTGTGATTCCACCCTCGCCGTGATCGACCATAAGATCAGCATACATTTCAAAACAGAAATCACGCTGCCTTAAACCAATAAAAGTAGGAGAATCTACATCTTCAAGTGTAAGTTCGGTTCCATAAATGGTAAGATCATGCTCGCCGAAAGTATAGTTCTCCTCATAAGGATGACGGAGATAACACCAGTCAATGGCGGGATTGGTTGTATCAAAGGAGTAGGTTTTTAAAGGTTTTTGCAGAAAATCTCCTTTGATCTCATAGCTTTCGTCTGTAGTCTTGTCTTTTCCTGCAGTGAACCAGCCGTCTTCATGGAAGGTAACAGGAGTGAGAAAAACTTCACGACCAAGGGTATGATATGCCTGCCACAGATGAATCTGGCGGAAACCAAGACTTAAGATGTGCCAGTCTCCATAGGGATCGGTGACCAGTTCACCATGTCCAATTCCCTGAATGATATAAGGGGCTTTGTTGCGGTTGGTAAGTACTGGATTGTCAGGATAACCCTTAAATGGTCCCCAGACTGAGCTGCCTCTTGCATAGGTGATCATATGACCATATTCAGTGCCGCCTTCTGCGACCATAAGATAGTATTCACCATGAATCTTATACATATGTGGACTTTCAATAAAACGTCCGCCGGATCCCTGCCAGATGCACTTGCTTTCTGTCAGTTTTCTGCCGGTTGCAATATCAATCTCGCACTGTACGATACCATAGACTCCGGAATCATCGGTGCCATTGCTGATAAAAAAGGTTCTGCCGTCTTCAAAGTAAAGAGACGGATCGATACCTCCCTGGGCAACCGGAACAGGATCGGACCATTCTTTGTGAATATCATCTGTATAGACATAGAAGTTTGTCTGAGTGGAATTATTTGTAGTTACCATGTAGAACCTTCCGTTATGGTAACGGATGGTCGGAGCAAAAACGCCGCCGGAGCTTTCAACATGTGAGAGCATAATCTGGTTTTTCCTCGTCAGAACATGACCAATCTGGGTCCAGTTAACAAGATCCTCACTTTCAAAAAGCGGGACGCCTGGGAAATACTGAAAAGAACTGCATACCATATAGTATTTTCCATCGGCAAAGCAGACACTCGGATCCGGATAAAATCCTTTTAAGACAGGATTTGTATATTTCATTATAAAAACCTCCCCAATTCATAAATTAGATACTTTCCTTATATCACATCCTGGTGGTTTGTACTACAGGAGAAAATAGAGATAATTACCTAGAAATTTTAAACAAAAGAAAAGAAAATTCCGGATAAAAATTCGTTGATTAATTGCAGAAAACAGAATATAATAATGCGGCGTAGTTTGAAAATACAGGCACTGCCTGAAAAGATACAAGGAGAGAGGAAGAATGAAAGATCTTACAAAAGGAAAACCATCCACATTGATTCTGGCATTTGCATTACCGATTTTTCTGGCCAATCTGTTACAGTTGACCTACAGTCTTGTGGATACACGTATCGTGGGCTCTTTTCTGGGGGAGGACGCACTGGCTGCTGTCGGTGCAACGACAACACTCAGTAATCTGATCATCGGATTTTTGATGGGACTGTCAAATGGATTGGCAATTATTACAGCACAGAAATTCGGGGCAAAAGATATGAAGGGCGTGAAGAAATCTTTTGCAGCATCACTGATGCTTGGATGCGGGATTGCAGTGCTGTTAACTGCAGCAGGACTTTTATTTTTAAGGCCGATCCTGAATTTTTTAAATGTTCCGGAAGAGCTGGTTTCGGTTGCTGCTTCTTACATATGGATTATCATAGCAGGGCTTTTGGCAACGTTTCTCTATGATGCCTGTGCCTCAGCGTTACGTGCACTCGGAGATACACTTACTCCACTGATTATTCTTGCTGTTTCGGTTGGACTTAATATTGTTGGAGATCTGTTCTTTGTGATGGTCTTGAAAGCAGGAGTACGAGGAGCTGCGCTTGCAACTGTGCTTGCCCAGATTCTGGCCTTTGTGATCTGCTGGATCTATATGATCCGTAAATACGATATGTTAAGGCTGGAGAAGGAGGATTTTAAAGATCACGATCCGGAGATGATAAAGAATATGATCGGTGCAGGCATGTCGATGGGATTTATGAGTTCCCTGATCAACATTGGCTCATTGACATTACAGACTGCCATCAACAAACTGGGACAGGAGATCATTGTGGCACATACCGCAGCGAGAAAGATTTCGGAAATCTTTATGATTATGTTTACCGTGTTCGGACAGACGATGGCTACCTATTGTGGACAGAATCTTGGAGCAGGGAAGATCGATCGTGTGAAGAAGGGAATCCGCCTGTCAATTTTATATACCTGCATCTGGTGTACGCTTACGATCATTGCAAGCTATACGATCGGACCGTGGCTTGTGCACCTCGTTACAGGAACTTATAATGATACGGTTATCACAAATGCAACCAATTATCTGAAATTTGATACGCTTTTTTATTATGTGACAGCTGTCATCTGTGTGCTTCGTAATGCGATGCAGGGACTTGGAGACCATGTGACTCCGCTTGTATCAAGCTCTCTAGAGATGCTTGGAAAAATTGTCATCGCATTGACACTGGTTCCATGGCTTGGATATACCGGCGTTATCTTAGCGGAGCCAATTGTATGGTTTATCATGGTAATTCCGCTTCTGATACAGATTTTCCGTATGCCTGTTTTAAAGAAAGCGTGACAAATGATAGAGACAAGATTGTTATCTTATTTCCTTACGGTTGCAAGAGAACAGATATGAATAATATTTAAAAATGATAAAATCCTCTTGTGAAGAATGTTGCATAAAAGCTAAGTAAGTTTTCAATAAAGTTGTGGAATTTGTTTCTCATGGAAGTTCATCTCCTTTCTGTTTACGCTGTCATTATAAAACACGAAAGGGGATATTACTTGCCAAAATAAAAAAATAAATGGACAAAAATTGCAAAAAGCAGAGATTTTAATCCTCTGCTTTTTGCATTTTTTATATGTTTTTACGATATTCAGAAGGTGACAGCCCCTTTGCCTTTTGAAAAATCCGGCTGAAATATAGTGGATTATCATAACCAACAATTTGTGCGATCTCATTGATATTATATTGTGTATTCTGAAGTAGTGCTTCGGCATTATATATTCTTTTTTGCAAAATGAATTGTTTTGGTGTAATTCCGGCATATAATCTGAAATTACGGATAAACCAACTGGCACTGACATGATTTTGTTCAGCATAGTCATCAATACTGATCGGTTCATTGTAATGCTCACTGAAATAAGAAATTGCTTTGTCTATTTCCTCAGCAGCATGGGAGTTCACTGTGGTGATAGAAGATTTAAAGTGGCGCTGTAGTTTTATAAAAATATGTCTTAAATACATTTCAAGCATTTCAGAATAGCTATCCTGACACATTTGTAATTCATTTATCATGGCACGGAAAAGATACTGATATTCCGAACCAGAACCACAGTGGAACACCCTTTTGTCATTTGTCAATCCATAGGAACGGAGCAGATTAGTGACATTGTTTCCTGTAAAATGAACCCAGTAAACTTCGACCTGGTCTTTGGCATAATATTCATATTTCTGTGGTTCTTTTGGACGGTATAAAACCATATGACCAGCATGAACAATCGTTTCTTCCTCATCATTGTTAAAATGAAAATGAGCTTTCCCAGCAGCAATAAAGATCAACTGAAAATCAACTCTGCCCCGTGGTCTCCATGTGGGAAGTTTAGGGTGAGTATATAACTTGTAAGCTCCACACATGGTTACGACGAGAGGCTTTGATTTATCTTTTCTGTCGATTGTTGAGTTATTTAGATATGCATTATTTGTATACATTTGAGTCCCCCATACGATAATTGAAAATGTTCATGAAATAATAATTTGAAATATATAAAATCTGTGTTTAATCCATGATGCAATTATACCATTTTGTGCATGTTTTGTGTAATTTATGATATGGTTTTCCGGCATCAGCCCTGTGTGTTAGAATAGTTGTCAGTGAAAGAAAAAAGTTTTTGTGGTAGTATATAACTATCACAGGAAGGAGCTTTCACTATGAACTACAGTCAAGAACTTAAGGAAGCCTTGCTAAGAAGAATGCTTCC
>NZ_VUNI01000059.1 GCF_009695765.1 Roseburia porci
GTACGTGCGACTTTCACCGCATACGGCGTTCCCTCGTGTTCAAGCAAGTTTACAAGTTCCTTTGACAGGTTTAAGTTTTCTAGCTCGTCTTAGTCGATTCAGCTTCACTTTCTGCTTTTCCGAAAGGTTACTACAGTAATCAGCATTTTTATCTTCAATAAGTGGAATAACAGCTTTGCTAACAATAACGATATTGCTATAATCGTCAGTACCATTTCTTTCTTTTGGTTTTATTCTGATACCGACTGCATTTTCTGGCTCTAATTCATTTCCAGTAATGTAACATTTCCCATACTGTGCCACGAACTTTGAAACCACATTATTTCTAAATTCAATCGTATCATCTTCATTAAGAAACATCTGAAATGCTTTCAGTTTACTGCTTTCCACTGCTCTCTGATTATTATGAATTTTCTTTCTGCCCTTTTCAGTATAATTGCATATCTCCTGTGAAAAATTCATTGGAGATTTATGATGCACTCCTGTAATCGGCAACATATGAATATCCATAATTCTGTAAATCTTTTTACAGTCTCTGATTCCTGTTGTTTTCTTTTTGAAATCACTTGGAGTTTCTCCGAATCTGACTATTTTTGCTTTCTTCCTCAACCTGTTGTTACGGGTTCGTAATAAAGCATAATCAACCTCTGTAAGGTTGTTATAAACATTCGTTGCAATCCGATAATAATTCTGTATCCCAGTGACTGCACTGTTATACTTCTTTACTTCCTCTGCGTTTGTATGATTCTGTATTTCAAGAATCTTTTGTCTCAAATTAGCTTTTGATTTCTTCAAGGCTTTTTCACACATATCTGTTTTTGCAACATAACCATACTTTGATTTTCCCTGTGGCACTGCTTTGATTTTGAATCCAAGAAAATCTGATGAATTCTTTTTCAAATTTGTTACCTTAGACTTCTCTGGACTGATTTCCAATCCCAGCCTGTTATTCAGAAAATCTACTACAGCATGGTAATATCTTTGTGCTTCTGGATATGTTCTGCACATTATTTTAAAGTCATCTGCATAACGCACAATATATCCGTCTTTCAGATTTGTGTATTGTCTGGCATATTGTGCAAAACCTTTGCTATTTCCCTTTCGTGGCATATAAGTTTCCCATTGGTCACTTATCCACCAGTCAAGTTCATTTAACACAATATTAGATAATAACGGAGAAAGTATTCCCCCTTGTGGAGTTCCTTTAGTCGGTATTCCCTCTCCCTCGATTTCACACTTTAAAAGTTTGCTTATAATACACAACAGCCTTTTATCCCTGATTCCAAGATTCCAGATTTGCTTCATTAGTTTTCCATGATTGACATTATCGAAAAATCCTTTAATATCAA
>NZ_VUNI01000060.1 GCF_009695765.1 Roseburia porci
GTACGTGCGACTTTCACCGCATACGGCGTTCCCTCGTGTTCAAGCAAGTTTACAAGTTCCTTTGACAGGTTTAAGTTTTCTAGCTCGTCTTAGTCGATTCAGCTTCACTTTCTGCTTTTCCGAAAGGCTACTACAGTAATCAGCATTTGTATCTTCAATAAGTGGAATAACAGCTTTACTAACAATAACGATATTGCTATAATCGTCAGTACCATTTCTTTCTCTTGGTTTTATTCTGATACCGACTGCATTTTCTGGCTCTAATTCATTTCCAGTAATGTAACATTTCCCATACTGTGCCACGAACTTTGAAACCATATTATTTCTAAATTCAATAGTATCTTCATCATTTAGAAACATCTGAAATGCTTTCAGTTTACTACTTTCCACTGCTCTCTGATTATTATGAATTTTCTTTCTGCCCTTTTCAGTATAATTGCATATCTCCTGTGAAAAATTCATTGGAGATTTATGATGCACACCTGTAATCGGCAACATATGAATATCCATAATCCTGTAAATCTTCTTACAGTCTCTGATTCCTGTTGTTTTCTTTTTGAAATCACTTGGAGTTTCACAAAATCTGACTATCTTTGCTTTCTTCCTTAACCTGTTGTTACGGGTTCGTAATAAAGCATAATCAACCTCTGTGAGATTGTTATAAACATTCGTTGCAATCCGATAGTAATTCTGTATTCCAGTGACTGCACTGTTATACTTCTTTACTTCCTCTGCATTTGTATGATTCTGTATTTCAAGAATCTTCTGTCTCAAATTAGCTTTTGATTTTTTCAAGGCTTTTTCACACATATCTGTTTTTGCAACATAACCATACTTTGATTTTCCCTGTGGCACTGCTTTGATTTTGAATCCAAGGAAATCAGATGAATTCTTTTTCAGATTTGTTACCTTAGACTTCTCTGGACTGATTTCCAATCCTAGTCTGTTATTCAGAAAATCCACTACAGCGTGGTAATACCTCTGTGCTTCTGGATATGTTCTGCACATTATTTTAAAGTCATCTGCATAACGCACTATATATCCGTCTTTCAGATTTGTGTATTGTCTGGCATAGTTTGCAAAACCTTTGTTATTTCCCTTTCGTGGCATATAAGTTTCCCACTGGTCACTTATCCACCAGTCAAGTTCATTTAACACTATATTAGATAATAACGGAGAAAGTATTCCCCCTTGCGGAGTTCCTTTAGTCGGTATTCCCTCGCCCTCGATTTCACACTTTAAAAGTTTGCTTATAATACACAACAGCCTTTTATCCCTGATTCCAAGATTCCAGATTTGCTTCATTAGTTTTCCATGATTGACATTATCGAAAAATCCTTTAATATCAA
>NZ_VUNI01000061.1 GCF_009695765.1 Roseburia porci
TTCCCAGAGGTGGGAGTTGTATGTGATATGCCGGAGGTCTATAAAATACCTATGGTTAGAATGGAATAAAAGCTGACGAGTACAGCTAAAAACTGACGAATCCTCGAATGTACAGGTCTATATCGGGATGTGGTCGAAAGGTCATGTGACACAATTAGTGTCGTTACTTGTGGATGAGTAAAAATCGTTCATATGAAAGTCCATACAATGTTACAGGCATTGGTAAAGTAACAGGCTTATAGAGGAAACCTAAGGGTATATGTAAAGATAGCATATTTGGAACGTGGAAAGCTGGCAACATGGAGATTTTACCATCTGTGAAGTGTTTACAGGGAAAAGCTGTGTGAGATTAGCATAGTTATAACCTGTATTTATGCCAGTGAGAGTGGTGGCACAGTACCGATGAAACCATGATAATAAGTGGTGGAGGGATAGCCACTAGTCGTGTGCTAGAGCAAGTAGAGAGTTCAGCATGGGTTCGTGTAAGACTAAGAGATGTATTACTCTGAAAGGAGGGTACAGACCATGTTGAAGAAAGACAAGCTGAGATACAACGAATATTTTGATATGCAGAGCATATTTGATGAGTTGTATCAACAAAGCAGAAACAACAATAATTTTTACAAGTTAATGGAGGTAATAGGTTCAAAGCAGAATATCAGATTAGCATACAGAAATCTGAAAGGTAATACTGGTAGTAAAACCAAAGGTACTGACGGAAAGACAATAGAGGATATTTCCAAACTTAATGATGAAATGCTGATAAAGGAAGTGAGAGCCAGATTAGAGGACTATAATCCATTACCAGTGCGGAGAGTATATATTCCAAAGCCTGGCAGTGATAAAAAGAGACCTCTTGGCATACCGACCATATGGGACAGACTGATTCAACAATGTATTTTGCAGGTGCTAGAACCCATATGCGAGCCGAAATTTCACAATCATTCCTATGGATTCAGACCAAACAGAAGTACCCACCACGCAGTCAGCAGAATGGTAAGCCTTATCAATTTAGGCAAACATTATTATTGTGTGGATATTGATATTAAAGGATTTTTCGATAATGTCAATCATGGAAAACTAATGAAGCAAATCTGGAATCTTGGAATCAGGGATAAAAGGCTGTTGTGTATTATAAGCAAACTTTTAAAGTGTGAAATCGAGGG
>NZ_VUNI01000007.1 GCF_009695765.1 Roseburia porci
TGTGTTTTCGCAGATTCAATTATACTGCTTTTTTAGGGGGTAATCACTTTTTTTGTAAAAAAATGTGAGAAATCCTTGAAAATATAATGTTTATAAAAATAAAAAAGGTAGTTAACTTGACACTACCATACGGTTATGGGGAGCAAATATATGGACAACTACACGTTTGAAGAAATCAAAAACGAAATCGCTATTTTAAAAAAATCTTTTTTTCAGGTGCGGCTGGTAGATCCGAACGCCTGCCAGATTATGGAACCTGCAAAAGTAAACGGAAAATTCACACTGATCCCATCTGGTGTCTGCTATGACACCTGGTTTCACCCAGATCAGTGTATCAACTGTACATCATCCAGAGCACTTCGTACGGATCAGATCCACTCCAAATGTGAAACCTGCAATGACAAGTTATTCTATATCACCGCACGCCCGGTGCGGATTGAAAATCATCCGCTTGTACTTGAGATTGTTCAGCCCATGTCCTACCCGGATATCTGTCCGGGCAACTCCGAAGAGAATACCCTGCTGTCACAGTTTCGTTCCCTGAACCGCAAAATTCTTCTGGATTCTGAGACTTCAGCCTACAACCGTGAATATCTGGCTGAACATCTTCCGAATATTTTTTCTGAGGTCCAGGAACATCGTACGGTGAATGCTGCCCTTATTCACTTAAAATCCTACGATAACATTCAGGAAACATATGGATCTGTTGCAGCTTCTGGTGTAATCTGCCGTTTATACAAGATTCTCCAGACAACCCTGTCCCTTACAGATTGTCCTGACACGATACTGGCACGCTATGAAAATGACACATTCTTTGTTCTTGATAAGAGCCATACTTATACGCAGCTTTGTTCCTGCATCCGTTTGATCCAAAAGCAGTCCGCCACACAACATATCCTGTATCAGAGTCAGCTACTGCCTTTTGAACTCGAGTCTTCAACGGTTTCCTTAAACACAGAACAGATTTGCGATTCAAAACAGCTGTTTTCTCTGCTGCTGGAACGTCTGTCTTCTTCCGATTCTCCACAATAGCATAAATGGAGGGATTACCAGTGTAACCCCTCCAATTTTTTATGAAATTCTGCCGTTTTCCATTTCATAAACTACATCGGCCACATTCATTGTGGATACTCTGTGGGATACCAGGACAATGGTTTTCTTCTCAGCCGATTCTTTCAATGATTTTAAGATAATTCCCTCGTTTAAAGAATCCAGATTACTGGTTGGTTCGTCCATAAGAATCATTGGCGCATCATGTAAAAATGCTCTTGCGATCCCGATTCTCTGCTTTTCGCCGCCGGACAATGTATCCCCCAATTCTCCGACTTCTGTATCATAGCACTTTGGAAGTGTCATAATAAAATCGTGGATGGAAGCTTTCTTTGCAGCTTCCATAATCTCTTCTCTGGCCGCTCCCGGTTTTACAATTGCAATATTGTTTGCAATCGAATCATGAAACAGATGTGTTTCCTGTGTCACATAACTTTCCATATCTCTCAGATGGCTGGTCGGAATCTTCCTGACATCCTCACCATCTACCAATACGCACCCTTTTTGTACATCCCAGAACCGCATCAAAAGTTTTAAGAGCGTAGACTTTCCAGAACCACTCACTCCATGAATGCCTGTGATCTTTCCCGGCTGTAGTTTCAGTGAATAGTTCTCCAAAATAGTTTCATCCTGATAAGCAAATGTTATATTCTCCGCCTCTGCTCCTGTAAATTCATTCCCTCTGCTCTTTGCCTCAGAAGCTCCCATCGATTCCACATCATCCGGAATTTCTTCCACAAGCGGTGCCTCTTCCAGAAGGGAAAGGACACGTTCACCACTTGCCAGTGTCTGGTTCAGATTGTTGGAAAGACTTGACAATGCTACTACCGGTCCAAAAGACCCCATCATTGCAATGGTACAGGTTAAGATTCCCTCAACTCCCATCTCGTCTTTTGCATACAGCCAGATAGTCAGTGCCAGCATTCCAAACGATGCAAGCAGAATCACCATGTTGGTAAATGAACGCTGTGAGCCTTCCATTCTGCTTAAATCTTCCTGCAGTCCTGCAAGATCTTTGGATCGCCTGCTCATCTGCTCTTTTCTTTTTTCGCCCTGTCCGTACTGGATAGTCTCATCCAGTCCACGTAAGGAATCCAATACAAAACTGTTCAGTTCTCCAAATTCTGTACGGAATTCCATTCCCTTCTGGCTGCCACGTTTTCCATTCCACATCGGGATTGCAATACCGACAGTCAGATAAGCAGCCAGTGCAAGCAGTCCTGCAAGCCAATGATATCTTCCAATAAAAATTACCATAATAATTGAGGTCAGTGTGGCAATCGCAATCGGGGAAATGGTGTGCGCATAGAATACTTCCAGCAACTCAATATCTGTCGTAATAATAGAAATCAGGTTTCCCTTATCCCGTCCTTCCAGTTTTGCCGGGCAGAGCTTTCTCAGTGCCGCAAACACTTTGTGACGGATGATCGCCAACAGTTTAAATGCGATAAAATGGTTGCAATACTGTTCTGCATAATGCAGGATTCCACGAAGCACCGCAATCACAATCATGACCGTGAGAATCGTTTTTTCCGGAGTAAACACCAGCCACATATTGTCTACCGCAACACTCCTTCCGGCTATTCCTGTCAGAAGCCCATGCACGATGACCTGTCCCGCCAGTATCGTCAGAAAGATGGCACACAAGTAGCCTAAAGTTCCAAGGATGATTGCTGCCAGCATGATATGGAGCAGAGGTTTTACTAAGCCGATCAGGCTTCCCATGATCCTGACGGCACTTCTGCGTTTTGTTGTATTTGTCTTTTCGCTCATTATGCCGCTCCCCCTTTTCCATAGTTTTCCAATGCCATCTGGCTTTCATACAGATGTCTGTACGCTCCATTCCGTCTCATCAGTTCTTCATGCTTTCCGCTCTCCTTGATTTCCCCGTCTTTTAGGAAATAAATCCTGTCGGACTTTACTACATTTGCCAGTCTGTGGGAAATCAGAAGCACCGTCTTTGTCTTTGCCAGTTCGTGAATGACCTTCATGATCAGTTCTTCACTTTCCACATCAATATTCGATGCCGCCTCGTCGAAGATGTAAACCGCACAATTACTTCTGAGCAATGCCCTAGCGATCACCAGTCTCTGACACTGACCGCCCGACAGGTTACCCGCTTTTTCTAATAACTGTGTCTGCAAGCCATCCTGTGTCTGTAAGAATCCTAAGAGATTGACTTTCTGAAGAACTGCTTCCATCTCTTCTTTTGTGGCATCCGGTTTTGCCATCTTCAGATTTTCTTCTACCGTACCCTTGAACAGATAACTGTTATGTCGAACCAGTACAACATGCTTCATCAGGTCAGTTTCATTCACTTCAGAAAGCGGTACACCACCGATGGTGATCTCTCCGCCATATCCCCGGTTCTTCGCTGCAAGAATTCCTGCAATCGTACTTTTTCCACATCCGGACTCTCCAACCAGCGATACAAAACTTCCTGCCGGAAGATTGAAGTTGACTCCTTTTAATATCTCTCTGTCCTCTTCATAAGAAAAATGAACGTCTTTTAATGTGACATCTAACGCTCCGTCCGGCAGCATTTTTTCTCCATCCTGTGGCTCCGGCAAATCTAAAATTTTAAAAATCTTATCACTCGCTGCCATTCCATTCATTGCGATATGGAAGAAAGAACCAAGCAATCGAAGCGGCAGAAAAAACTCGCTGGCAAGCAGAACAATACATAATGTTCCCGATACGCTGATATTTCCTTTTAGAAATTCAGAAAGCGCAACCGCCATACCGATCGCTGCCCCGCCATACGCCACAATATCCATCACACTGGTCGAGTTGAGCTGCATGGTCAGAACCTTCATCGTAATCCTGCGGAAATTCTGGGATTCCACATCCATCTCGTCTGCTTTCTGCTGGTCTGCCTGGTAAATTTTCAGAGTAGTAAGTCCCTGTAAATTTTCAAGGAACGAATCTCCCAGGCCTGTATAGATGCTCCAGTACTTATTCAGTAATTTCTTGGCAATCTTCTGTACTACCACAATGGAAATCGGGATTAACGGTACACAGATCAAAAGAATTACACTTGCTTTCAAACTCACTCTGCAAAGAATGATAAATAATGTCAACGGCGCAATCAGGCTGTAGAATAACTGTGGAAGATATTTTCCAAAATAGGTTTCCAGCTGTTCTACACCCTCTGTTGCCACTTGCACCACCTCAGAAGAGGATACCTGCTCACTGTAGGAAGCACCAAGCTTCAACATTTTCTCATAAATCTTTTCGCGCAGAATCCGCTTGACGTCCACAGACGCCAGATAGGAAGATCTTGCTCCCATCCGCTCACATACGAACCTGACTATCACAACCAGGATTAAAATCAGTATCGTCCGTTCAATAATAGACACCGTTACTGCCTGGTTCACCACCCTCTCCAGCAAATCTGCGATAGAAAAGACTGCCAGCACCTGCGACAGAAGGGCTGCCCACTGCCACCATATTGTATACACGATATATTTTTTTGCATGGGACAACAATCCCACCAGTCTTGTTTTAATCATAAAATCTTACCTTTTCCCTTATTCTTATTGTCCCACTTCTGTACATTCTTCGAAGTTTCTGTTCCCGATTTCACGGTACATATGAAATGCCAGATTGCAAGACACGGATGATGCCATAACATGCGTGGCCCCGAAAAACGCATCACTGTACGGATTTTTTCTCTCATATCAGGTTTATAACAATGTACCTTACAATTAGCACAGAATGTTTTTTGTTCCATAAACGGGCATTTTTCGCTACGCATCTTTGAATATTCAGCAATATGCAAACACTCGGGGCACATCTTCTCTCCCGATCTCACAGCCTCCATATATCCTGCTCTATGGTTTTTCCGGCAATACAGCTTTATCATTTCTTCTACAACATACTGCTCTTTCAGTCTTTTCTTGTCCACTTGTTCCATCTGTTTTTTCCTGCAAAATAAATTTTTCCAATAAAAAAGCGAAGCAATTGGTGAGTTATATATAATCCAAGTTCTGCTTCGCTAACTTACTATCTACAATATACATGATATATTTCGATGTCGTCAATCTTTTTTTCAATTTTTACTATGTTTTCTATATACCGTATCTTTTCAGATCCACCTTCCCATCAACTACCTCAATGCCATCCTCTCGCAATAATTTTGCCTGCGCTCCACTTCCGCCAAATGCAAATTCTCCTGCAAGTTCTCCTTTTGCATTCACAACACGATAACACGGTATTCCATTCGGGTCTGGATTTTTATGTAATGCATTTCCAACAGCTCTTGCCATCTTTTTATCGCCAGCCATCTCAGCCACTTTGCCATAGGTTGCTACTTTACCCTTTGGGATTTTTTTCACCGCTTCATAGATTCTCTTTGTAGGGCTGTCTGTAACAAGATCATAGCTTTCTGCAATCATTCTCTTTATATCTGAGTCTGGGATTGTCCCATCCAGAATGATCGTATTCCAGTGTTCTTTATTCAGATGATATCCAGGGATTACGGATGCATATGTATTTCTCCAGAAATCGCGCCACTCTGGATCCGTTTTTACATTCAAATTAATATGACCATCTTTTTCATAAGTCCAGAGAAATGCTTTTCTGCTTCCCTTTATGCGTACAAGCTGCCAGTTCGGATCGTGAAATGGAGCTTCCTGATATGTCCCTGGGAAAGACAATCCATATGCTAATGCGTCTTCCCGTTTGATCATTTTATATTCGTTCTGTTCCATCTTTTTCCCTCAAATTTTTCCGCAGATAATCATAAGACCCCTGACAAATCCAATTCAGAATCTGTCAGGGGCCTCTTACTTAAAATAGTCAGCTATTTATTATTTTAACTGAGCTGCAACTTCTGCTGCGAAATCTTCTTCTTTCTTCTCGATACCTTCACCAGTCTCGAAACGAACAAATTTCTTAACAGTAACAGGAGTTCCAACTTCTTTGGAAACCTGCTCTAAGTATTTTGCTACAGTCTGTTTGCCGTCTTCAGCTTTTACATATACCTGATCAACCAGACAAACCTCTTTTAACTCTTTGTTTACACGACCTTCGATCATACCTTTGATAACCTTCTCTGGTTTCTGGGATTCTTTTGGATCGTTCATAATCTGAGCAAGAAGGATTTCTTTCTCATGTGCAATATGCTCTGCTGGAATTTCTTCTCTTGAAACATATTTTGGATTTAATGCAGCGATCTGCATTGCGATATTTGTAAGAGCTTCTTTTACAGCATCATTTACTACAGCAGTATCAGCTTCTACGATAACACCGATTCTACCGCCACCATGAACATAAGAAACAACACATCCGTTAGAAGCTACAACCTTCTCAAATCTTCTGATCTTAAGGTTCTCACCGATTACAGCTACTTTGCCAACTAATGCATCATTTACAGTCTTGCTGGTATCCTCATTCCAAGGCTCAGCCATAAATGCATCCATATCAGCTGCATCTGATTCAACTGCCTGTTTTGCTACTGCATCAACAAACTCCTGGAATGTAGCATTTTTAGCAACGAAATCTGTCTCAGAGTTAACCTCTACGACAGCTGCTGTCTGATCGTCTTTTAATACAACAGCGCAAAGTCCTTCAGCTGCAATTCTTCCAGCTTTTTTCTCAGCTTTTGCCTGTCCATTTTTTCTTAAGAATTCAACAGCGGCATCCATATCGCCTGCTGTCTCATTTAATGCTTTTTTGCAATCCATCATACCTGCGCCGGTCATTTCACGCAGTTCTTTTACCATAGCTGCTGTAATTGCCATCTTATTATCCTCCAATTAATGATTCTGTAATATTATTCTTCTACTGCTGTTTCTTCTTCAACTGGAGCTTCTTCTGCAACTTCTTCAGCACCCTGTTTTGCTTCGATAACAGCATCTGCCATCTTAGAAACGATTAATTTAACCGCTCTGATTGCATCGTCATTACCTGGGATTACATAATCTAACTCTTCTGGATCACAGTTTGTATCGGCAATACCGATCAGTGTGATTCCTAAAGCCTGAGCTTCCTGGATACAGATTCTTTCTTTCTTAGGATCTACTACAAAGATTGCATCTGGAATCTTCTTCATCTCTTTAATTCCACCAAGGTTTTTCTCAAGTTTCTCCCACTCTTTTTTCAGTGCGATAACTTCTTTCTTAGGAAGAACATCAAATGTTCCATCCTCAGCCATTGTCTCGATCTCTTTTAATCTTGCGATACGGCTCTGGATTGTTCTGAAGTTTGTAAGCATTCCGCCTAACCATCTCTCATTTACATAAAACATTCCACAACGCTCAGCTTCTGTTTTGATTGCATCCTGAGCCTGTTTCTTTGTTCCTACGAAAAGGATTGTTCCACCCTGTGCTGTGATATCAGATACAGCATCGTAAGCTTCATCTACTTTACCTACAGATTTCTGTAAGTCGATGATGTAGATACCATTACGCTCTGTGTAGATATATGGAGCCATTTTTGGGTTCCATCTTCTTGTCTGATGTCCAAAGTGAACACCTGCTTCTAATAACTGTTTCATTGAAATAACGCTCATTTTTTTACCTCCATTGGTTCATTTCTTCCGTATACCTCATTCGATATAAGCTACCAGTATGCGTTGAGCTGGCACCGGCTTGTTCGTCAGTATACGTGATTAATAGTTTTAAAGCCTTTGGCATTATATCATGTCAAAGGCTTTATTTCAAGTATTTTTTAATTATTTCCTGAAATCAGTATTTTTCCGATTTCTTCATAGCTTGCTCCCACTGGAATCTGATATACTCCACTACTAATCAGTTCATCATATTTTGCATCAAACATATATTTACGGAAGGACTCTGAATCACTGACGAGACCTTTACTTGCAAGATCTTCGCTTACCGCTCTGCAATATTCTCCCGGCGCGATAATCACCTCTACATACTGCGTCTGTTCCGGATCCTGTTGTTGTGCAGCATCTGTATTTTCCTGTCCTTCAGCCGTATTGTTATCTGTGTTCTCATCCGAACCCGTCTGTTCCGCAGAAGCGTCTGTTCCACCAGCTTCTGTCTGCTGATTTTCATCCTGTGTTTCCTGTGTGCTGTTTTCTGTTGTTGCGCTGTCTTCTGTATCTTCCGTATTTTCCGTTGAAAAAAGATTATTCTTATCTATCGTCTGAGAATTCGACATCACCATTCCAAGCTGTTTTGCTCTGGCAATCACGTCTGCATCACTCATGTTTTTTTCGGAATGTCCGGACACAATTGCCAGGATCACTGTCGTAACGATAATTCCAACTGCAAGCCCGCGCAGATAATATTTCAGTTTCACCGTACGTTATCTCCTTTATATAAACCTATTACAAGCTTAACCTCGCCAAGTCCAAGGCCTAATTCCTTCGCGATTTCCACATCGGTTTTCCCCAGTTTGTGGAGCTGCAAAATTCTTGCATTGCTATTGGCATTTGGTTCATCTACACTCTGAACAGATGCCTCTAACATCTGCTCCCTGTCAATATCTGCCGGTTCTGTCATTTTTTCTTCTACCGCGTCTGCAGCATCTGCGAGCTTACCAAGAATCTCATTCTCTGTATTCTTTAACTGGTTCGAAAAATTCTGCAATTCTCCCGCAAGGTTTGTCAGTTCTTCATGCTTGTCATTTAACATACTGTATAAGAACATGATCTCATTATGACTCTTATTCATAGCGCTCAGTACAGTGTCTGAATATTCACTGATCGACATCATCTTCTCATTTGTTTCCTTTGCCATGGCACGATCTGCAATGTCCATCAGCTCATCAAGTTTGTCTGTAATTGCATCATCAATGCGCTGATCTGCATTCTTTAGCTGTTTTTCAACAATCATTTTCATCTGATCGTCATTCAGCTCGCAGATATTCTCAATATCTTTATTCGTAATCTTTTCCTGCACAAAAAAACTTCCGATCATAATGATCAGTCCAATAATTATCAATGCGATTTCTACTGCTGTCATTTGTTCTTCCTCTGCTTAAATTTTTATATCAAAATTACCGACTGGCTTTTTGGCAACTACGTGGCCATCTTCTTTCTTTTTCGATGGATTTTTCTTTCTATTATCCCGATACTGTCCCTTGCCTTCCTCCTTCGCATCAAAGCGTTCATCCATCAGCTGGCTGTTTTCAGCCTTATTGACCTGTTTCTGGCTTTGATGTTCCGCTCTTTGAACCTGCATCTGTATATTCTGCTGGTCCACAGCCGGTTTTGCATCTTCATGCTGTTTCAGCTGACCAATGTCATCTGTTCTTTGAATCATTCCATTAAGCACTACGGGTCTAATCGTCATATTCTCACCTGCCGTCTATAACTAAAAATTTCAAATCCATTGTTATTATAGCGGAACTGTTTTAATATTTCCATCCTGTTTTTTGAATTTTGAATTAAAAACAGGTGATTTTACATGATATTCCATGTCAGCAATCGAAATAACAACACCCGGATACGCCTTTCCTGTAACTGAAACATAAGAATGTGCCGCCACCATCATCTCAACATGAATCTGGTTCATTTCTGCTCTAAGAGGCTCCAGTCTGGCTTTTTCTTCTTTATAACCTAATGCAAGCTTCTGAACATACAGCAGTTTATCTGCCGGAAGCCGATCCCCGCGGTTTATCATTCCCGCATAATTGTCAAGAATCACTTTTTGATCTGCCAGTTTTTCGTCTGCCTGTGTAATCTGCTTTTTCAGTTCTGTATATCTTTCCTTTTTTGCAGGATCAATTCCAACTTCCAGGATCGTTGGTGTCTCCATCTCTGTTCCAAAGTTATTCGCTTCAATGCTGTTTGCAGCTCTTGTAACACCGCCATTGATCAGTCCTTTTTTGCCGTGTACCTTAATTGTTCCTCCAGAAGAGACTGTACTGTTTAGGATGATTTCAGATTCAATATATCCAGCTGCTGAAACTGTTGCATTCTCAATGTATTTTGAAATAATATTGGATCCGGCTTTTAAAACACCTTTGTGCCTTCCCTGCACACCACGTTTTACAATAATCTGTCCACCGGCATATACACTGGCATTTTCAATAACACCGTCTACAATGACATCCCCTTCTGCCTGTACGGTAAATCCACTTTTAATATTTCCCTTTACATGGACACTCCCATCATAATTGATGTTGCCAATGGAATTATCTACATCCGCCGGCACTTCATATACATTGGACACAAATACCTTTCCGTTAATATACATGACATGTCCGGTAACATCCGAATAAATTTCCGTTTTGTCCTCATTAATGGATATATTCCGTCCATATTCGAGACGACATGTTTTCACGGTACGGGGTTTAATCTCTTCCCCGTATACGTTGCGTCCGCTTTTTCCCATATCCGCTGGAATCAACTTTGCCAGAAGTTCCCCCTTCTGAACATGCGAAATTGTGTTTAATTCTTTATAATTGACGGTTCCATCCTCATTATGCAGTGGCTGGATTTTCATATCTGTATGGAACATATATTCAATTCTTGCATCTCTGCCATGTACCGGCTGAAGTCCTTCTGCAACAACAATATCGGTACAAAACTCACGGTTTTTAAGATAGTTCTTTATCGCATCCTCTTTTATGCCAAAACGAATCTTATGATACCCAAGGTCGTTTATGATTTCATTTTCATCCATATAACCACCACCTTCAGATGGTGGATAAAACTGGCACACAACTCTCATTTTATCCAACGAAACTCTGATATCCATGGTTTCACGGACTTTGATTCCATCCCACGGACCAACATAAACATCTGCTTCATGTCCACTGTTCATGGCAGCATGTAATTCTTTCAGATCATATCCGTCAATCTGTTTGCTTCTGAGATATTCTTCCACCTCAGAAATATTTAGATTTTTCCCGCCATCTTCAGCCGGGTAAAAATGTATGTATGCTTTTTCTTCTGAAAATACCATCTGAAAATACTGATTTTTCATGGCTCCCCCAATATTTACTCCATTAAAATTCCCATATAACTGCCCATACGCTTTCGCATTTTCACAAGCGCTTTCGTATGCAGCTGTGATACGCGCGACTCTGACACTTCAAGAATTCTGCTGATTTCCTTTAATGTCAGATCTTCATAATAGTAAAGTTCAATTACACGTCTTTCTTTTTCTGTCAAAAGATCCAACGAGTCAATCAGTGTCTGTTTCAATTCTTCTTCCGCAATGGCCTCTTCCGGCTGCGCAAAACTCGTCGGATACCGTATTTCCGTAACCGGTTCCGTTCCCTGTTCTTCAAATTCATTTAAAGAAACGACATTGGTCACTTTAAGCTGTGACTGCCATGAAAGCAATTCCGTTTCTGACATTCCAAGTTCTTTTGCTATTTCCTCGTCCGATGCGGTCTTCCCGGTTCTCATCTCCACCTGTTTGATCGCTTCATCGATTTTTCTCTGCCGTTGTCTGACCGTTCTTGGAATCCAGTCCATTTTACGGATCTGATCGAGAATTGCCCCACGTATTCGCAGACTCGCGTACGTTTCAAACTTTACATTTTTATCCATATCAAATTTATCAATTGCATCAATGAGTCCAAAAACCCCATAACTTACCAGGTCCTCATATTCCACATTATATCCCAGATACATGCTAAGACGTCCAGCAACCAGTTTGACCAGCTGTGAATATTCTATAATCAGCTGTTCCCGGAGCTGCTGTGTCGGGTTCTTCTGATAGTCACTCCAAAGTTTCTCTTTGTCAACTGTCTTCATCTAATCGCCTCAAACTAATTCTTTTGTTCTTCTCCCGGACCTTCTTCACTCTCTTCGGTTTTCTCTTCGCTTTCCGGTTTTTCTGACCCATCCTCAGGTTTCTCTTCCGGCTCCTTTTCATTAAAGAAGCGGTCTAAAACCAGTTTGACTCCCCAGCCAATGATAAGAAATATAACCAGCACAAGTAATAACTGTTTTGTAAATTCTGCAAGTGCCAGGTGCTGACATATTGCAAAAATACAATCCACAAATCCTGCAATCAGCATAATGATTGCAGGTACATTTTTTGTATTCATATACCATTTCCTTTGATTATATGATTTTTATTTCTTTTCCAACAGATTTTACATAAAACTCTCCGGTGTCACAATGAAGTTCTACTGTTCGACCATAGTTTAATCCCGTATCCTCAGCAATCAGTTTCACACCAAGTTCTTTTAATGTTTTTTTGGCAGCTTCCGCATTCCGGTCACCAACGTTTCCGATTCCAGACAGTCCGCTTACCTCGAACATCTTAGCACCACCGGCAATCTTAGCCACCAGCCTGTACTTGTTCGCTCCCATTGCAATTACCTGATTATATAATTCCCGAATCCCGGTATCTCCAAATTTTGCAATATTGGAATTATTTTTTAATTTTGTACTATCTGGCAGCATATAATGAACCAGTCCACCAATTTTTGAAGTTGGATCATAAAAGGTAAGTCCTATGCAGGATCCAAGTCCAAGCGTTGTAAGCACATCTGTGCCTTTTCCGGTTTTTAAGTCTGCCATCCCAACTTTAATTACATCGCCCATAACTTTCTTTATCCCTTCTACATTGCAAATCCCAGAGAAGTAAGAATCTTTTCATAAGATCCCTGTTCCGGCATCAGAATAAAGAAGCCAGACATCATAACATCATCTCCGAATTCTGTTTCGATCATAAGTGCATTATCCCCGTATTGTCCAAACTGAATCGCTGGTACACTTAAAATGGCAGCTGCCATATCTACTGCAATGTATGGAATCGATGATGTAATCACAAGATTCGTCATCGATGAAAGCGCGGACAGATAAGATCCGGCAATAATATTACCAATCTCTTTCATGGCGGAAAGATCCATCTCACTAAATGGTTCACGATAACTCTGATCTCTTCCCATTAATGTATTCACAAGATAATATGCTGAATCCATTCTCATAAGGAACATCATACTTCCCGAAATATCCGTTTCCACTTCCAGGAAAATGCCAACAATTGTTTCATCCTCCGGACAGATTGCACCTCCCAGTTTCGATGCTTCAATCAGCCGCACATCCGGTACATGCATGTTCATTCTGGCATTTATCATCGTTGCAATTGCTGTCGTTGCATTTCCTGCACCAATATTACCTATTTCTTTTAAGACATCCACATACATTGTGTTCATGTCATCAAGACTAAATTTGCTCATATGTCCCCCTTATCAGCAATACTGAATATAGTGAGGACAAAAAGCCCCCACTATATTCTAAAAATTAAGCGTTTTCTTTTTCATCAACGATCGCACTGATTTCAAATAAGGATACCAGTGAATCTCCTGTTTTTCCGATTCCATTGATAAAGTTGTCTTTTACGTTCTTGCTGCTTGTAGCAGACTTATCAATCTCATCAGTTGCCAGTGTTACGACTTCTTTTACCTCATCCACAATAATACCAAGAGAACCTTTCTCCTCAATCTTAAGAAT
This sequence comes from Roseburia porci, assembly GCF_009695765.1. Lineage (GTDB taxonomy): Bacteria > Bacillota > Clostridia > Lachnospirales > Lachnospiraceae > Roseburia > Roseburia porci. The sequence goes on from NZ_VUNI01000007.1 coordinate 13,442, forward strand.
AATGATTCTGGAAGCATTGGTAATTACATCATCCTCGAGGCCCATTTTTCTTCGGATGCTCATTACCGGCACAATTTCACCACGAAGATTTATAATTCCCTTAAAATAAGGCTGTGCCTTCGGAACACGGGTGATTTTCTGCATACGTACAATATTATCAACGTAACCAATATCAATTCCGTACTGTTCGTTTCCGATACTTACTACAATATACTGTTTGGTTTCAAGTTCTGCATTTTCTACTTTTTTCTCTGCCATTGTCCAATCCCCCCGTTACATCAAAGTATTTACATCCAGGATCAACGCAACCTCGCCATCACCAAGGATTGTGGCTCCACTGATCAATTTATTGCCATTAATGTATTTGCCTAATGACTTAATAACGATTTCCTGCTGTCCGATCAGATTGTCAACTACAAGTCCCGCCTGGCTGTCTCCACGTTTTACAATTACGACAGTGAGACTTTCCGGTTCTTCCTCACGTGGTTCAATATCAAGAACTTTGTCAAGGCGAATCAAAGGAATTACATTACCTCTCAGGTGAATTACTTCTTCCGCCTGAATATATTTAATATCTGCCACCGGAATATCCTCAATATTCGAAATAGATCCAAGTGCGATCGCATATTTTTCATCTCTGATTTCAACCATCAGAGCCTGGATAATTGCAAGTGTAAGTGGAAGTCTTACTGTAAATGTAGTTCCCTCACCAAGCTTTGTAGCAACCTCAACATCTCCACCAAGTGCCTCAATGTTTGATTTTACTACATCAAGTCCAACTCCTCGTCCGGAAATATCTGTAATCTTCTTTGCCATGGAAAAGCTTGGTAAAAAGAGCAGATTTACGATTTCTTTCTGAGTCATCACTTCTGCCTGTTCCGGTGTAACGATTCCTCTTTCAACAGCTTTATTCTTTACTGCTTCTGTGTCAATACCATTACCATCATCGCCAACCTGAATGATGACATTATTACCTTCCTGATATGCATTCAGGTAAATGCTTCCGACTTCCGGTTTTCCTCTCTGGATACGTGTCTCATTGTCTTCAAGTCCATGATCTGCGGAATTACGAAGCAGGTGCTGCAATGGATCACCGATCTGATCCACTACGGTACGGTCAAGTTCTGTATCTTCACCGGTCATAATAAGTTCCATCTTCTTATTCAGTGTTCTGGAAAGATCACGAATCATTCTCGGGAACTTGCTGACAACACTCTCAATTGGAACCATTCGCACTTTCATAACGGATTCATGCAGGTTCGTTGTAATACGTTCCAGATATTCAATCTGCTCCTGGAATGACTGGCTGTTCGTGCTGTCACCTTCATTTCCACTAATGGACACAAGACTGTTCTTAGCAATGATAAGCTCAGACACCTGGTTCATAAGTGCGTCCAGTTTTTCAATATCAACACGGACAGTTCTGTTTGTAACCGGTTTTGCTGTTGTTGTTTTCTTTCCGGCCGCCGGAGCTTTCTTTGGTTCCGGAGCTTTCTTTGCCTCTGGTGCAGGGCTGTCCGTTTTTTCTTCCTTCTTTTCTTCCTTTTCCGGTTCCGGCTGCGACTGTGTCAAATCAACCGGTTCAGCAACCGCGTCTTCAATTTCAGATACATTCTTTGCTGCCGCAACAAGCTTGTCTGCACTTTCATTTGTAGCAATGTAAAAGCTGAATTCAAGTTCAAACTTCTCATCTTCGATATCCTGTGAGCTCGGACGATATACAAGAATCTGTCCAAATTCTTCCACTGCTTTAAACACAAGAAATGCTCTTGCAGCTTTCAGAAGACAATCCTTTTGAATGGTAACCTTGACTGCATATACATGCTGTCCTCCGTCAAGAGCTTCTTTCACTGAATTAATCTCTGCGTCCGTCAATTCAAACTGCTCAACCTTTTTCTCTGCAGACTCTTCTTTGACTTCCGTCTTTTCCGGTTCCGGCTTTGTTTCCTCTGCCGGCTGCTCTCCGTTTGCCTTTGCAATAAAATCATTCAGTTCTTTAATGATAAGTTCATTATCTTCCGTACCCTCGTCGGAACTTGCTTTAATGTTCTCAAGATATGCATCCAGAGCATCAAGACATTCAAACAACAGGTCAATCATGTTGCTGTCAACCTTAATATGGTCGCTTCTTACTTCCTGGAACACATTTTCCATGTCATGCGTCAAATGCTGCATGCGTTTAAATCCCATGGTTCCAGCCATTCCTTTCAGGGAATGTGCAGCCCTGAACACCTCATTGATTGTGTCTTTGTTCTCCGGTTCTTTCTCAAGAGACATGATACAGTCACTCAGGGTCTGCAAATGTTCGCTACTTTCATCAAGGAAAATTTCAAGATACTGACTTACATCCATTTTATCTTACCCCCACATTCTTAGTTATTGTTTTGGCTACCTCTGTAAGAGGAACTACTTCATCTACTACTCCTGCCTCTGCTATCATTTTTGGCATTCCATATACGACACATGTCTCCGCATTCTGTGCAATAACATGAATCGGTTTATGCTGGTTCAGTGAAAGAATTCCGTTTGTTCCGTCTGCTCCCATTCCTGTCAGAACAACACAGACAATTTCGTCATATCCGGACTGGGATAATGAATCAAACATGATATTTGCACAGGGTTTCAATCCTCCAATGGCAGGCATATCATTGTATACCACCTTATGCCCTCCATCCGGTGTCTTTTTCACTTCAATGTGTTTGCCTCCTGGTGCAATATAAACGGTTCCTTTTTCCAGCTTTTCCCCATCCTCAGCTTCTTTTACCTTAATCTCACTGATCTCATTCAGCCGATCTGCCATAGATTTTGTAAATCCGGCTGGCATATGCTGAACAAGTACCATCGGAGCATCCAGATTCTTAGGCAGGTACGGAATTACACTCTGTAAAGCCTTCGGACCTCCGGTAGAACATGCAAGAGCAACGATTTTACCACCTTTTCCTAAAGGAGCCTTCATCCTTGTAACTGTTGGTGAAATGCTCTTCTTCGGAATCGGATCTGAAGTCTGCATTCTTCTTGTATATGATCTTGTCCGTAAAACTGCTGACAGAATAGAGAGAAGGCGATTCTTAAAATCCTCGCCTTTTGCCTCTATGATATTTGTCGGCTTGGTTACAAAATCGATTGCACCACGTTCCATTGCAAGAATGGTCACTTCAGCATCTTTTGTAGTCAGTGTGCTGACCATAATAATATTTGCTTTTATGTGCTCTTTTTGTAACCTTTCAAGTAATTCCAGACCATCCATCCTCGGCATATTGACATCCAAAACAACTCCATCATAAGAAGTTGTTTTTAATTTTTCATACGCTTCAAGACCGTCTCTGCATACATCAATTGCCTGAAAATTACTATCTGAGTTGATTATATCACATATGGCTCTTCTCATGAGTGCAGAGTCATCAACAACAAGAATGTTTTTCTTCATACCATCACCCATTTTCTTTCTTACGCGCTTTTCTTTCTTCGTCAAAAATATATTTAATGATTGCCTCGCGTGTTCTCGGATTTTTAATCAGAAATTTTGCACGATAAATATATTTTTCTGAGCTTTTCTCCGATTTCCATCCATCTATGATTTTGACAACAATATAAAATTGCTGATCGATCCATTCATTATTCAGATGCATTACTACGAGCAAATGTGATTTTGCTTCTAATTCCTGATCACAGACAAAACGGATTCCACCGCCACTGATATCCAAAACAGTTCCTCTTTTACATGCTTCAAAGAAATTATCGTCATGAAGTTCCTGAAAGATCTCTTCCGTCGTTTCCAGCTGTGCCATTTCATCTGTAATCTGATAATAATTAATATCAATCGCACAGCTCATGCGGAAAAACTCTCTCCGCTGAATCCGTTCCAGGTTCGTATTCATTTCTACAAGTAAAATATACAGGTTTCCTTTTTTGTAACGATCAACCACGGTTCCGACACAGCCATACATTCCATTTTTCCCATAGAACAAAAGACTATATCTTATACCTGCCGGCAGCAAAAGCATTTTCCCACCCTCTGTCGGCATTGAAATTTCCATCTCAGAATCATCCAGAATATCAAGGACACTGCTTTTGTATATTTTAACTGTATCTCCTGTTTCATTTGCCTGTTGTGTTTGTTGAAGCATTTGGATATCTATTTTGTTTCCAGGCTCAATTAATTCAGAAAGTAACATATTTCTCTCCCTTAATTCATTCGATTAAAAAACTTCATAAATAACTGCGTAATCCCCCAGCCGATCTGAATCTGCTCATGTGTTCCATTTAAAAGATTATCTGCGAGCACCTCAAAAGCTTTTGTCGCTGATGAATTCGGTGCATTAATCGAAACCGTTTTCTGCTGACGGATTGATTTTTCTAACTGCCAGTCCTGCGGAATCGTTCCAAGATAATCAATACTGCCATTCAAAAACTGACTTACAACGGTGCTTAATTTGTCAAAAACCTGTTTTCCCTCTTCGTTCGAAGTCACTTTATTGGCAATGACATGAACCACTGTACCGCCTGACGTAAATTTCGGATTGCGATACAGTACTTTTAACAGAGAATAGGAATCTGTCAGAGAACTCGGCTCCGGTGTCGTAATCAGCAGAACCTCAGGACTCGCCATAACAAATTCCAAAACCTGTGGCGAAATTCCGGCTCCGGTATCAATAATGATAAAATCCGCCAGTTCGTTCAATTCTCCCAGACAACGGATCAGATACATGATCTGTTCACGATAGAGATTACTTAGTCCGACAATTCCAGATCCTCCGGAAATAAAACCGATTCCCATTGGTCCCGGTGTTATAATCTCCTTCATGCTCTTCCCTTTATAAATCACATCAAAAAGATTATATTTCGGGGCGACTCCAAACATAACCTCCACATTCGCCAGTCCAAAATCAGCGTCAAAAATCAAAACTTTCTTTCCCGCTTTCGTCAGCTGAATCGCAAGATTCACTGCAACATTGGATTTTCCAACGCCTCCTTTACCACTGGTCACAGTAATAACCCGGGCAGTATTCATCTGATTTTGATTATGTAGTTTAATAACATTTCTCAGTTGCTCTGCCTGATCCATTTATCTACCCCCTAAAAGCTGTTTTACAATCTTTTGTGTGTCAAAAATCTCTATATCATCTGGCACATTCTGTCCGTTTGTAACATAAGAAAGATCAGCTCCCGAATATAACTTAACGTTTAGAATATTTCCATATGTAGATGTCTCATCCAGTTTTGTAAAAATAAGTTTATAATCTGATATTTTGTGGTAACTTTTTGTGATTTCAAGAAGATCTTTATATTTTGTAGTAGCACTGAGTACCAGATAAACTTCTTTTTCATACTCCGTGCTGACACTGTCGATCAGTTTTTTAATGTCATTTCTCTGTTCTTCATTTCGATGTGAAAATCCCGCTGTGTCAACAAAAATCAGATCGCTGTCCGCTGCTCCTGCAATTGCTTCGTTCATCTCCTCCGGTGAATAAATGATCGACATCGGAGCATCCAGGATATTGGCATAAACACGAAGCTGTTCCGTTGCCGCAATTCTGTATGTATCCGCCGTAAAAAACGCAACCTTACGATCATGTTCTACCTTATACTTTGAAGCAATCTTTGCAATTGTTGTTGTTTTTCCCACTCCAGTAGGCCCGATAAAGAAAATAACCTTTGGTTTTTTCCCGGTTAATCCAATCGGATTTGGCTGTCCGAACCGCAGAATCAGTTTCTGATATACATTTGAAAGAATCAGATCCAGACTGTTTCCCGGTCTGATAAAACGCTCCACTTCATCCAGAATCTGATTGACATACTGCTCATTTACTTCATTTGTCAGAAGTGTATTATAAAGTATCTTAACGAAATTCAGTTCTTCTTCTGTTGCTTTCTTACCGATCTCTGTAAAGTCTTTCTGTGATGTCATTTTCTGATCCAGCATATTTGAAAGGCTCTCAATACGTTTTTCAATATCTGGTTCTCTGCTCTCGCTGGTGAACCGGTTTCTCTGAGAACCGTCCATATTGGCTGTATCTTTTGCAGTGTCCTGATTTAATTCTTCTTTTGCCTGAAGGATTTCCTTTTTCAACAGATCACTGACCATTGCTGTCCTGTCCTCTGTTGTCCTGTCCTCTGTCTTTGTCTCGTCCATAACCGGAATCTCTATTTTCTCATCCGCTGCAAGATTGATGCTTTCATGCTGTTTATTTACATTTTTCAGTGCATTTAACGGATTGGCAAATGACTCTCTTTCTTCCAGTGCAGCTGTCACCTCATAATTTGAACTTTTGAACGCCCGGAAAACCCCTTTCGGTTTTATTTCTTTTACGTTCATGATCACTGCATTCTCTCCGAGTTCCTGCTTTGCCTTTTCAATAGCCTCTTCTTTTGTCTTCCCCTGATACTTGTTAATTGTCATTTACGCTGTCACCATCCCAACTGATTGTAATTCTACATTTGATTCCACTTCATTATAAGACACAACAATCAAATCCTTGTAATAGTCTTCGGTTAGCTTTTTAAAATACATTCGCACAATCGGCGAAGTAATTACAATCGCACTCTTTCCAAGATTCTCAAGTTTTGAAATCTCTTCTCCTAACGATTTCATAATACTCTTTGTCTTTTCCGGGTCCAATGTCAGATATGCACCCTGTTCTGTTTGTTTCACGGACTGCATAATTTCCTGCTCCACTTTCGGATCCAGAGTTACAACGCTTGTTGTCTCGTTTGCAGGGAAATATTTGCTTGAAATTGCCCTCTTAAGACTTTGTCTTACATACTCTGTCAGAACATCCGTATCCCGCGTTGTAGCAGCATGATCTGCAAGTGTCTCAAAGATTGTCAAAAGATCACGGATCGAGATGCCCTCCTTAAGCAGGTTCTGCAATACCTTTTGAATTTCGCCAAGTCCAAGGAGTTTTGGAATCAGCTCGTCCACAAGCACCGGATTGGATTCTTTCAGATTGTTGACAAGATTCTGAACGTCCTGTCTTGTAAGAAGTTCTGCAATATGCGCACGAATCACTTCCGTCAAATGCGTTGCAATGATCGACGGTGGGTCTACAACTGTATATCCCAGGCTTTCCGCTCTCTCCCTCTGTCCCTCTGTAATCCAGATCGCCGGAAGATGGAATGATGGCTCAAATGTCGGAATACCCGTGATCTCTTCTTCCACATATCCGGGATTCATTGCCATATAGTGATCAAAAAGGATCTCACCCTCTGTCACCTGTATTCCTTTGATTTTAATAATATACTGATTCGGATTCAGCTGGATATTATCCCTCAATCGAATGATCGGTACAACCGTACCAAGTTCTAACGCAATCTGTCTTCGAATCATTACCACACGATCCAGAAGATCGCCACCCTGATTTACATCCGCAAGTGGAATAATTCCGTATCCAAATTCAAGTTCAATTGGATCTACCTGTAGCAGCGAAACCACATTTTCCGGTTTCCGTATCTCCTCTGCTTCACTTTCCGCAGCCTGTACTTCTTCCTCTATATTTTCCTCACCAATCTCACTGCTGATATTTCTTCCAACAAGAATAAATACTGCTCCTAATGCCACAAACAATACCCAGTTCAATGGTGTAACAACACCTAGGAAAATCAAAACCGTACCTACAATATACAGTACTTTCGGGATGCCAAACAGCTGTTTGACAAGCACTCCGGAAAAATCCGCCTCATTGGAGCCCTTTGTTACGAGTATACCGGTTGAAAGTGAGATCAGAAGAGACGGAATCTGTGAAACCAGTCCATCACCTATGGTAAGAATTCCGTACTGCATAATCGCAGACTGAAAATCCATCCCCTGATTCATCATTCCCATCGCAGTTCCACCGATCAGGTTAATAAAGGTGATGATCAGACCAGCTGTTGCATCTCCTTTTACATACTTTGTTGCACCATCCATGGATCCAAAGAAGCTGGATTCTTTCTGTATCTTCTCACGTCTTGCTTTTGCTTCTTTATCGGTAATCGCCCCTGTATTCAGATCTGCATCAATCGCCATCTGCTTACCAGGCATAGCATCCAGTGTAAATCTTGCTGTTACCTCTGATACACGTTCCGAACCTTTGTTAATTACAATAAACTGGATCAGAATCAACACGATAAATACAATGGCTCCGATAATCATATCTCCGCCACCTACGAAATTACCAAAAGTCGTTACAACATTACCAGGATTACCGGTCGTAAGAATCAGCCTCGTCGACGATACATTAAGGGAAATTCTAAAAATCGTTGTAAATAAAAGTAATGTCGGGAAAAAAGACATGTCCAGTACTTCTTTTACAAAGAGAACATTAAACAGAATGATCAGCGCAACCGAAATATTGATTGCAAGCATAATATCCAGTAAAAAAGATGGAATAGGAATAATAAAGAAAATAACAGCGGCAAGCAGGTACATTCCAACACCAATATCTGATTTTTTCATTCTGTTGTATCCCCCTTTCTATATTTTATCCGTTTTTCATATGATACACCATTGCAAGCACTTCCGCTACTGCCTGATATAATTCCGGCGGAATTTCTGCGCCAATTTCCACATTTGCATACAACATTCGTGCCAACGGTTTATTTTCTACAATTTCTATCTGATTGTCTTTCGCAATCTCTTTAATTTTCTGAGCCAGATAATCTTCTCCTTTTGCCACAACAATCGGAGCTGTACTCTTATCCGCATCATATTTTAAAGCAACCGCATAATGTGTCGGATTCGTAATTACGACATCCGCTTTTGGAACATCCTGCATCATTCTTCGTTGCGATGCTTCCTGCATTCTTCTTCGCTGCTGTCCTTTGATCTGCGGATCTCCCTCTGTATTTTTAAATTCATCCTTTACTTCCTGTTTCGTCATTTTCATGTCTTCGTTAAACTTCCGTTTTTGAAAAACATAATCTGCAATGCCGACAACCAGATAAACAATGCTGATTTTCAAACCTGTATCAATAATGATTTCTCCAACCAGACAGACTGCCTGATTCAGTGCCAGGTCATAAAGAATAAATAATTGATTTCTATGATCTTTTATTGACGTATATGCAATATATACGATCAATGCAATTTTAACAATTGATTTTAATAATTCAAATAGTGAATCCTTTGAAAAAATACGCTTGAATCCATTCAATGGATTCATTTTTGATAATTTGGGGTTCATTGGTTTGGTTGATATTTTCCAGCCAACCTGAATAATACTGATCAGAATTGTAATCACAACTCCACATGCAAAAAAAGGAGCAACAATCTCCAGCCATTTTAAAATCATTTCTGTCAAAAAAGTGGAAACTGCATGTGGTGACAGCCCGGAAGCATTTATTTTAATAAACTCCGGAATCTTTGCATAAATGGATGGAAAAAGTCCGAGCAGTCCTTTTCCCACAAAAGAAATAAATACCTTTAATACAAGGAAAAGCACAATCAGATCAAACGCAGCTGTCAGTTCTTTACTTTTGGCTACTTTTCCCTCTTCTCTGGCATCTTTGAGTTTCTTTGCGGTTGCAGGCTCTGTTTTTTCTCCGCCTTCTCCATCTTTTGCAAAAAACTGAAGATCATATTTCAATATTAGGTTGTTCGTTTCATCCTTTTGTCTAATGCAATCCCTCAATAATCATGACCACCATTTTTTTCATTTCATCTGATATAAAATCAGCCGCATCCGGTAATAGGATTACTGTCAGAAACATGACTGCAAAACCTACAAGTACTTTTAACTGCATTCCCACGGCAAACATATTCATCTGAGGAGCTACCTTTGCCATAATACCTAAAATACAGTTCAGTATCATGACACATGCAAAAAAGGGAAGATATATGCGGAAACCAATCACTCCCATATCACACATATAGGTTCCAAGTGTATCCGCGATATGCTGCCAGTTAAATTGCGTGCCTCCAATCGGTATTACGGAAAAAGAATCCCCGATTGCACGCAATATATATAAATGCATATTGGAAGCAATTAAAATCAAAATAATAATTTTCTGATAAAAATTACCTGAAATCGTTGTTTCACTGTTTGTCTCCGGATTAAATATGGTTGCCATCGACAACCCAATATCCATATCAATGATATTACCTGCAAATAAAACAATGGAATTACAGATATTTGCTGAAAAACCTATAAGCAATCCCGTAATTCCCTCCTGAAAAACAATGACCGCATATCCGATCACATCTGTATAATTTAATTCTGGCCTTTGTAATACATTGTAAAGCAGTAACGATACAAAGGCAGACAATCCAATTTTCACCTGTCTTGGTACTTCGCTCTGTCCCAGAAATGGTGCAACATATACAAAGCAGGAAATTCTCACAAAAATCAATAGAAAATATTCAAGATTGTCTAATGAAAAAGAATAATTTACCATATGTTATCCCAAACTCAGATAATAGCTGAAATTTGACCAGAGATTTGTCATAAAACCGGTCAAATCATTCATCATCCATGACCCAAAAATAATCAAGGCCACGAATACACCTATAATTTTTGGTACAAACGTTAATGTCTGCTCCTGAATCGAAGTAACCGTCTGAAATATACTGACGATCAGTCCAATGATCAGAGAAACAAGCAGCAGCGGTGCTGATGTAATAATGATCGTATAGATGGCGTCTCTCGCAATGTCAAGTACTGCATCCTGTGTAATCAAAAATAAACACCTCTTTTTTTAATAATCCCATCAGTAAAATGTTTTTACAAGATTTGCTATTACCAGATTCCATCCATCCGCCAATACAAATAACAATATTTTAAACGGAAGCGATATTGTTGTTGGTGGAAGCATCATCATACCCATAGACATAAGTACCGACGCCACAACCATATCTATTACAATAAACGGAATATAGATTAAGAATCCGATAATAAACGATGTCCGAAGTTCGCTTAAGATAAATGCCGGAACAAGCGTTGTAAACGGGATATCATCATAATTGTCATATGTTTCATCCGACATATCCACAAATAATTTCAGATCCTTTGTCTGGGTCTGTCCATACATAAACTCCCGTAATGGCTTTTCTGCCGCCTCGAAAGCCTCCTGCTGTGTAATTTTCCCCTCATCGAGTGGCTGAATCGCATCTGTATTAATCTGCTGAAATGTCGGCCACATAATAAAAAAGGTCAAAAACAATGCCAAACCAATCAGTACCTGGTTCGGCGGTGCAGTCTGGGTTCCAAGTGCAGTTCTTACGAAATGCAGCACCACAATAATTCTGGTGAATGACGTAAGCATAATTAAGATGGAAGGTGCCAGTGAAAGTACCGTCAGTACCAAAAGCATCTTAATCGGTGTTGAAACCGATCCATCGTCATTATTGTAAGAAATCGATAACCCATTTGTATTTCCGGAATTTATATCTGCTACCGTTCCATCTCCGCCTCCATCCATAGATGTGATACTATCCGGATCCATAGATGCTGCCTGAACATGTGCCGGTTTGCAGAACATCAAACTTATTGTGCAAATAACTACTGCACAGGCAAACAAAAAGGATGCCATGCAGTATCTTTTTTTTGTTTTTGTCATATCAACCCTGCTTTTTTGGAAACTTGTTCTTCATTTTTGCGAAAAGTTCCTGAAAACTTTCTGTTGTTGCAGAATTATTCTGCTCAAACGAGAAATCTTTTAACTGTTCTCTCGTCAGCTGTGCCAACAAATGAATTTCGTCCTTGCCACATGCTACAACAAGATAAACATCTCCGGCTTCAACAATACTGATCAGTTTGTTATTTCCCATCCGGATGCTCTCAATAACTTTAAGATTCTTATTGTATGTATGTGACTTCTGATACCCAGCCATCCATTTTGTTGTCAGCCAGGTAATCACAAGGACAAAAATAAAAATCAGTAAAACACCAATTAACTGAAAAAAACTATCCAGTGAACTTGAAAGTAATATATTCATATTATCCCACTACTTTTTTAACTGCTTCCAATACTCGTTCCGGCTGGAATGGCTTTACAATAAAGTCTTTCGCACCAGACTGGATTGCTTCAATTACCATAGCCTGCTGTCCCATTGCAGAACACATGATAATCGTTGCATTCGGATCTGACTCTTTAATCTTTTTCAGTGCTTCAATTCCATCCATTTCAGGCATTGTAATATCCATTAAAACAAGATCCGGTTTTAATTCATTGTATTTTTCAATTGCCTTAAGTCCATTTTCCGCTTCACCAGCGATATTGTATCCATTTTTTGAAAGTATATCTTTGATCATCATGCGCATGAACGCTGCATCATCACAAATAAGAACATTCTTTGCCATTTTTTTATCTCCTGTTTTCTTTTTTAAATAATTGGTCTTCCATTATTGATAATTTCCGTGATACGTACACCGAAACTTTCTTCAATTACAACAACTTCGCCCTTTGCGACATTCTTTCCATTTACAAGAATATCAATCGGCTCTCCAGCCAGTTTATCCAATTCAATAATTTTTCCCGGACTGAAATCCAAAATATCGGAAATTGATTTGGTTGTTCTGCCCAATTCCACAGTTACCTGAAGCGGTACGTCCATGATCAGTCCAATGTTCTCTGGATTGTAATTTCCAACATTTCCTGCTGTAAACGGCTGGAATTGTGCCGGCTGTACATTGACTGGCTGTTGTGCATATGAATTTTGCTGTGCTGCCATCTGTTGATTCATCATTTGTGCCGCTCCCATATTTGGCTGTTGAGCAGTTGCCTGTGCTGTCTGAGCAGTTTGTGTTGGTGCTGCTTTTGTTTCACCTTCATTCATCAGCGACTCGCTCTCCATTTCCATATTCTTTGAAACGCCTTCACACATTTCTCTTGCAAAAGAGAATGGATAAAGTTGCATGATTTCACTGTCTACCAGATCTCCAATTTCCATTTTAAAAGAAATCTTTACAAAACGTCCGGTAAGAAATTTATCGATAGATCCTTCATCTACATTTTCCTGAAGATCAATCAGATCTGCAATTGGCGGACTAATATCAATTTTCTTATTCAGCATTGACGACAATGATGTCGCTGCAGAACCCATCATCTGGTTCATCGCTTCACTGATTGCACTAAGATGCAGTTCTCCAAGTTCTCCGTCGGTATTTCGTCCATCACCGCCCATCATGAGATCCGTGATTACTTTTACATCCTTCTCTTTCAGAACAAGAATATTGCTGCCATCCAGTCCCATTGTATAAGCAATGCGAATAAAAACGCATGGTCTTTCATAATTATTGACTACATCCTCCCATGTTGCAAATGAAACAACCGGAGTTGAAATTTCTACCTTATGATTTACCAGTGAAAACAATGTGGTAGCTGCAGTCCCCATACTGATATTCGCGATTTCCCCAATCGCGTCTCTTTGATCTTCTGTAAGCGTTTCTTCATCAGTAACGTCATTCTTACCCGTATCATTTAACAGTGCGTTAATTTCTTCCTGAGATAACACTCCATCCATAGTTTTATTGCTCCTCTCTCACTACCGAGGTAATCCTTACCGCGTTTTTATCCCCGTACGCCCCCGGCAGAGCTGTAAATTTACGGATATTTCCCACATAAACATCCAGTTCCTCATCCACTTTACGATTCAGCCGAATAATGTCTCCAGGCTGAAGACATGCAAAATCACTGACTGAGATCGTACTTTCACCTAATACTGCTTTCATCGGAATTTCCGCTCTCTTGATCAGTACTTCGATCGAATCTGCATAATTTGTTTCATCATGCCTTGTCATATTTGAGAACCAATATTTCGTATTCAGTTTGTCCATGACTTCTTCCAACGTAATATATGGAAGACAAACATTCATAAGTCCCTCAACTTCTCCGATTTTCATATTGATCGTCACAATCGCGATCATCTCGCTTGGAGAGATAATCTGAGCATATTGGGAATTGGTTTCAATTCTTTCCAGATGTGGCTGTATATCTACTACATTTTCCCATGGTTCCTTGAGTAGATTTACACACACCACGAAAATTCGTTCGATAATCAGAAGTTCTATTTCCGAAAAATCCCTTGTCTTTTCGATTGGATCTCCGCGTCCTCCAAGCATGCGGTCTACCATTGCATATCCCAGGTTCGCTGCAAGTTCTAATATAATGTTACCTGGTAAAGGAGCAAAATCAACAATTCCAAGCAATACCGGGTTAGAAAGAGCATTCGAAAATTCAGAATATGTAACAGCCTCTGCATTCATAACCTCAATCTGAACATTCTTGCGGAAATAAACCGGAAGATTTGTTGACAAAAGCCTTCCGTAATGTTCGAAAATAATTTCCAGTGTTCTTAAATGTTCTTTTGAGAATTTGGAAGGACGGGCGAAATCATAATCTTTAACCTGTTTTTCAGAATTCTCTTTTATTTCATCTACATCAAGTTCTCCATTACTCAGAGCCTGTAGTAAACTATCTATCTCATTTTGAGATAAAACATCACCCATATCCTTTTCTCACCACCTGTTACTTCATTTAACTGCATTCACAGTCATTTTATCTCATCTGTTATTCTGTTGTCACACTGGAGAAATTAACTCCGACAATAAAATCAGATCCAAACATATCCTGGAGATCACTTAAAATCTGATCCTGAACCCCAGTCACGTCATTATTAAAATCATCAATTGTATAAGAACGAATCACCTGATTGATATCATTCTTAATGATAGATTCTTTCGCTGTAAGTCCTTCCGCACTGTTTGCGCCATATTTCTTATAAGCATCACTCTTCGTATTCATAAGAAGTGTAACCGAAAGAACTGCATAATGAGACTTGCCATCTGAGCCCTGCGCAAGGTTCATTGTCATCGTCTCTCCACCATTCACTTTAAATTCTTCTGTCTGATCGATTGGAACAGATAACTGATTGCTTCCAGCACCACTGTTAACATCCAGATCAATGGCAGAACATACTGCGTCAATCATTTTATTTGCTTTCTTTGTCTCCGGAAGTACTGTAAAAATCAACAGTGCAGTCAGGACAAAATTGGCAAATACCAAAGCTAAAATAATTACAGAAATCAAATTCTTTTTCATATTCTTCTCCTCTTTAAAATCAGTTAAAATCCGAATTATATGAATTATATATTTTTATAACAACTCTTCTATTTAACGCTCTTCCCTCTGTTGTAGAATTGTCCGCTATCGGGACATAATCTCCACGTCCGGAAGATTTGATATGTGAAGGATCAATATCTGTCGCACCTCTCATATAATCTGCAACACTAAGTGCCCTGTACATGGACAATACATTGTTGTCCGGATATTTGCTGTTATGGATTGGCACATTATCCGTATGACCTTCCACCTCAATCAGATTATCTTTATATTTTTCAAGAATTGTGTCAATTTTATCCATAAGTGGATAAGCTTCTGTCATCAGGTCTGACTGGCCTGTCTCAAATAATATCGCACCACTCAGATTCAGCTGCACATATTCCGAATTAAAATCAATATCAACCTGTTCCTCAATCCCTGACTGTTTTACCGCATCCTGAATCTCAGATGCCATCTGTTCCGATTCTGCCAGTTCCTGTTCTTTGTATGCTTCATACACATTATTTGTTCCATCCTGTGTATTTTCATCGTTCGCATCATCCGTCTTTGAGTTCGCCATCTCCGAATAATAGGAATCCAGAAATTCGAGCTGTCTGACTCCGGCAGAAATCATCTGTCCTTCTCCAATGCTTGCGCCTCCACTTGGAAGAATACTTACGCTCGACTGCAGCGAGGCAATTACTTCCTGAAACTTTTCAGCATCAACTGTTGACATGGAATAAAGCAGAACGAAAAAGCAAAGCAGCAGATTCATCAAATCCGAGAACGTTGACATCCATGCCGGTGAACCTTTTGAACCCTCTTCCTTTTTCTTTCTTGCCACTATTCTTCACCTCCGGCGCCTTCCGCCATATTATCACGTGCAGACGGTGACAGGAAGGATTTTAATTTTTCCTCGATTACACGTGGGTTCTCACCTGCCTGAATGGAAAGAAGTCCTTCAATCGTCACTTCTTTCATCATAACTTCTTTTTCATTGTTTGTTTTTAATTTATTTGCGATTGGCGTACAGATCCAGTTTGCAATCAAAGATCCATAAAATGTTGTAACCAGAGCAGTTGCCATACTTGGTCCAATTGAAGATGAATCTTCCATATTGTACAACATATTGATAAGTCCAATCAGTGTACCGATCATACCCCAGGCAGGACCCATCTCAGCCCATTTTTCCCAAAAGCCAATTACCTTTTTATGCCGGTCTTCCAGACAGACAAGATCTGTTTCAAGAATACCTCTTACAAGATCCGGATCTGTTCCATCGACAACAAGCATAATTCCTTTTTTGAGAAATGGTTCCTCAATTCCACTTGCCGCCTCTTCCAATGCAAGAAGTCCCTCTTTACGTGCCACATTCGACAGATCAATAATCGTATGTATCACCTGCCCCGGGTCCAGTACTCTTTCCTGAAATGCCAATTTCATGGACTGAAGTCCTCCTATAAAGTCAGGAAGTTTGCTTGCTGTCAGTACAGAAGCGATTGATCCACCAAATGTGATCAAAAATGATGGCAAATCCATAAAGTGTCCAATTGTCTGAATACCACCACTGGTCATAACTCCAAGGAGTACCATGACCACTCCAACCACAATA
This sequence comes from Roseburia porci, assembly GCF_009695765.1. Lineage (GTDB taxonomy): Bacteria > Bacillota > Clostridia > Lachnospirales > Lachnospiraceae > Roseburia > Roseburia porci. The sequence continues at coordinate 30,069 of NZ_VUNI01000007.1, forward strand.
CCTACAAGAGATGCTATATCCAACTTTCACACCTACCATTTCCCAAATCTGACATATGTTGTCACAATTTGTCTTTTCTATAATTCTACTAAATTTTCGTATAATTGTCTATGTTCTTTTGCGAATTCCTGAACAGGTTTTCTCATTTAAACACCTTCTCAGGGTGGTGCTGACTAATCACTGGCAGGATCGGTCAGCACCGGTTATTCCTAAGTTATATCCAAAGCTTTATTTTAGATTAACGTTTCAGATTGATCAGTTCTTCCAGAAGCGTATCCGATGTTGTAATAACTCTTGAGTTTGCCTGGAAACCACGCTGTGTAACAATCATGTCCGTAAACTGTCCGGAAAGATCAACGTTTGACATCTCAAGTTCACCTGTAGAAATTGAACTTCCGTCTGTATCAACTGCAACTCCGATTCCATCAAAATCTCCAGAGTTTAATGTTGTCTGATAGCAGTTTTCACCGACCTTTTCCAGTCCGGATGCATTCGAAAAACGTGCTACTGCAATCTGTCCCAGAGTTTCTGTATTACCGTTATCATAAGATCCATGGATTGTACCATCTGTATCAACGGTAATTCCGGTAAGTGCGCCAAGTTTCTTTCCAGCGCCATCACCAATGCTGTCTCCACGGTTTGCTTTCAATGTGGATGTTCCACCATTATTCGCATTTTTTGATTTTGAAAAATCAATTGCAATATTGGAGAATTTATTTCCAAGTACTGTCATATTCAGATCCTTTGGCTGATCATCGCCACCAAGAGAAACGAATACTCCGTTGTCACGGTCATATACCAGATCGTATCCATCTGCATTTCCGCCAAAAAGCTGTTGTGTTGTCACACCCTGTGGAATGATTGATTTACTGTCACTGTCAATAATGTCGGTCAGCGAAACATGAAACTGTCCCTCTGTTGCTCCAGCTGTTACCGCAAACTTTGCGGTATAGGAATATCCCAGATTATCATACAAGTTCAGGTTCATGGTATATCCCTTATCTTTTACGTCGCTGTCATTTTTATCCAGAACACCGGATATGTATGATTTAGAAGTTGCCTCTGCCGCAGAAGTCTGATTGTCCGCAGACATTACCTGAAGTGCAGAAACCGTATCTTTTCTGACATTACCAGTTGTCGGATCTACCTGCCATCCCATCAATGTATATCCAGTAGAACTCATACAAAGATATCCGTTTCCGTCTACATAAAAGGATCCTGCTCTTGTGAACATTGTATTTGTTCCATCGCTTACGATAAAGAAATTGGTAGACTGGCTGTCTGTCAGTTTCAAGTCAAATGGGTTTCCGGTTGTCTCAGCAGCTCCTGCCGAAGTAATGTTAATAGATGTAGAACCGGTTGTAACACCAAGTCCGACCTGCTTTGCGTTGATACCTCCAATTCCGGCAGCCGCATTTCCGCCGGATGCGCTGGATGTTGTCTGATACATAATCTCGCTGAACGTTACAGAAGAAGATTTAAATGCTTCTGTGTTAACATTGGCGATATTGTTACCAATAACATCCATTCTTGTCTGATGTGTCTTAAGTCCTGACACAGCAGAATAAAGTGATCTCATCATAGTTTTTTATCCTCCTTAAGAGGTGCTTTTATGCTCCATCTGTCATTCCGGAGCAGATAGCTTCCATTAAGGTCCAGCTATACGATTACCGCACCGTCTATGTTTGTAAAAATATTGCTTTCTGATTCATTCTGGTCCATTGCTGTAACTACCGTCTTATTCGGTATGTTTACAATGAAAGCCAATGAATCCATCAAAACCAAAGACTCACTAATTCCTTTTTCGTTTGCCTTTTCAACACCATTTTCCAATCGCAGATTCTGTTCATTGGTAAGGTTTATATTTCGGTCTGCCAGCCGCATTGCTGCGTGCTTTGAAAACCGAAGTCCTGATTCTTTCGAAAGTTTTGCGTCCTGCGCCGCTTTCAGTACTTCTTCAAATGATAACTCTGCGGAAGTCTCTTTTGTTTTGTTTTCTGCGCCGCTCAGATACTGTGCCTGAACCTGCTGGATGGAAGTGAACTGATTATTAATCTGATTCATATTTCCCTCCTATACTGTCGTTGTCTCATCTGTGCTGTTCTCTTTTTTATCAGTTTCCACGGTACTATTATCCGAATCATCTTTCGTGTTGTCCGAAGTTGTATTATCTTCTGTCTTTGACAATTCTTTAATGCGGTCTTCAATTTCTGTCAGTGTCTTAAGATCGGAAGCATTGACGTATTTCTTCTGATAATCAGTCATTCCGTCATACACCTTGCGAACTGAATCTACAATTGATTGTGAATTTTTGTTCACGTGATCAAGATCCGGAAGCGCTGCTACCATATTGCTGAACGTCTTCGATAATGCAAGTGCATCATAATAATCGGAATCTGCAACGGTATCCAACTCATCCAACGGATACAGATTGTTATTTACAGAAAGATAGATCTTGCTGTTCTGATACATAACATAATCTACTTTGCCGTCTACATAACTGATCGCTCCGGTTGAAGAATTCGTTGTTTTTAAAATAACCTGTTTTCCAACTAAAGAATTGGCCATAGAACTCTGCTGTGTATTCTCCATTGAGAGTGTTGCTTCAAGTTGTGAGAATGTTGCGAGCTGTGCAACGTAATCCGTATTACTTGTCGGTTCCAGTGGATCCTGATACTGCATTTCTGCACACAAAAGCTGAAGGAACTGATCATATCCAAGATTTGATCCTTTCGACTCTTCTTCCTTTTTCTTTGCAGTATCCGTATAATCATATTGTAATTTTCCATCTACAACGTTTGCTGTTATTCCTGCCATTGTTTCATCTCCTTTCTTCTATGCTGTAAGATCAACGGAATTACCATTGTCTTTCATAATCTGTGCTGCAAGCTGTTCTTCCTCTGTCATCAGTCCGTTCATTCCATCCAGTTCATCCAGCTTCAGATTTCTTCCACGTCTTTCGGAATGATTCTGATCTGTATTCGGATCTTCCTGTTGTTTCTGATCCTGTTCCAGATTCTTTTCAAACTGATGCGATGCTACAGTAACTTCTACTGCATCAACACGCACACCCGCCTGGTTCAACTTTTCCTGAAGTGTTGCAACCTGTGTCTGAAGTGCCTCTTTTACCATCTCATCCTGTACTGCAATCTGTGCACGAACAGCGCCTTCTTTTGTAGAGACTTCAAGATAAACCCTTCCGAGATTCTCCGGCTTTAATTGCATTTCCATTGTTGAAACATCCTGCGAAAGTGTAACTTTTGTCTGTTCTGCAATCTGCTCGATCATGTCGATCACATTCATATGAACTGTCGTATCCTGTTTTTCAACCGTAAAAACATTCTCCGGTTCTATCTGTGATGTTGCTGCTCCGTTTAAAAGAACATTTTCATTCATCTGCGATTCATCTTTTTTCTGATTCATCTCAGGATTTCCTGACTCCGTCTGTTCATGAATGCTATCCAGTGGCTGATCCTGTACCTCAATTTCCACCGATGTCTGAGTCTTTGTTTCCCGACTTTGATCCGTTTCAATCTCATCGACCGGTAAATTTTTCGAGACACTTTCCTGATGAATCTCATTCATTCCTTCCGTAACAGGTTCTTCCGTCATATTCTGATTTTCCATAACGTTCGAGTCATCCGGCTGATTCATCTGCTGATTTTCTGATACATTCTGTAAAACATCCGGTTCCTGCGGGTTGACATCAACTGTCTGCATTTCTTCTGCCGGTTGCATCGCATCCACCAATTCATCTAACTGATTTTCGCCCAGATCCAGCTGTTGCAGAATTTTTCCTGTCAGGTCGGACATATCTTTCATTACAAGTTGAAAATCTGCATTCAAAAGTAATTCTGCCGGGTTATCTGTTCCGGTAATTGTCTGCACAAGTTCCATCAGATTCTGTGGCTGCAGTAGCTGCATCACCGTCAGTCCAAGCGTTTCCATCGCATCTGCAATCTGCTGTTCATCCACATTCAGATCTTCTGCAATTGTCTGGACAATGCGATTCGTAACATCCTCAACGGTATCCTTATTATTCTGAACCGTTTCTTCAACCGAAAGCTTCTTTGCAGGCTGTATCTGGTTCTGCTTCACAGGATATGTCATCTGTTTTGTGTCTGTCAGTGAATGATCCGGCGTCTGACTCTGGCTCACCGTATTTGCCGGTGTCTTTCCATACTGTCTGAGCATTCCGGAAAATGTTTCCGTTTTTGCCGGACTCTTCTGTGCGCTGGAAGTCTTTCCGATTCCATTGCTATTTGCTGCATTTACTGCGTTTGTTTGCATTACATCCATCGTTTTCATCATCCTTCCTCCTTTCTTGCTTTATTCAGCATTACGTCTGTCCTACTGTTGCTGCTGTTGTTCCGGTTCCAGCAGTTTTGTAACCTGTGCTGCTGTATCCGAATTCATTTTTCCAAGGATATCCGCTCTTGACTGCGTATCCATCGCCGATAGAATATTTGCGACCAGGCTCAGGTTATCTGTCATTGTGTCAAAAATAGCCGCTGCTTCTTTTGGTTTCATGGATGCATATGTTTTCGCATAATCCTCAACTTCAGAATCATACGTAAGCTGCTCTACCACCTGTTTATACAGGACCTCTGCATTTGCCGGATCAATACTCTCATAATAAGCCTTATACTGGCTTATATCCGGAGCCTGATCCGAAAAGACAACATCTTCATAGAACTTTTCTTTTTCGTCCTCAAAAGCTGCCTGTTCATCTTTATACTTTGAAAGATCATCTACCTGAGCCTGTAAGTCTGCAATCGTTGCATCATCCTGCTGTTTTGTTGCAGCAGCATTATCTACTTCAACCTCAAGTTCTTTGATTCTGTTAATTGCATCGTTTAATGATTCATACGGATATTCCTCTGTCGTTTGCGAACCGTCCGTAACCGCTTCACTTGACGCCGGAAGTATTTTATTCACATACGGTACGTTCTTAAGCATTGGAGAAAGCACAGAAGAACCAAATCCACCGACATCTGTCTTAATAAGAATTGCAATAATTCCAAGCCAGATCAGTATAATTAATAATGTTACGAAGAAAATAACCACCTTTCCGGTTGTCTTTTCTTCTTCCTCGTCCTGATCCTCGCCCTGTTTTTTGCCTTTTTTCTTAGCTAACTTCTTTTCTTCTTTTTCGCGTCGTTTCTGTTCTTTTCGTTCTTCTTTTGTAAGCTCTTTTTCCTTTGTTTCCTGTGAATCATTCGGATTCATTTCTTCTGCCATATCGTATCTCCTTCCCGATAATTCTGTCTTTCTTCTAGTTCGGGTTGTATGTATAGCTTACCAGTTCATCAATTTCTTTTGATTCCTGGCGCATTAATTCTTTTTTGAATTCTTCAAAATCTTTATCTCTTAGTATTTCCTGAGTTTTTCTTTCTTTCATGACAATACCAAGTTCCTCCCTTGCCGCCTCCAATGTCATTTCAGCTTTGTGTACCTCCATCATCTGACGGCGGACAAGCGTTTTCATTGTATTTGCATTCTCTCTTGCACGTTTCACCTGTAAAATATCCAGATTACCGGAAAGCTGTTCCTTAAGTTCGCTGTCATATTTCAGACGTTCCAGAACAAGAGTCTGAAGTTTTTCTTCTTCCTCAAGATATCTGGCATTTGCCTGACTGAAAGTAACTCTCGCCTGACTTTCCAGTTTTCTTTTTATATCAAGGATATTCTGCATCCGATATCTAAACTTCGCCATTCATACTCCTACTCAGCAAAAACCTGTTTCAAAAGTTCAATTTCTTCCTCAAACGTAAATTTTTCATCGGTTCCCTGGCAGAGGAATTGGTTTACTGCAGCAATTTTTTGAATTGCATAATCAATTTCCGGATTGGAACCATTCTTATATGCACCAATATTGATCAGATCCTCTGCTTCCTGATATGTTGCAAGAACATTTTTCAGTTTTCCTGCAAGCTCTTTATGTTCCTTCGTTGCAATCGCGCTCATTACCCTTGAAATACTCTGTAAAACGTCAATTGCAGGATAATGATTTTTGTGTCCCAGCTTCCGGTCTAACATAATATGTCCATCGAGAATACTTCTCGCAGTATCTGTAATCGGTTCGTTAAAATCATCACCATCAACAAGCACCGTATATAGTCCCGTAATCGATCCATTTTCCGAAGTTCCGGCACGTTCCAAAAGCTTTGGCATTTCCGAATACACACTCGGCGGATACCCTCTGGTAACCGGTGGTTCTCCAGAGGCCAGTCCAATCTCTCTTTGAGCCATCGAAAAACGTGTCAGGGAATCCATCATAAGAAGTACATCTTTCCCCTGATCCCTGAAGTATTCAGCAATCGCCGTGGCTGTTTTTGCCGCATTTTTTCGAATCAATGCCGGTTTGTCAGAGGTTGCCACAACAACAACCGATCTTGCCATTCCTTCCGGCCCCAGATCACGTTCAATAAATTCGCGTACTTCTCTTCCTCGTTCACCGATCAGTGCAATTACATTGATATCCGCTTTGGTATTACGTGCAAACATTCCAAGAAGCGTACTTTTTCCGACTCCTGAACCGGCAAAAATTCCGATTCTCTGTCCTTTTCCAACCGTAATAAGTCCATCCACTGCTTTCACGCCAAGTGGGAGAACTTCGCTGATAATTTTTCTGTCCATCGGATCTGGCGGATCTGCCTCAACTGGATAATAGAGGTTGGTTTCCAGATCGCTGGTATCCGTCGGTCTTCCGATTCCATCCAGTGTATGCCCAAGGATTTCATCTCCCACCATAACAGACAAAGGATGTCCTGTATTCTCAACAGTACATCCAATTCCAACGCCCTCAACGTTATCAAGTGGCATCAAAATCAGCCGCATTTCCTGAAATCCAACTACTTCTGCCATCACAGATGTAGTTTTGTCCTTATTCAGATAAATGCGGCAAAGGTCATTCAATCTCGCCTCAGGTCCAACCGATTCAATTGTCAGTCCTACAACTTTTGTAACTTTACCATAGCTTTTGTAATAACTTCTGTCTAAAAGCTGAAGGTATTTTTCTGCTTCTTTAACCACCAAACATTCTCCAACTCAAAGCATTCTAGCACAGAGATTTTATATCTCTGATCAAATTCTGAAATTCTGTATCAATACTGCAGTCAAACACTCCGGAATCTGTTTCCACCGTGCATTCTGTATTATCCAGCGCAGGATCTGCAATATAATCAATTATGATCTGATCCGAAAATTCCTGCGCAATAATTTCCGGATGTTCTGACAGATACTGTTTATTTTCAGGCGATACTCTCACATGAAAATTCTTGTCATTTTCATTATGATCAATCATATTTTTAATCAGATAGATCAAAATTTCTTTTTTATTTTCGAACTGGATATGGAACACCTTGTCAAAAACCTGTATCACAGCATCAACAATATCATTTTCCAGAGTTTCTTTTCTTGTATCAAACTCCTTCACCAGTTCATCTTTCTTCTTCGAATACTCATCTTCCAATTGCTCACGCAATTGTTCGCGTTCTTCCTCAAACTGCCGCATTCCCTCAGCATATCCGGCCTGTCTTTGTTCTTCAAACAAAGTAAGCACCTGATCTTTTGCGCTTTCAAGCATTTTATCAGCTTCGTCTTTGGCTTTTCCTTCAATCAGCCCGGCCTGTATTCTTGCAGCCTGAAGAACCTGCTCCGCTGTCGGCTGTTCCGCCATGTTCTGACCCTCGGCGTTTTCTCCATAAGCAGCCGCCTCCTGATTTTCTCTTTCCGATGCCAGTTTATGTTCCAATACTTCATCGGAATTAATAAAACGCGTACCTTCATCGGAACGAACTACGTAATTTTGTTTTACAACATTATACAACGATATCGTCACCTCCGCCTCGTGAAATAACGATTTCAGCGGAATCCTCCAGTTTTCTGATTACACTTACAATCTTCTGCTGAGCCTCTTCAACATCTTTCATACGAACAGGTCCCATGAATTCCATGTCTTCCTTGATCATTGCAGCAAGACGTTTGGACAGATTCTTAAAGATAACATTCTGTACCTCTTCGGTTGCATTCTTAAGTGCAAGCGCAAGATCTGAATTTTCAACATCACGCAGTACTCTCTGAATTGCACGGTCATCAAGTAACAGAATATCCTCAAATACAAACATTTTCTTGCGGATTTCATCTGCAAGTTCTGGTTCTTCAATTTCAAGCGATTCCATAATATGTTTTTCTGTTGCACGGTCAACTGAATTGAGGATTGCAACAATCGCATCTACACCGCCAACGATCGTGTAATCCTGGTTGACAAGTGAAGCCAGTTTTCTTTCAAGCACTTTTTCCACCTCTTTAATTACATCCGGTGATGCACGATCCATTAAAGCGATTCTTTTTGCAACATCCGCCTGTTTTTCAGGTGGAAGTGCTCCAAGCACCATAGATGCCTGGGCAGGCGATAAATAGGAAAGAATCATCGCAATCGTCTGAGGATGTTCATCCTGAATAAAGTTAAGCAGCTGGCTTGGATCTGTCTTTCTCACAAACTCGAAAGGCCGAACCTGAAGGGAAGCTGTCAGTTTGGAAATAACATCCTGTGCTTTTTCGTCTCCCAGTGATTTTTCCAGTAATTCTTTTGCGTATCCAATACCACCCTCTGCAATATACTGCTGGGCAAGACAGACCTGATAAAATTCATTCAGAATATCTTCCTTTGTCTGTGGTGAAACACTTCTTGTATTGGCAATCTCAAGTGTCAGTTCCTCAATTTCATCTTCTTTCAGATGTTTAAAAATTGCTGAGGATTTCTCCGGTCCTAATGCTATTAAAAGAATTGCCGCCTTTTGTACGCCTGTATATGTCTCGCTCATGAAAAACTACTCCCAATCTTCATTTAACCAGTTGCGCAGTAATAATGCTGCCGCATTTGGATTTTCATCTACAAATTTTTCAATGAGAATTCTTGTCTCTGACTTCTCATTATATCCAATATCTTCCAGTTCATCCTGCTGTGCCTCCGCAGTAGAAGAAAGCAGAGATTCTACCGAAAGTTCCGGTTCCAGTTCCGGTTCCGGCTCTTTTCTTGTACTCCGGAAAACAACATAACCAAGCAGTGCAAAAATAAGTACTGCCAAAGCGATCTGGAATATATCTGTCAATGTTCTGTTGCTCTTATCCTTATAATGGAATTCCGGCTGCTGATAGCATAAAATCGTAATCGCATCTGTTGAAAATCCGGTTGCATTTGCAATCATTTCCTTCAGTGAATCATCAACCGTCACCTGTACCGGATCACTGTTCTGCGCAACAAATTCATCAAATGTTGTACCTTTCAGTTCTCCCGCCTTATCCATTGTCTCTTCATCATAAACAACATATCTCGTGCAGACGATAGAAACGGATGAGGAATCATAATTGATATTGCCGCCAGCATTTGTTGTCTTGGTGATCTTCTCGTTATTCTGATACTGTGTTTTGGTCTCAGATGTTGTAGACGACGAATTCTCATTGTCCTGTGTCACATAGGAATTTGCGTCATTGGAATCCGTTCCCGGAGTTCCGCCTCCGCTGTTTGTGGTCTCCTGTTCATATTCATCTTTCGATGATACCATTCCGTCCGTCTGTCCATCCGGAGCGCTATACTCATGTGTTGCCGTCTCTGTGTTATCAAAATTGATATCCAGGTTCGGAGCCACCTCTACATTAGAATAGATTTTGGTTTCAACGAGGACATCCTTGATCTTATCTTTGACCATATTTTCCTGTTTCTGTTTATAGGAAAGCTGCGTACTTGCAGTTCCGATCGCAGAATCCGAATCTGCTCCGGAATATAACACATTTGCATTCTGATCAAGAATCGTAATTCCGTCTGTCGATTCATTGCCAATCTCAGTAGCAATGAACCGTGCAATGCCATAAGCCTGGTCTTCGCTCAGATCTCCTGATAATTCCAATGTTACCGCTGCTTTTGCCTGCTCATCTTTAGAAAGAATCGTTCCGTCATCATCCGGAAGTGTCAGGTCAACATTTGCAGACTTAACAGAGCCCAGAGACTCCAGATGTTTTGCAAATTTATCTTCCAGATACACTTTATATCTTTTCTGTTTGTCAGCCTCCGTTGTGGAAAAGCTTCCATTGACCGCATCATCGATAGAAAATCCCTCGGACGGAATATTATTCTGTCCCAACAAAATCTTCGCCGTTGATTCGTTCTTCTGATTTACCTGAAATGTCAATCCATCATCCGAAACTTTATAATCAATACTGCCATCTCCGTCAAGAACCGTTTTAACCTCGGATGCCTTTGAAGTATCTTCGCAGGTCACAAGCGGCACATAGGTCGGTTTCGTCACTGCAATCCCAAGAATCACAAGCGCCACCAGTACAACCGCCGTACTGCTGATCAAAAGTGCTTTCTGCTTTGTATTGAACTTTTTCCACCATTCCAGAATTCTGTTCAGAATCTTTTGTACTTGTTCTGGCATTTAAAATTCCCCTTACATTCCTTTAAAATCTTGTCTGTTGGTTCATCAGATTGATATCTGCATAATTTCTTTATACGCATCAATCATCTTGTCTCTTACCGCTGTCGTATACTGTAATGCTGTAAGTGCCTTTGTCTGCGCAATAAGTAAATCATGTGTATTCTCGGATTCTCCAAGTGCAAAACGAATCGTTTCTGATTCTGCATCATTCTGAAGATCGTTTGTCTCATCAATTGCGTCCATTGCTGAAGACAGCACGGAGCTAAACGAGTCATCTTTTTTCTGAACCAGGGATTCATTTTGTGCGAAATTATTCAAATAATCTGATGTCACGCCATTTAATACTGAAATATCCATAAATTTCTCCTGTGTTATCTATTATTTGCCGATCTGTAATCCCGCCTCTGCCATACTCTTGCTTGCATTAAAAGCAGTCGCATTAGCCTCATAAGCGCGCGTTGCATCGATCAGGTTGGTCATTTCTGTAACGGTATTCACATTTGGATAATATACATATCCATTCTCATCCGCATCCGGATTCGATGGATCATATTCTTCTGTAAAATCCGTAGAATAGTCTCTCGTAACGGAAGAAACCTTTACTCCATTTCCAACAGCTTTATTCTTGGATGCAGAATAATACTGGCTGAACGGTGTTACCGGCTTTTCCGCAAATGTGACGATCTTACGGCGGTATGGTCCGCCTTCTTCTGTCGATGTCGAATTCACATTTGCAATATTCTCTGAAATGATGTCAGTACGAAAACGTTCTGCTGTCATTCCAGATGCATTTATATTAAACGACTGAAATAATCCCATCTCTATCCTCCTGTTTCATTAACTGATCACGGCTTTCATTCGTGCAAACTCTGAACTGATACTTGAAGTAAGTGCTTCATATTTGATCTGTTCAGAAGCAAGTTCTGTTTCTTCCACATCAATATCGACATTATTGCCATCCATACGATAGGAATAATTTGCATAATCTGTATAGGTATCTGCATGCAGATTTGACAGATTGACATGATTAATCTTTGAATTCAATGATTCATATTTATAATCTCCAAGTTCTCTTTTCAGGACACTTTCAAAGTCCACTTCCTGTCTCTTGTAACCCGGAGTATCTACATTCGCAATATTGTTATCAATTACGCTCTTTCTTGTCCAGCTTGCATCCGCAGCCTTATCAAGGACATTCACATAATTAAACGCATTCGATGTCAGCATATTCTCATCTCCTCACTTTAGTACAAACCTACTATATTTAGTATATAATATAAGCAAAAAAACTCAAGACTTTTTGTGCAATTTTATACGTAAAAAAGAACCTATACAAAATATAAGTTCTTTTATCTGTTTTTAAAGCGATACAGCCATAAGCATGATCATAAACTTTTATGTTTTTTCAGTTTGTCCAGTTCATCAAAAACAACATCATTCATAACTTTAATATACGTCCCCTTCATACCAGACGATCTTGATTCGATTACACCTGCACTTTCAAATTTGCGCAGAGCATTCACGATAACGGATCTTGTAATTCCAACCCGGTCTGCAATGCGGCTTGCAACAAGGATTCCTTCTTTTCCGTCCAGTTCGTCAAAAATATGAATAATCGCTTCAAGTTCTGAAAATGAAAGTGTACTGATCGCAGATTTTACGATCTGCACTTTTCTGGCTTCTTCCGCACTCTCTTCGTTTACAGAGCGCATCATTTCAAGTCCAACTACCGTTGTGCCGTATTCTGTAAGAATGATATCATCAATATCATACTCTCCATTTCCCCGGTATACAAAAAGAGTTCCCAACCGCTCTCCTGCAATATCGATTGGTGTAATAATTGCGCGGTATTTTCTGCTTTCGTCTCCAAATCCCAATGTTTCAAGATTAACATTTTCTTTTGTTGATAAAATTCCAAGAAGACGTTCATTCAAAACCGGATCGATGTAACCCCCAACTTCATCCACGATCAGTTCCTGAATCTCATCGACACCTTTACAAATGCTTGAGCCAAGAACTTTTCCCTTCTTACTGATTACAAGAATATCCGAATTCAGTATTCCAGTAAGAACCTCACATATATCATTAAAAACGACCTTGGAAGAGCTGTTATTATGAAGTAGCTTATTAATTTTTCTTGTTTTGTCTAACAATTGAACGCTCATGCTATTCCTCCTATGATTAACTACTCTCTTCAACTGAATGTAGTTTAACACAAACTTTCTGACAATTCAATAAATTTTTATATCTGTATCTATTTTTCTTTCGAATCATCCTTTTTGTCCATGACATATCCGCATTGTTCATCTGCACAGACGATTTTATTTCCTTTTACTACCATATAGCCGCCACATCTTGGACATTTTTCATTGACCGGTCTGCCCCAGCTCATGAAATCGCATTCCGGATTATCCACACAGCCATAATATTTACGGCCTTTCCGCGTTTTCTTGATTACAACATCCTTGCCGCATTTCGGACAGCTTACGCCAATTTTCTCAAAATACGGTTTTGTATTTCTGCATTCCGGGAATCCCGGGCATGCAAGGAATTTTCCATGTGGTCCGTATTTAATTACCATATTCCGTCCGCATTCCTCGCAGATGACATCGGTAACTTCATCTTCAATGGTGACTTTTTCCAGTTCTTTCTGAGCTTTCTGAACTGCCTCTTCCAGATCCGGATAAAAGTTCGCAACAACTGCTTTCCAGTTTACTTTTCCCTCTTCAACACCATCAAGAAGGGATTCCATATTCGCTGTAAAATGTTCATCCACAATTGTCGGGAATGATTCTTTCATAATTGAATTTACAACTTCACCAATTTCGGTAACGTATAAATTTTTGGCTTCTTTGGTAATGTATCTTCGTGCTATGATCGTCGTGATCGTAGGTGAATAAGTACTTGGACGTCCAATTCCAAGTTCTTCAAGTGTTTTTACCAACGACGCCTCCGTATAATGTGCCGGTGGCTGTGTAAAATGCTGTTTCGGTTCAAATTCCTTTAAAGAAAGTTTTGTATTCTCATCAATTGATTTTAATAAAACATTTCCCACAGCTTTTTCATCATCCGAATCTACATAGGCAAGCATAAATCCGTCAAAAGCTACCTTTGATGCGGATACATGAAAACGATATTCACCCTGTCCGATATTGACTGTCGTTGTCTCATATACTGCATTTGCCATACGGCTTGCTGCAAAACGTTTCCAGATCAGCTGGTAAAGCCGGAACTGGTCCCTGGTCAGGGACTCTTTTATTTCCGACGGAACTCTGTTGATATCCGAAGGGCGGATTGCCTCATGCGCATCCTGGATCTTTGCGGATTTGCTCTTTGTTCCACCGCCCGCTGAAAGATACTGATTTCCATAATTATTTCCAATAAACTCTCTGGCAGCGGCATCTGCTTCTTCTGAGATTCTGACAGAATCCGTACGAAGATAAGTGATAATTCCGACCGTTCCCTGTCCTTTAATATCCACACCTTCGTATAACTGCTGCGCAATTCTCATTGTTTTGGAGATTGGGAAATTCAGTGCTTTTGATGCTTCCTGCTGAAGTGTACTCGTCGTAAACGGAAGTGGTGCCTTCTTTACTCTCTCGCCCTTTTTTACATCCAGTACTTTAAATTCACCATGTTCAAGGTCTTTCAGAATCTGATCCATCTCCTCTTTGGAGGAAATACTGATCTTATCTTTATTCTTTCCATACAGCTTGGCGATCAGCGGTTTTTTCTCGCCTTCCACCTGTAATTGTGCATCAAGACTCCAGTATTCTTCCGGAATAAATGCATTGATCTCTTCTTCTCTGTCACACACAATACGAAGTGCTACCGATTGTACTCGTCCTGCACTCAGTCCCCTTTTCACCTTCGCCCAGAGTACAGGACTGATCTCATAACCTACCATACGGTCTAACACACGTCTTGCCTGCTGTGCATCTACAAGGTCCATATCAATCTGTCTTGGATTCTTAAGGGATGCTTTCACAGCACTTTTTGTAATCTCGTTAAAGCTGATTCTGCAGACATTTTTATCTTCCAGTTTCAATGCAGTGCTCAAATGCCATGAAATAGCCTCCCCCTCACGGTCAGGGTCAGTTGCGAGATATATTTTATCTGCTTTTTTTACTTCTTTCCTTAATTTGGCAAGGATTTCTCCTTTTCCACGAATTGTTATATATTTTGGTTCAAATCCATGTTCAACATCAATTCCAAGCTGACTCTTTGGAAGATCTCTCACATGTCCGTTCGATGCAACGACTTCATAGTTCTTACCCAGAAATTTCTTAATTGTCTTAACTTTTGCAGGTGATTCCACAATTACCAAGTATTTAGCCATAAATACGCTCCTTTATCTGGTCTTCCGATCATCCGAACTCTCGGACAAAAATCGTTGTTACTATACACCAACGTTCCATCTTTTTCAAGTAAATTTTCAAAAAATTCGAAATCATCCGGAAATTGTTCCCCATTTATCCATCTTTTTTAATTCAACCGAACGTAATAATTAGGGATAATTTCTTTCGCCATTCCTTTCTGTGTCAGTTTATCAAGAATATCCAGTATTTCGTCCAGCCGAAGTGAAGTTTTCTCCACCAGGGTTCCGATTCCGACCGGTGTAAAATCCAGATATTCGTAAATCTGTTTTTCATCCTGATTAAGCAGAAAGTCTTTAAAATCCATCTGTCCCGCTTCCGGATTCTGTAACAGCAGCCAGTCTGCAAGAAAAGTCTCTGTATCCAGAAAGATTCCCGCCCCTTCATGGATCAGACGGTTACATCCTCTGCTCAAAGAATCCTTAACTCTTCCCGGAACAGCGAATACATCTTTTCCCTGTTCGATTGCGTAGTCCGCGGTAATCAAAGATCCGCTCTTTTCTCTCGCCTCGACCACCACAACGCAATCACTCAGTCCTGAAATAATACGATTTCTTGCAGGAAACAGCGTCGCTTTTGCTGCTGTATGTGGTGGATATTCCGATATCAGACCTCCTTTCTGTGGAATCTTCTCATACAGGAAACGGTTCTGTGCAGGATAACATATATCCACTCCACATCCAAGTACAGCATACGTTTCTCCTCCGGCGTCCAGTGCTCCGACATGTCCGTCTGCATCAATTCCTCTCGCCATTCCACTGATAACATCAATTCCATTATCGACCAGTTTTTGTGCAAGCTCTCTTGCCACCGAACATCCATATTCCGACCTTCCCCTTGCCCCTACAATCGCTACTGCTTTCCGTTTTGGATCTGGAAGCTTTCCCTTGTAATACAATGCATACGGAGCAGACGGGATCTTTCTTAGCTTATCCGGAAATTCCTTCTGTTCCCATGAAGCAAAATGAATTCCATGCTCTCCCAGTTTCCACAATTCTGCGTCCAGATTCCAGATTCTGCGGCTTGTTACGATCCGCTTGATATCTTCGTCATCAATTCCATATATTTTTTCAAAATATCGCTCTTCAAGATAATAAATTTCCTGTGCATTCTGACACTCCTGCAGAAGATATCGGATCTTTTGATTTCCAATTCCAGGAATATTCGCAAGCCAAAGTGCATATTTCATGCATTCCCACCTCCCCAGAACTTTTCATTTACACTCCGGTAACAGATTGCCTCATTCAGATGCCGCATCTGGATACGCTCACATTCTTCCATATCTGCGATCGTCCGTGCCACTCTTAAAATTTTATGATACGTTCTTCCAGTCATTCCCATTTTCTCATACATATGTTCCATATACCGCTCCTCTTTTTCTTCCAGCCCGCAATATTGCTTTAGTTTTGAGACCGGTATCTGTGTATTATGTAAAAATTCCTCCTTTTTAAAACGTTCATATTGAATTTCATGGCAGCGCACCACTCTGTCTCTGATTGTCTCCGAACTCTCATTCTTTGCTTTTCCTGTCAATTCCTGATAACTAAGCGGCTGGGCTTCCACGCAGATGTCGATCCGGTCCAGAAGCGGCTGGGATATCCTGTTAAAATATCTTTTTAATGATGCAGGTGTACATCTGCATCGCTGCATGTCCGGATAATATCCACAGCCGCATGGATTCATTGCCGCAAGTAAAAGCACAGATGCCGGATAACTCACTGCACCATTTCCACGAACAAGACGAATCTGGTGATCCTCAAGTGGCTGTCTTAAAAGTTCCAGCGTAGACTTCTGAAATTCTGTAAGTTCATCCAGAAACAATACCCCATGATGCGCCAGAGATAATTCGCCGGGATGCAGATTCGTACCTCCTCCGATCAATCCTGCCTTTGTAATCGTATGATGCGGGCTTCGAAATGGTCGTTTCGAAAGGAGTGCATTCATTTTAGACAGCATTCCACAAACACTGTATATTTTGGACAGTTCCATTTTCTCCTCATCCGTGAGTGGTGGAAGTATCGTTGCCACTCTTTCTGATATCATTGTTTTCCCAGCTCCAGGCGGTCCGATCATAAGCAGATTGTGCATGCCGGATGCTGCAATCTCACATGCTCTTTTCAGATAATGCTGTCCATTTACTTCCGCAAAATCCATCTGTTTCATTTCCGGTTTACTTTCTTCTATATTATATGTCCTCTTTGTATAGTTCCCGTCATTTAAGAATTCAATAATTTCTTTCAAATGGGAAAATCCGTAAACCTCTGCTCCCGCAGCAAGTTCTGCTTCCCTCATATTATCCAGAGGAACAACAAACGACCTGCATCCATTTTTTACACCATCGGACACCATCGGGAAAACGCCATTAACAGGCAGAATCTCCCCACGCAGATTCAACTCTCCCACAAACATTTTCCCATTGCATAATCGTTCGTCTACAATCCCCATTGATGAAAGGATTCCAATTGCTATAGGAAGATCAAATGCTGTCCCATTCTTTCTGATATTACCCGGAGCCAGATTGATGGTAATGCGTTTTGCCGGAAGTATGATTCCACAATTATGAAGCGCTGTTCTCACACGTTCCCTCGCCTCCCTGACTTCCGGGCCAAGATTGCCTACCATATCAAACATTGGCATTCCATCACTGATGTCTGCTTCCACAAAAATTGGTAAGGTATTGATTCCTTCCACGATGGAAGTCATTACCGTACTGTACATATATTCTCCTGTTCCAATTGTAAGGGAAAAATGCAGAGATTTCTGCACGAAAAAAGATAGGATGATTATAACACATCTCCTATCTTTTTTCACGTATTTTTATTCTGATATGACTTTTTTCATTTTATTTAAGGCCCTTTTTTCAATTCGGGAAACATAAGACCTTGATATTCCGATTTCTTTTGCAATTTCACGCTGCGTTGCTTCTTTTTGTCCGTATAATCCAAACCGTCTGCAAATAATCATATACTCCCGTGGAGTCAGCGCTTTTTTCATTCCTTTATGGATTTTTTCGATCAGCTGTCTGTTCTCGACATCTTCCACGATATCCCTTTGTTCATTTTCAACTACATCCAACAGATGGATCTGATTTCCTTCTTTGTCGGTGCCGATCGGTTCATACAGCGACACTTCATTTTTGGTTCTTTTTCTGCTCCGGAAATACATAAGCATTTCATTTTCTATGCAACGTGCCGCATACGTTGCAAACCGGCTTCCATAATCCCGGTCAAAAGTCGATACCGCCTTCATCAGACCGATGGTACCAATCGAGATCAGATCTTCCTGTTCTTCATCTGAATTCAGATATTTCTTCGCGACATGAGCAACAAGGCGCATATTGTGAAGTATCAGTTCCTCTTTTGCCTGCACATTTCCATTTTTCAGTTGAGCCAGATATTCCTTCTCTTCCGCCTGTGATAATGGTGCCAAAAAAGTTTTCACGCTGCACCTTAAATGCTTACTTTCTACATTCTATGAAACTTTATCCATTTCTGTGCTTTTCCCTGTTAAATTGAATAAAAAGCTTCCTTTCTCGCATCCAGTTCTTTCTTGTCATACGGGACTTTTCCCTTTAATACCTCATTCTTCACAAAGGCAAATGTCTCTTTCTCCCCTTTTTTTGCGAGCATAACAAGAAGAAGTTCTAACATCGCAGCAGTATCCTCATGGATCAGATAATGCCCTTTTCCCTTCTCATAATAAATCAGTGCACTCTGATCCGTATATGCATCGCCCTGATAATTTTTTGATGCAGAAACCCGGTCTATAAACATTTCCGCAACATAACGGATCGGCATCTTCATTCCACACATACCCATTTTTTCATTGGGATGATCTTTCCCTGGTATTCCATAATCAATCCAGTATTCCAGATGATGCTTATTTCTGCCTTTGTGATGAAGCCAGGCCAGAGAATATCCTTTATCTTCTCTTTCCGCATTGTTCGGACTCATATAGCCTTTATAATATTTACATCCAACAAGGAATTCGGTCGGACTGTATTTTGAAAGATCATGCAGTAATCCCTGCTTATATAAGCCGATCTGAAAGCAGCCTTTCATCACTAATATTTTATGCTTTGTAATTGTACAAAAATGTTTCCAAGCCTTCATATTCTACTTTCCTATCAAAATGCAAATTGACTGCGGACTGAGTGTCAGCTGATGCTGATCTTTGTATGGCACCGCTTCCTTGTAATAAGGCTGTTTTCTGTCCGCACTGTTAACAGCCAGATACCATTTTCTTTTCCCGGATAATTTTGGCAAAGCCAGTGTACTGATTCCGGAAAAGAAATTAAATCCGACATAGATATCTTCATTTCCCGTATCTTTCGGAGCATATTGACCACAATAAAGGATTCCTACGCTCATTCTTCCCGGATGAATTCCAGATAGCCATGCGCTCTCCCCATGGTATGACAGATCCGGAGTTCCCTTTGCTTTATAATCGCTAAATAAAAATGGTGTTTCTTTTGCAATAATTGCATGTTCATGCCGGAATCCGATCATGTGCCGGACAAAATCAATAAGCTCTCCATGGGACCCCCGTGTCTTCCAGTTTGTCCACCCGATCGGATTATCCTGGCAATAAGCATTATTATTTCCATTCTGGGAATTTCCCATTTCATCTCCGGCCCATATCATCGGAACGCCCTGCGCCAGCATCAGCATTATGATTCCATTCCGCCACTGGCGTTTTCTCAGATCCGAAATATATTTTTTCCTGGTTGGTCCCTCCACTCCGTAATTATTACTGAAATTCCACTCACAGCCATCTTCATTGTTCTCACCGTTTGCTTCATTGTGTCTGTCGTTATACATAAATACATCTGCCAGTGTGAATCCATTATTATTTGCAAGATAATTCACAAATCCGGCTTCTGTTCCCTGCTTTCTCTGCTGATCAAGAAACTCTCCCATGTTCCCGTTCACATGATTGAGTATCTTTCTCGCCGGGAACTGATATTCATCCTTATATACATACAAGTGTTTGTATTTCTTTGTTTCTTTTAACAAGGCCTCATCAAAAGCTTCGTAAAAAATCTTTGTTCTGCTCAACATCACATCCTGAACAATTGCTGTAATCGGAAGATTCTGTCCGATCAGATGAAAGCCATCTACATGGAATTCACGAACCCAGTAATGCAAAGCCTCCAGAACCAGGTTATGATTACTGTGCTCCGGAAAATACATTTCCATAACACATTCCATTCCCATTCGATGCATCTTACGCACCAGATCCTTCAATTCTTTTGCAGGATCTTTTTTATCAAATGCATAAGCGGCTTTCACTGCAAAATAATTTCCGGCACAATAGCCCCAGAAATTAACCTTTTTGCCACACTCCGTCTCCTTTTTTATATGCAAAAGATCTTCCGGTCTCATTTTTCCTTTCAGATACTCTGGCATTTCCTGTTTTACCGGAATATCCATTTCTTCAAACTCATACACCGGCATAAGTTCGACCGTCGTAATTCCAAGCTTTTTCAAATAGGAAAGTTTTTGGGAAAGTCCAAGAAATGTCCCTGCAGTCCGTTCTTTTGGAGCATTTTCCATCGTGAATCCACGAACATGCAGTTTATACATGACCATATCTTTTCTTGCAACTTCCGGATTATGGTCTCCCTGCCATGAATACTCATCAAAATTCATGCTTCCAAATACTTTATATTGCTGCTTTCTGCGGTTCTTATCATTCCACTGTTCCCGTCCTGCAATTCCCGGTGCATAGGGATCGAGGACAGGGACTCCATTTATGGCATAATAATATAAGGTATTCTCTGTATCTATATGTTTCATCGAAACAGACCGCAAGGATCCCATGCAAAACTCCTGACTGGCCAGAATCCTTGTCTCGCACATTGTATTTCGATTCACAAGTACGATTTCGCACTTGTCCTCTTTTTCTCCTTCAAAAGTAAAGATCACACTGTCTTTATCCTTTGTAATGCCCATTCGGGCATAATTTCCTTCGCATACCTGATAACGCATCTTTTATCCACCTGTCTGTTTCTTAGCCTATATATTATAGCTTTTTTACAAATTTTTGTATAGAACTTTTTCTTCATGTGCAATTGACAAGTTGTATAATCCATTATAATATTAAGAATAAAAAAAGTTTATATCATCTTTAGGAGGATAATAAAGAATGCCAGATATCTCCACTCAGAATTTGAAAGTTGGAATGGTTGTAGCAGAGCATATCTACTCCCCAAAAGGACAATTGATCCTGCCACAGGATTCTATACTTAGCAGACAGATGATTTCAAGGCTTAAATACTATCAGATCCCGTCAATTCCGATTCATGAAGGCGACCTTCCTGAAAAAGCAAAAGAACTGATTGAATTAAAAAATGAAGTACGACAGGATTATATCGATCGATTATTCAATTCCCCTGTCTACCGTAAATTTGTAAAACATTATCATTTACAGGTCCGCATGGTTGAAACTTCCATCAATGATCTGATCATTAAAAATGTACCACTCAACAGTACCGAACTGATCCGTGAGACCATCGAACTTTTTGACGATAACCCAACGGCTTTTTCTATCTTCGGAATGCTTCACAACATGCAGGAATTGGATGATTCCACTTCTGCACATTGTGTAAATGTATCCGTCATATGCCGGCTTATGGGAACCTGGTTTCAAATGAATACAGAAGATCTGGACGCTCTCACGCTTTCCGGCCTGCTTCACGATATTGGAAAAGCTAAAATTCCGGAAGATATTCTGTTAAAACCATCCAAGCTTTCCAAACAGGAATATGAATTCATAAAACTGCATCCTCAGTTTGGTTATGACATCCTTAAAGATCAGGATATTGATCCAAGAGTCAAAAAGGCCGTACTGCTTCATCATGAGCGCTGTGACGGAAGCGGATATCCACTCGGTCTCCATGGTGATGAAATTGATGACTTTGCATCAATTGTCGCAATTGCAGATGTTTATGACGCCATGACTTCAGACCGCTGCTATCGGAATGGTCTGTGCCCGTTTGATGTTATTGCTGCTTTTGAAGATGAAGGGGTAAACCGCTACAATCCAAAATTTATACTTCCATTTTTAAAAAGGATTGCGAATTCCTATGTAAACAGCAAAGTTCTTTTAAATGATCACACGATCGCACGTATCATTTTTATAACAGAACAGCCAACACGCCCAATGCTCCAGACCGAATCCGGTGAGATCATTGATCTGACCAAACATCCGGATCTGTATATTGAAGCAATTGTATAAAACGAAAGGAAACAATTATGAGCAAACATGAAAAAGCAACACCGGTTACAGAAGAAGAAAAAGATGATATCCGCGTCACTTTAGAACTTGATGATGGCGAAGTCGAATGTAAGATCTTTACCATTTTTGATATGGGTGATCAGGATTACATCGCTTTAATCCCATTAGATGCAGACGGAAACGAGAATTCCAACGGCGATCTTTATGTATATCGTTATTATGAAGACGAAGAAGGTCTTCCATCTGTTGAAAATATTACAGATGATGACGAGTACGAAGCTGTCGTTGACCGTTTTGATGAAGTTCAGGACGAAATTATGTTCAATGAAATGGACGATGAATAAAACCAGAAGAACCGTTAACCACATAATTCATGTAGTTAACGGTTCTTTTATTTTGTCTTTTTCTGTTCTCTGCATTCATTCAAAAATCTTGAACATTCCATCGTCTTATTATTTACATTATTCACCGTACACAAAGTAAGCGCATGTTTTGCACGTGTCATTCCGACATAAAACATTCTTCGTTCTTCTTCCAGTTCTTTTTCAAGGACCGCCTTTTTATACGGCATGATTCCTTCATTGACATCCACTATATAAACGATTGGAAACTCAAGTCCTTTTGAGCTGTGCAATGTTGCGAGGGTTACTGCGTCCGGATTACTGTTTTTCTGTTCTGCGATCATTCTCATTTCTTCGGTATATTTCCGGATATGTTCCTGCCACTGTTCATAGCTTTTATAGCCTCTGGCTGTTGTCTGAAGCTCATCTAACACATCCGAAAGATCCTCTTCCTTCAGATGACGCTGCTTTGCATATTCTTTCAGATAATCATCATATCCAATTCCTTTTCGAATATAATTGATTGCAGCATAGGGACTCATATTTTTAAGCATCTGTATATCATATGCCAGACGTTCGATCCGTTCCGCAATCCACGGCTGTTTCTCATACATACGTTTCCATTCTTCGAAAGAAATTGTTTCCCCATATAAAGAATCTCGTCCAATATATCTTTTCGGCCGGTTCATGATCTGCAGGAAATCCCTTCTTTTCCTGCTTCCCTGAGCAATCTGGATATAAGTAAAAATATCCCTGACTGCCCAATGCTCATACAGATTCGGAATCTGTTCTTTCGTCCGGAACGGAATGTTATATTCCATCAATTGCTCCATCAGTAAACGTGGCTGCGTATTGGTGCGAAACAGAATCGCAAAATCCGACAATTCCGTTCCACTTTGTACTGCCTTTTTTATTTCTTCGATCACATACAAATTCTGTTCCCTCTGCTGTGCAAACTGTAAGATGCGCACCGGATCCTCGGCGCTTTGATTCGCACTGATCTTCTTTTCAAATCGTTCTTTGTTATAACTGATCAGGTTTAAGGAAGCGTCCACAATGTTTTTCTGACAGCGATAATTCACATCAAGCAGGATTCTTTTGGTATCCGGGTAATCCTTTGCGAAGTTCAGCATAATCTCCGGTTTCGACCCGCGAAATCTGTAAATGGACTGATCATCATCTCCTACGATGAATAAATTGTTTTCCGGAAGTGCAAGCATCCGCAGTATGTCATACTGGATCTGATTAATATCCTGAAATTCATCCACCAGAATATACTGATACTTTTTCTGCCATGATGCCAGTATATCTTTTCTTTTTTCAAACAATTCATACGTATAAAGGAGCATATCATCAAAGTCGATCAGTTTGTATCGATCCAGCATGCACTTATAATCCTTGTATATTTTGCGAAATAGTTCTTCCGCGCATTGTCCGGAATAAAAATTCTCGATTGGAATCCTTGTATTCTTGATCATACTGATTTCCCGGAACAGATTGCCGATAAACTCATTTTCATCTTCATATTCTACGTGATATCTGGCAAGAATTTCCCGCATCAGCTGATATTTCTTTTCTTCAGTGATAATATTGGATGCCTGAAAATGATAAGCATATTTCAATACCATGAAATATACAGCGTGAAAAGTTCCAAATGTAACTCCACCAGCTTCTCCATTCATCAATTTCTGAAATCTCTGGCGCATCTCATTGGCAGCTGCCCTGGTAAATGTAATCACAAGTATATGTGACGGATCTACTCCACATTCTCTTATTAAATTGGCTGTTCTTTGTGTGATAACGAAGGTCTTTCCAGAACCGGGACCGGCAAGAATCATGCACGGTCCCTGGAAATGCTTCACCGCAAGAGCTTGCGGTTCATTCAGTGTATTTTGCATAAAATCCAATCTTTCTACAGACTATTCAGAAAGTAATTCGATTCCTTTTTTAATGCGGGCGATGGATTCTTCTTTTCCAAGTACTTCCATCAGTTCGGTTGCTCCACCCGGGGTCATCTGTTTGCCAGATACAGCGGTACGGATCGGCCACATAACATATCCATTTTTGCAGCCTTTCTGCTCTACATATTTGCAAAGAGATGCATATAATGCGTCATTGCTGTAGTCTTCCTGTGCCTCGAGAATTGGAAGCACTTCCTGCAGTACTTCAAGCGATGTTTCCGCATTGGTTTTCATTTTCTTATGTGTGTACATTGCAGGATCATATTCCGGAAGTTTCTCAAAGAAGTCAATATGTTCTTCAATATCCGGGAATATCTCGATTCGGCTCTGAACCATCTTGGCAATCTTCTTCAGATCATAATCCTTCGTAATGACCTTCTTAATATATGGAAGCGCCATTTCATAGAATTTGTCAAAATCCATTGCCTTGATATATTCGCCATTCATCCATTTTAATTTGGTGTAGTCAAAAACAGCCGGTGATTTGCTCATATGGTGATAATCAAATCTCTTGATCAGCTCATCCAATGACATAATCTCCTGATTATCGGCAGGGCTCCAGCCAAGAAGTGCAACAAAGTTCACGACAGCTTCTGTTAAAAATCCCTGATCGATCAGATCTTCAAAAGAAGAATGACCGCTTCGCTTGCTCAGCTTATTATGATTCTCATCCGTGATCAGCGGGCAGTGAACATAAACCGGAACTTCCCATCCAAATGCTTCATACAGACGATTATATTTTGGAGATGATGATAAATATTCATTTCCTCTTACAACATGCGTAATTCCCATCAAATGGTCATCTACTACATTTGCAAAATTATAGGTTGGATATCCATCGGATTTGATCAGGATCATATCATCCAGTTCGCTGTTATCCACTGTGATATCTCCATAGATCTCATCATGGAATGTTGTTGTTCCCTCCGTTGGATTATTCTGTCTGATTACGTATGGAACTCCTGCTGCAAGTTTTGCTTCTACTTCTTCTTTGGAAAGATGCAGACAATGCTTATCGTAAGTTGTGATTTCTTTACCGGCAACGGTTCTTTTTAATCCTTCCAGACGTTCTTTGTCACAGAAGCAATAATATGCCTGTCCTTTGTCGATCAGCTTTTTGGCATACTCCAGATAAATGCCGGCTTTCTGTCTCTCACTCTGAACATACGGGCCACATCCGCCATCCTTGTCCGGTCCTTCGTCATGAATCAGTCCGGTCTCCTGCATTGTGCGGTAAATAATCTCCACGGCACCCTCTACATAACGCTCCTGATCCGTATCTTCGATTCTTAAAATAAAATCTCCACCTTCATGCTTTGCAAGCAGGTACGCATACAAAGCTGTACGAAGGTTTCCTACATGCATTCTTCCTGTCGGGCTTGGTGCAAATCTTGTTCTGACTTTGCTCATTCTAATATCTCCTCTTAATTCAAGTGCATTCTATCTGCACATATATTGCAGTAATTTACCAGAAGAAGACCTGTCATCTCCTTCTGGCTCAGCTTAAGCTATTATATAACAAATTACACCTTTTATCAACACGTGATTACTGATCAAATGCCGGATTGAATGCATAAAAATTCTTTGAATCCAGGTTATCCGTAAGTCTCCTGAGACCTTCGCCAAACCTCTGGAAATGAACAATTTCACGCTCTCTTAAAAATTTGATCGGATCTCTTACATCCGGGTCTCTTACAAGACGAAGAATATTGTCATATGTCGTTCTTGCCTTCTGTTCTGCCGCCATATCTTCAAACAGATCCGTAATCGGATCTCCTTTGGACTGAAACTCACATGCATTAAACGGAACTCCGCCTGCCGACTGTGGCCAGATTCCATTTGTATGATCCACATAATACTGGTCAAAACCTGCTGCCTTCAGTTCATCCGCCGTCAGGTTCCGCGTCAGCTGATGCACGATCGTTGCCACAATTTCGAGGTGGGCAAGTTCTTCTGTACCGATATCCGTCATGAGTCCGGCTACCGTCCGATCCGGCATTGTATATCTTTGCGAAAGATATCTGAGAGATGCACCCATCTCTCCATCCGGTCCACCGTACTGGCTCATAATGATCATTGCGATCGATGGGTCCGGATTTTTAATATCAACCGGGTACTGCAGTCTTTTTTCATAACTCCACATTACTGATATCCCCCTTCCCACGGCCATGGTGTCTGTACCCAGTTCCATTCCTGCACGTTTTGATCCGGCTTTACCGTCAGCATGCCATACTGCTCTTCATATGTCTTCACTGCATTACGCAAAAGCTCTGCGCATTGATTTGCATATGCAAGCGCTTCTGCGTCATCCGGATGGGTATCCAGATACAAAATCATGTCATCATGACAGAATCCAAGCATCGTAATCCAGCGTAAGAGCTGCCTTTGATTCATTTTTGCTGCTTTTACAGTCTGATTACTCATCGCCTACCTCCTGATCTTCCGGTAAATCTCTTATCAAGTTCAGGAAATATCGTACCGATCATCAAAGCTTTTTCCGGATCATAGGTACGGCTCATATACTGCCAGGGAACATACGCCATTGCAAGCGCCATCTGATCGAGACAATCCATATCTTTTCGTTCTGGTCTGTCATCGTCTGTTTTATGATTGTTCATTCTGATTTCCTTTCTAACTCACTTACATTATTATCCTATGCAGGAAACCAGAAATTGCGCCTCTACAGTTCTTCCATCTGTCTGTAATCTTTTCTTCCACATATTACGGTAAGATTCCCGTTTCTGCAGCGGATCGCGTCAATAAATTCTTTTTCCGCAGTCTCATCAGTAAGCGCAATATCGTAATTCAGCTCATATAAACTTCCCATATTTGTCGTCCTGACCCTGTTCAGCTTATGGGATACGGTATATTTTTCAAAAAGATCATCAAAAATTCCTGCATAATCCAGATTTTCCGGAATCGTAATCCGAAGTTCTTTCTTCTCTGTCCGGTCTTCACCATAATGACAAAATTGCAAAATAAATAAGATTGCACATACCATCAGTGTAACTGCGATTGCAAACCCGATATACCCGACGCTGCAGGTAAGTCCGGCTGCCATGACAAAAAATATGTATGCAATATCTCTCGAGCTGCCCTGCAATGACCGGAAACGAATCAGTCCAAATGCTCCAACAATTGCAACCGATGTTCCAAGATTACCATTTACTACAAGCATTACCACGCACACCAGAATCGGAAGAATGATCAATGTTCTTGAAAAATTCTTTGAAACTTTTCCTGTTTTTATATAAGTAATTGAAATAATAAGTCCAAGAATGCCTGCCATGATACAATAGGCAAACGCATTTGACATAGATACGGTTTCCGCAACCGTTGAAGATGCTCCTGATAATAATGATTCTAACATATTTCTACCTCTTTCACACTATAATGATACACCCCGGATATGAGATTGTTCCGATACACGTTCCCGTACTTTGAGAAACTGATATTTCGTATCTGCTCCCGATTCAGGATATCTACAAACCACAATGGCAGGGAATCTGATATTTTCACCTCCATAAGCCGGTATCCTTCCTCCAGAAGCGGTGTCGTATCTGTATCGTTCTCCAACAACAGTTTGGAATTTCTGCTCCGTATGTTTTGATCAAATGTAACTCGAAAATCCGGATTTTCTTTTCCAAACAGGGCAATTCTGTCATAAGCAAGGTAAACTTCCGGTCTTAAATCATAATAATTGAAAAAATAATCAATTTCCCGGAAAATCTGCCAGTCCGTCTTTTGCGGTTTTGTTCCGTCGTTCAGATAAGCCATTGCCTCTTTATACGGCAAAGCAATTCTTCTTTTATTCACGACACCCTGATATTTCTTTTTGATCTCAAGAAAAATCTTTGCGTCCTGTGTCGGTTCTCCATAGCACCGAACTCTGAATTTCTCTTTATAACACGGTTTGTCTAACGATGTGCGGATCAGTTCCTGATTGGAAGTGTCATAATAAATATTCCGAATCGTATGAAGTCCATACTCATCAATTTCCATATACGGCTCAAGTGCACGTATGACATGTTCAAACTGGCTTTTATTTAACAGATATTTTTTTTCTATACGACTGAACACGTTCTGGATCATTTACAATCTCTCCTTTCGAATGTAAAGAAATTGTAAAATTTCTACGTGACGGCTGTGTGAATGTCATTCGAAATCTGCTTGAAAAAAGGAGCCATTAAAATGGCTCCTGAAATCCGTTTATCGTATCTAATTTTGCAATAATCTCTCTGATCTGCGCCCCACCGGCTCCCATAATTTTGCTGTTTTTTTCAATTTCGCGCTTCATCCGCTGGATGACATCCATGTTGTATTCCATTCTGGTACGCAGCTTCTGTCTACGGATCAGAAGATTATGTTTTACCTCGACCATCTCTTTTTTGTCATAAAGCGCATTGGCGTGATTGATCCACACTTTGGAATCATACAACTGATGTATATGTAACATACGGATCAGCTTGTTATTAAAATATTCCAGATCATCATCCGTCTGTTTTTGTTTTTCTCTCTTCTTTACAGCCTCATTGTATTTTTCCCAGATGAAAATAAATTCATAGGAATTCTTTACGTGATACTTTGCATACACATAATCCACTGCATTTTTGATGTTTACATACTTGATCTTTACGTGATTCTCCAGGGATATGGCATGGTTCATCTTCGCATCCGAATTGCGGATCTCTGAACCATAATCCTGATAACGAACCAGTGTAAAAACTCCCGATACCGTTGCAAGAAAGGCTGCAAAAATCATCCATGTCTCTGTCTCCAGCTGAAACATCAGCTTCATTAACAGCAATAAAAATACAATGATTGCAAATAAACCAAGCAGAAAAAATGCAAGTCTCTGTAGTTGTTTCTGTTTCTTTTTGCAGCGTTCCTTCTGATAACCAAGCTCAATCTTCTCTCCCTCAAGATAATTCAGATCACGCTTGATTGTATCCAGATAAGTTTCATTGGCCTGAAGACGCTTAATTGCATCCGGAACCGAATCCTCCTGTTCCTGGATCTGGGTAAACTGTGCATCCGTAATCTGATGCTCTGTCTTTAAAAATTCATTCTTTGTTGCATTCAGCTGCATAATATTTCCGGCCGTATCCCGGATCTGGCGCATCTCATCTTCCGGAAGTTCTTCTATGATCTGAATATCATTTAAATACGAGGTTACAAGACCATATTCACTCCGTATATCCTCCAGTTCCCTGGATGCATCAATCACCTGCTCGCACTGATCAATCACTTCATATTTGATATCTGTCTGATTTAATTTTTTTTGTAATTCTGTTTCAGCTTTCGGCTGTGTATTGTTTTTCTCTTTCTTTTTTTTCTTAAAAAATATCATCTGTCAATTAATTCCGAGTTTTCCTTCGGTAATCTTCCTTCCATTCAAAAATCATCTGTTTTACATTTTCCTGAAATCTTTCCTTTTGTCCATCCGATGTCATCTGTGCAAGTTCATTTATTTTTTCAGAAAATTTCTGCATTTCTCCGTCATTTGTTACTGCACTTATTTCTTCCTGCAGCTTTTCCAGTTCCTCTTCCCGGACTTCATATTGTGCTGCAGTTTTCTGATATGCTTCCTCATCTTTTCTGCACAGATGCATGATCAGGCATTCCTTTAAGGATTCCTTACGCCCATTCAGCCTGTATGCTTTTTCATAACATTCAGAAGCCGTATCAAACAAAAACATTCCCGCATACGCAAATGCAAGATTGTGCCATATATCACCAATCAATGATTTTTGTTCATTTTCAGCAGCTTTGTCACCCAGAAGATTTCTATATTCCCATATCGCAGCCGTGTATTTTTCCTTTTCTGTCAGCCGGTCTGCCCGAAGTTTCCGACATTCAAACTCACTTTTGTTCTCCAGTTTTATAAGCATCTGCTGAATATCGTTTATCTCTTCTTCCCTGCAATATCCCGTCCACCTTAAAAGCAGCTCCACAAACCCGGATAACTTTGCACCTGTATCAATCATCTTCTCTAACGTTTCCGCAAGTTCATCCGCATGAAGTTCCTCCCTCATCCATGTACAGAGTTCTCTGTTCATAAACGAGTGGTCGATCAGATATACATTATGGGAAATATAATAACTTAATTCTTCCAGCGAATACACATTCAGACCAACACCCTCAATGTAATATGGCATGCCTGCAATCTGTTCACTGCATAATAATAATTCTCCCATTCAAACGCCTCCATTACATTGACATTTTGTATTTCCATACCTTGTCTGTTGCCCGGAAAATCTCGCCAAATCCCATGTCCTTGATCTCAATTTCAACCTCTTCATCAGATACCGGCTTTGCCACAATCCGAAGTCTGGTTGTCCGATCTGGTCTTTCCGGAAAATCTGTCAATTCCAGTGTTTCGATCTTTGCTTCCCTGCTGTGTGGAAGCTGTTTCCAGAAATTGATTTCATGCGATCCTGACAAAATCACTTCGCATTCTCCCTTTATTTCGAACCAGTTTTTCCCAGCCGTGATCAGATCATAAAATTCCATTTTTCCGTGATGCAAAACCTTCACTCTGAGATTAAACTTCATCTCATTCTCACCCATATAAATATATGGCCAATTCTCCTGCATCTGACATACTGCTGCCGCATAGCATGCCCCCTTCGAGAAAAGATTCTTTCCCATAAAGGCTCTTCTTCCCCTGCACAAAACCGGAAGCGAAGCTTTCATCCACTGCCCGTCAAAGCCGTCTCCGACGAGATATACCGAAGATATCATGTGCTTTCCAAATGTATCCTGCATGATATCAATAAATTCCAGATCACGATCTCCTTCCATGCTTTTTCCATCTCTCTCTAAAATCGTGATCAGCTGTGGTGTTGTATGGATATTTCTCTCAAGCCGATAGCTTTTCATAACCTCCGTCTCATATTCAAACAGAACGACATCATGGAAAAACAGCTCCGGTTTCTGGTTCAATGCAAAATAATAAAAGCTTTCTTTATGATCCAATACCATAAACTGTTCCTTTTTCAGGTTCAGTTTTGCAGACACATTCCATAAAAGATCCATGCACTCCCTGTCCAGATGCTCCATCGTTACAACAAGTCTGTCACAGTAAGACGGATTTCCAAGCTTTTGCGGAAGAAGAAAAAGCTTTTTCATGTAAAGAATAAATAAATCTTCTGCCTGGTATTCTTCTCCTTCTATTTCTATTTTGTCATGATTTCTTGTCCGCCGCCACAGTTCATCGATACATACCACATCACTGGTTTTTGCCAGTTTTCTGGCTTCATCTCCAATATACCACTGTCCGATATTTTTCTTCTTGCCGATCACCATAGGAATCTGGTAGATTTCGCTTCCGGCGATCATACTGACCGTTTCCGGCTCCTTCATATTCAATTGATAGAAACTGATCATGGCATATCGTTCATTTAAATCGATGCCAAGAAAATACGGCTGTTTTGCTGTTTCCATACAAACCTCTGCTTCTTTATATTGTCCTTCTGTAAATTATAAAACAGTCAGCAGCTGTTTTACGGTTTTCGAAAGTATTTTGTATTCTTTCATGTCTTTAAATAAGGCACTGTTTTCCTGTAACGTATTTGAGATAATCATCTGATTGATCAGATTGTACCTGCTTAAATCATTTTCACTATACACTTCATTATGTGTGATCCTGCTGTTTTCCGATACTTTTATCTGTTTTCCTTCTTCTTCCGAAATATAATACTGTATCATTTCGCCAAAAAACATAATAAAAGACTTGGTATAGATTCCGTCAAAAATTTCCGGCATATCTTCCGTAATAAAATCTTCGCCATCCTCATCTCTGCTGTAATGCAGAACAACATGTGTTCCCTTCGGCGCCCGATACTCTAAGATCACTTTGTCATATAAGTGGTATTTCATGATCAGTGACTTATCCAGTTTGCGGAAAAAGGCAAAACACATATTTCTTTTAATATATTCGCCTAACAGCTGGTCCTCGATTTTAAGTTCTGTCTCATTTACTTGTCCGCTTTCCGCATAATATTTTAAAAGAGCCAGCTTACATGCGTCATTCAGTTCCGGATCCGCAAGATATCTGTTTTCGATTCCTTTAAAAACAGGCGCTTCGATTTTCTTTCCCTCTGTAAAATATTCATATGCACGATATGACAGATACGCAAGTTCAATCAATTCCGTGCCACCATTTTTCTCATAATCGAAAAATACCTGATCCGATTGTTCTGTAACATTGCCCGCATACAGAACCTGCGTCAGAATCCGTTCTTCCAGATCACGCACCATAACTTCATACTGTCTGGCTTTATCCCATATACCGATCATTGTTTTTTCCGGTCCAAAGTAGTATCTGCTTAAATATTCCAAAACCGTTTCGCTGTATTTGTCTGCCTGAAAAGCCATATAGGAAAGATCCAACAGAACATCTTCTTTTTCATACTCATATTTTTCGATGAGATATCCTGCAAGTGATACCCTTTGTGCACTGCCAATCTGATCCATCCCATATCTGCCCATCGCTTCATAAGCCAGATCATACATATGTTCTTCGATCAAAAGTTCAAGCAGCAGCCTTTTGTTTTCTCCCTGATATTCTGAAATGTCGATCGTCTTGAAAAATGCTGCAAGCTGTGGTTCTTTTCCATTCCCCCTGCAATAATGGATGATCTCAGGAAGCATCTTCTTGCGGAATATACTGCTTAATTCCTTTGAAGATAAAATCGTTGCAAAATAGCCTTCGTCATTTTCATTCCATTCGCCATACTGCGGATGCTTTTCAAAATAATAAACCAGATATGCCAGATTTTCCGGCGCAGAGGCTCTGCATTTTTGCATATATTTTTCCGGCTGCATCAACGCTTCAGTGCGATAGCAGTCTGTATTTGTAATCCTGTATCCATTCACATCTTCTAACACGATGCGGTATGCTTTCCCATACAAACTGCAATATGCACTTCCATTCACAATTGGCACGATCTGTGGTTCTTCCAGCTGTTCATGATAAATATAAGCTCTTACTGCATCAACATTTTTCACAATCAGCTTATTGGTAAATACGATTTCGGAAAGAGCTATGGCAATTTCCGCATTGATAAAACCAAGTCCGATCATGTCCTCATAAAGTACAGACAAATCGTCATCCATATGTCTTTGTTCCAGCTGCTCCATTGCAAACCTTGCCATACTTCTGCGGTATTTCTGATATACCTCCGGTTCTTTCTCCTTCACAGCAATAATGTTGCGATATAAGACCGCAAGCTTCTTATACGGAAGCGCACTGTCATACTGAAAATACATCTGAATAATCCTTGGAATCCTTACCAGTTCTTCTTCATCCATGGAAAGCAGAAATGCTTCATACAGTCCGGTAAGACGCAGATTTAATTCAATTCCTTGTTCATACCAGTTGTGATATACAGTTTCAAACCGCTGTCCCTTGATCAGATAACTACAGATTTTCTCAACATACTCTTCCTTTGGTGCACTTTGGTATGCTGCTTCCATCAGAGAGAAAATCACCTTATCAAATCCATCGTTCCATGGAATCAGATCAAAAATCTGTTCTGCCAGTTCTTTTGTGAGTGCCTCATGCCGGATTGCCCATCGCATGATTTTCATTTCCGTACGATTCAGTCGATGTAAAAGATAAGGATCCTGCTGATACAGATAATATGCTTCCAGATACAGATACGGCGATGCATTTCCTTTTTCGATCCAATAAAGAATTGCTTTCAGTTTATTCGCCGGGTTATTACAATACTCTTCCCTCAGGAAAGTGAGTATCCAGAATAACAATGCACTGTCTTCATTCTCCCGGAAAATATCTTCAATCTCATTTGTCATCTTATCGACAAAGGAAGGTTCCCGCTGCATCAGTGTCAGCAAATACAGATAATATCCCCACACCGGAGATCTGTGATCTGTGCTCTTCCTCTTAAACTGACTTAAAATCCATTCTGCTTCCTGTTTCTGTTTATTGATGATAAAAGCCTGTGCCTTCATAAGCAGATACAATGGTTCCTCCGGATTCAAAGCATAAAGATGATCCAGAATCTGAACACTCTCATTCGCCCACACACCTGTTACCGTACGTTTAAATCGGTAATCCAGATAAAGCTGTGCGATTCTGCATCTTCCCTCTTTGGTCTCGCGTTTCTTCTTCCATAATTCCAAATCGCTTTTTTCGCCACCGGAGACTTCAAACATTACCCGAAATGTCTGCAAATTGCTTTTTAGCACAACACTTCCGTAATTTTTTCCAGCATGCAGATACTCCGGTCTGATTGTAACAGGAAGTAAAAGTGTATTTCCAATAAAATCTTCCGTCGTAATACGTTCTCTGTCCAGAGTCAGAAAATCTGCATCCGTCTCTATATGGATCTGGGTATATCCCCATTCCTCTTTATGTATCTCTATTTTTTCCTGCTGTTCTTCCTCTATATCTTGAATTTGAAATTGCAGACGGGAGATTCCAAAATGAACCGGTGATTTTCTGCCCGCACCAATCAGAAATTCTTCCATATTCCGATTACATGGCAATGCACGCTCATACGCACGATAAAGCAGCTTTTCATCGTCTTTTTGTAAGAGAGCCGCAAACGCAGAAGAATAAAATATCCGATATGCTTCCTGCCATTTTTCCCTTGCAAGCCGTACAAAATCATCCAGTGTACGCAGCTGTCCAAAATCCGCTTCCGGATATTCTTTTCCAATTGTAACACAAAAAGGAAGGCTATATTCTTTCTGGCTGCATACAATGGTAAAACACCCTCTTTGAATATCTCCTTCTATAAGACCTTCACTATGAAATTGATATCTGATTCTTACCTTTTCCCCATCAAACTGTGGCGTCAGACATTCCATTCTCGGATTCGATGAATACACGATTCCCCGAACCGGAATCTCACTCTGACTGATCATCTCAAATTCATCCTGATGATCCGTCCCCTCTTTCACCTGAATGTCAATCTTATCCGCAGAAAATGATACATTTGGCAGTGTGAAATCGAATCTTCCGCCGGCCAGCTGTCTTAATCGTCTTCGCAATCCATCACCTGCTTATTTCTTCTTGTTTATTGCTTTTTCCTCAATATAGACTATAATGAATTATAAACTATTTACGGAAGCGTTGCAACATGAAAGGAAAGATAATGCTAAAGCACAAAGACCATTTTCACGGCAGTGATCTTGAAAAAATCGAACAAATTTACGGAATCCGGAAGGAAGAAATTGTCAGCTTTTCCGCCAATGTAAATCCGCTCGGTATTTCGCCTCTTTTAAGAACGGAACTTGCAGAACACATCGATGCAATTACCAGCTATCCTGACAGGGAATATACTTCTCTTCGAAAAAGCATGGCTGCATATTGCGGATGTGACTATGAAAATATTGTTGTCGGAAACGGATCGACCGAACTGATCTCCCTGTTCATCCAGATCAGACACCCAAAAAAGGCACTGATTCTCGGTCCGACATATTCAGAATATGAACGTGAGATCATGTTGGATGGAGGCACAACACATTATTACCCCCTCAAAGAATCCAATGATTTTGTTCTTGATGTCGATGACTTTATTTCCCATCTGGATCAGGATACCGATCTTTTAATCCTGTGTAATCCAAATAACCCAACTTCGACCTGTATCTGCCAGAACGATATGCGTAAGATCCTTGACAACTGTAAAATTCACGGAATCTACGTCATGGTAGATGAGACCTACGTTGAATTTGCACCGGATGTTTCGGAAATCTCCTCCGTATCCTTAACCAACGATTATAATAACCTTGTCATTTTAAGAGGAACCTCCAAGTTTTTTGCTGCTCCCGGTCTTCGGCTCGGATATGCGATCACCGGAAACCATGATCTGCTCCATCAGATCAATACTAGAAAAAATCCCTGGACGATCAACTCTCTTGCCGTAATTGCCGGAGAAATGATGTTCAGGGATCAATCCTATATCGATGCAACCCGATCTCTGATTTCCGGAGAACGGGAACGCCTCTATCATCTTTTTGCATCCAGTGAGCGCTTTAAACCATATCGTCCATACGGGAATTTTATGCTTCTTCGCATTTTAGACCAGTCTCTTTCTGCGTCTGAACTTTTTGACCGGGCAATCCGCGAAAAAATGATGATACGCGACTGTTCGACATTTCCATTTCTGGATGAACAATATATCCGTTTCTGTTTTATGAAACCGGAAGACAACGACCGGCTGGCGGAATGTCTTCTCCGTCTATAAAAACCGTTTCAGTTTACTGCGAATTGTTTCCACCGCCAGACTCAGATACCGTAATACCGGTTCTGTGATAATTGCAAACACAACCATTAACATCGCACATTGTTTGGATATTCCGGTTATTGCAAACAAATGGCTGATAAACAGCATACAATACAGCCATCCTGCAATCACTCCGATCATCATAATGATATGTGCCTTATTCATTGGCTGTGCAATACGATAAAGAATCATAAATCCGACAATGGCGACAAGTATCGTGCATGACGTGGAAAGACAATCCGTATCTACCCCAAACTCCCTGCAAAACAGCACAAGACCGCTTACCACGATAAAATCTGTCAGACCTGCCGGTAACGCCCTTAGTAACACATTGGTCATAAAATGGCCCTGTATCCGGTTTTTGTTTGGTTCTAACGCCAGAACAAACGATGGAATTCCAATGGTAAACATACTGATCAAAGATACCTGTGAAGGCTCCAGCGGATATTCCAGTAAAAGGATGACAGAAAACACAGCTAAAAGCATGGAAAAAATATTCTTAACAATATATAGCGATGCTGTTCTCTCAATGTTATTTACAACTCTTCTTCCTTCCATAACAACCGATGGCATTCTTGAAAAATCAGAATCCAAAAGCACCAGCTGTGCCACCTGCGATGCCGCATCACTTCCGGAAGCCATTGCGATACTGCAGTCAGCATCCTTTAATGCAAGCACATCATTTACACCGTCTCCGGTCATTGCAACTGTCTTTCTTTCATTTTTTAAAGCCTGGACCAGAATCCGTTTCTGACTTGGCGTTACCCTTCCGAACACCGTATATCTTTGTACCGCCTTCTGGTAATCTCCTTTTGTCTTGAGCATCGATGCATCCACATAGCGCTCCGCATGAGCGATTCCTGCCTCTTTTGCAATCGCAGATACTGTGACCGGATTATCTCCGGAAATAACCTTAACTTCCACTCCACGCTTTGCAAAATAAGAAAATGTTTCTTTTGCACCTTTTCGAATCGGATTCGCTAACATAATAAGTGCAATTGGAACTGCTTTCTGTGTCAAAGGTGCCTTTTGTAGCTTTCCATCATATTCCGCAAACACCAGCACACGATATCCCTGCATACTGTAATTCTCAATCCGGCTTTCATATGCCGCATAATCATCTCTCAATATCCATTCCGGAGCTCCCAGAACATATGATTTTTCCCCCAATACTGCACCGGAAAATTTCGTTTCTGAAGAAAAAGAAAAAATCTCTTTTGCTTTCTGTCCGGATGACTCTTTAAAATACTCCTGCATAGCGCGCATTGTTTCATTATCCACGGGCATATTCTGTGCGAAATCCGCTACAAGTGTTTTTGTTTTTTCTTCGCCTTCCGGATCCAGGGATTCATAATGATATACCGTCATTCCAGGCTCGGTAATCGTACCTGTCTTATCTACACAGAGCACATTAACCCTTGCCAGCGTCTCAATACACTTCATATCATGGATCAGTACCTCCTGCTTTGCAAGCCTTACTGCACTGACCGCCATCGCAACACTTGCCAGCAGATAGAGTCCCTCCGGAATCATCCCGATCACAGCAGCTACCATACTTGTAATACTCGTATACAAGGATTCCTCATTATAAATATAAGACTGGACAAAAAGTGCAATTCCAATCGGAAGTATAATGATTCCCATTACCATGATCAGATTATTGAGCGAACGGATCATCTCTGACTGCTCGCCTTCTTTTGTTTTCGTCGCCTGGATTGTCAGGCGGGATATATAGGAATTCTCTCCAACCTGTTCCAGTCTTGCACGTGCTTCTCCGGAAACAACGTAACTTCCTGACATCAGCTTATCCGATTCTTTTTTGGTTATTTCATCCGCTTCGCCTGTGATCAGCGATTCATTTACCTGGATCTCCCCATCTACGACAACCGCATCTGCCGGGATC
Organism: Roseburia porci; assembly: GCF_009695765.1. Classification (GTDB taxonomy): domain Bacteria; phylum Bacillota; class Clostridia; order Lachnospirales; family Lachnospiraceae; genus Roseburia; species Roseburia porci. The sequence goes on from NZ_VUNI01000007.1 coordinate 68,588, forward strand.
TGACTTCCAGCGGATAAAATAATAATATCGTCCAGAACAAGTCTGTCCGACGGAAGTTCTTCTTCTATTCCATTTCTGATAGCAATTGTTTTTGGTGCATTCAGAATGGACAGATCATCCAATACCTTTTTGGAATGAAGCTCCTGAACGATTCCAATTGCAGTATTGGCGACAATAATCAGCAAAAAGAGCATATCTCGCCATGCCCCCACAACCGTAAGAAGAATTCCAAGAATCAGAAATATCATGTTAAAATACGTAAAAATATTACTCTTTATGATATCTGCTGTGGATTTTGTCGATGAATCCACGTGATAATTCACTGCATGCTCTGCATATCTTTGCTGTACCTGACTCTCATCCAGTCCACGTTTGGGATCTACGATAAATTCTTCTTCCAAATATGCTTTTTTCTTTTCACCCTCCATCGTTCCACACTCCTGTTATGTATTTCGCAATCTAACGCAACATCTTTCGCATTTTTATTTTGTATCATTCTATTTTCATTATACTTGTTTTTTGTTTTTTGTCGTTACTTTCTTTGTCGATTTCATAAAAGTTTTTGATTTTCCTGCGCATCATGCAAAAATGCCTCCGGGAACACTTCCCGGAGGCATTCAAATATTTCTTATTTATTGGAAAGGAATTCATCAATTCCTTTTGCAGCAGCTTTTCCTGCGCCCATAGCAAGGATAACAGTCGCTGCACCGGTTACCGCATCACCACCGGCATATACGCCTTCTTTTGATGTTGCACCGGTCTCTTCTGTCGCAACAATGCATTTTCTCTTATTGACATCAAGTCCGATTGTTGTAGAAGAAATAAGCGGGTTTGGAGAAGTACCAAGTGACATGATCACGGTATCACACTCCATCTCGTATTCTGAACCTGGAATTTCGATCGGGCTTCTTCTTCCGGAAGCATCCGGCTCACCAAGTTCCATCTTAATAATGCGGATGCCTTTTACCCATCCGTTCTCGTCTACCAGGATTTCTGTTGGATTCTGAAGAAGATCAAAGATAATTCCCTCTTCTTTTGCATGATGAACTTCCTCTTTACGTGCTGGAAGTTCTTCTTCTCCACGGCGGTATACGATGTGCACTTCAGCGCCAAGTCGAAGTGCTGTTCTGGCTGCATCCATAGCAACATTACCACCACCGACTACAACAACTTTCTTTCCTTCAGCGATTGGAGTCTCATAGCCTTCTTCAAATGCCTTCATCAGGTTATTTCTTGTAAGGAATTCATTTGCAGAAAATACACCGTTTGCCTGCTCTCCCGGGATTCCCATGAATCGTGGAAGACCTGCTCCGGAACCGATAAATACAGCTTCAAATCCCTCATTTTCCATAAGTTCATCGATGGTAACAGACTTACCGATTACCACGTTCGTCTCGATTTTAACACCCAGAGACTTCACATTTTCAACCTCTGCTGCCACGACTTTGTCCTTTGGAAGTCGAAATTCCGGAATACCATAGCTTAATACGCCTCCGGCTTTATGTAATGCCTCAAAAATAGTTACATCATAACCTAATTTTGCAAGGTCTCCGGCACAGGTAAGTCCTGCAGGACCGGAACCGATTACAGCAACTTTATGTCCATTCAGTTTGTCAGCCATCTTAGGTCTGATTCCATGCTCTCTTGCCCAGTCTGCCACAAAACGCTCAAGTTTTCCGATTGCAACCGGATCACCTTTAAATCCACGGATACATTTTCCTTCACACTGGCTCTCCTGAGGGCATACACGTCCACATACAGCCGGAAGTGCGGAAGACTCAGAGATTACCTGATATGCACCTTCAAAATCTCTTTCCTTTACTTTTGCAATGAATCCAGGAATGTTAATTGAAACCGGACATCCCTTCATGCACTGTGCATTTTTACAATTCAGACAACGTCCTGCCTCTGCGACTGCCTCTTCTTCATTATATCCATAACATACTTCTTCAAAATTCTTTGCGCGAACCTGAGGTTCCTGCTCGCGAACTGGTATTCTTGTTAATACGTCCATCGTTTCCTCCAATAATCTATGATTCTAACCGTTGCAGTGTCCACATCCACCATGATGTGTAGCACCTTCCTCATAAGCAAGCTTTGCTCTTCCTTCCTGTGTCTTATACTGCTGCTGACGTTTCATTGCCTGATCAAAATCTACAAGATGTCCGTCAAACTCAGGTCCGTCAACACAGGCAAATTTCACCTTGCCATCAACTACCAGTCGGCAGGCTCCACACATTCCGGTTCCGTCTACCATGATCGGGTTCATGGAAACAACAGTAGGAATCTCAAGCTTCTTTGTTAACAGGCAGACAAATTTCATCATGATCATTGGTCCGATTGCAACACAGACATCGTAATGTTTTCCCTCATTTACAAGTTCTTCCAGCTGGTTGGTTCCCATACCATGGAACCCATAGCTTCCGTCATCTGTTGTTACATAAACATTTCCTGCTACCGCTTTCATCTCATCAATATAGAACAGTAAATCTTTTGTTCTGGATCCCATGATCACATCTGCATCAATTCCATGCTCATGTAACCATTTCACCTGCGGATAAACCGGTGCAGTTCCAAGCCCTCCTGCGATGAATACGATCTTTTTCTTCTTCGTTTCCTCAAGGTTCTCTTCCATGCATAATTCCGAAGCACAGCCTAATGGTCCGACAAAATCTTCCAGTTCGTCTCCAACATTCAGAGACATCATTCTCTTGGTTCCAGCTCCAATCGTCTGAACGACGATGGTTACAGTCTCCTTCTCTCTGTCATAATCACAGATAGTAAGCGGAATTCTCTCACCTACCTCATCTACCTTGGCAATAATAAACTGTCCCGGAAGACAGGATTTTGCAACGCGTGGCGCTTTGATATCCATCAGGATGATCTGATCAGCCAGTTGTTCTTTTCTAACGATTGGATACATTTTATTCCTCCTAGTTAAACACTCTTTTTCAGTACTTTAATCAACACTATAAACATATTAATAAATTTTATCAAAAATAGCAATGTCTAATTCTCATCCTTCGACAAAAGAATACGATCATTGTCCAAATCACTTCCTGCATGCAGGGAAAACTGCTCCAGAAGATCCTCTACTGTCATTTTATTCCGCTGTTCGCCCTGAACATCGAATACAATATGTCCGGCATGCATCATCAATGTCCGGTTTCCAAGCTCCAATGCCTGATGCATATTATGCGTTACCATAAGACATGTAATCTTCCGTTCTGCAACAATCTGTCTTGTCAGTTTTAAAACTTTCTCTGCCGTTGCAGGGTCCAAAGCCGCTGTATGTTCATCCAGCAGTAAGATCTTCGGCGTCACCATCGTTGCCATCAGAAGCGTCAGCGCCTGTCTCTGTCCTCCGGAAAGCAATCCTACCGGCTGTTTCATCCGGTCTTCGAGTCCCATGTCCAGACAGGCAAGCTGTTCACGGAACTTCTTTTTATCAGATGCAGAAATTCTGCTGAAATATGCATGATTTGCTGTCGAAGCCCGCAAATATGCAAGTGCCATATTTTCTTCGATCGTCATATGTGGCGCGGTTCCTTTTAACGGATCCTGAAACAGATGACCGATCACCTTGCTCCTTACATACTCTTTTTCGAAGGTTATGTCTTCTCCATCCAGAATCACGCTTCCCTGATCTACGTAAAAAGCTCCTGTAATTGCGTTGAACATGGTAGATTTTCCAGCACCGTTGCTTCCAACTATGGTTGCAAAATCTCCATCCTCCAGACTTAAGGAAACATCCCTGAGCGCACTTTTTTCATTTACCGTTCCCGGGTTAAAGGTTTTTGAAATATGATCTAAAACAAGCATTATTTCTCCTCCCTTCCGGATGCCGTTTTTCTTCGTTCCGCCATGATTTTTCTTTTATTCTTCTCAAAAACTGCTTTCTTTTTCAGATATGGGAAAGCAATCGCAATCGCAACGATTACCGCAGACACCAGTTTCAGGCTTTCTGCCGGCACATTCAGACGCAAAGCAACCGCAACGATAAAACGGTACAGGCAGCTTCCGAGAATTACACCAATGATCCGCTTGAACATCGACCCTTTTCCAATGAGTGTCTCTCCGATAATCAATGAAGCAAGAGCAATTGTCACCATACCAGTTCCAAGGTTAATATCACAGGATCTCTGATACTGTGCAAGAATTCCGCCAGACAGGCCGGTCAGTGCATTTGCCACGCAAAGACCTACGGTAATCGTAAATGCCGGATTAATGCTGGACGCCCGCACCATATCAACATTATCTCCTGTTGCACGGATGGAAAGTCCAAGCTTCGTATTTAAAAATAACGCTACCAGTGCACCAATCACCAGAACAATGATTAAGATCACTGCAAGCTTATACCAGGTTCCACCGAGCTTTTCCCTGGCAATCGTAAAGATCGTATTACAACTGAAAAGATTTACATTCGATGCAAATCCCATTACCGCAATATTAATCGTATACAGACCGGTATTTACAATAATACCTGCCAGAATTGACTCAACACCCATTCTGGTCTGTAAAAACGCGGTCACAAATCCGGAACATATTCCGGCAGCGGTTGCAGCCAGAAGTCCAAGCACCGGATGTCCTGCCAGAGTTACCATTGCACATACTGCACAGCCTAATGTAAAACATCCATCTGTAGACAGATCCGCAATATTTAAAATTGTAAACGATATAAATAATGCAAGTGCAACCAGTGCATAAATGCAGCCCAGTTCAAGTGCACTCTGCAATATTGAAACTGTAAAAATTGACCCCATAGCCATTTCCTCATTACTTATTCAAATTCTTTTTTGGTAGTTGTTGTCTTTAATTCTTCGCACATGTCTTTAAATACAGAATAATCAAGTCCGACTGCTTCTGCTGTTTCTGTATTCACGGTTGCGATACCATTATCCAAAGTCTGTACTGGCATCTCCGCCGGTTTCTTTCCATTTACAAGTACATCAACAACCATATCTGCTGTTTTGGTTCCAAGCTCTTCATAGTTGACTCCATAGCCACAGAAAGCTCCATTTAATGCAAAGCTGTCTGCTCCTGCATAATGCGGAATCTTTGCATCTGCAAATTTCTCAAAAATAGAGATCTCAGCAACCTGGACGGTATTATCTGTCGGAGTAAACACGGCATCTACCTTTTCTGATACAAGTGCATCCGCTGCAAGCATAATCTCATCATTGGTTGTACCTGTTTTTTCAACATACTCCAGATTATTTTTATCGCAGAAATCTTTGGCTTCTTCAATTGCTTTGAGTGATGAATCCTGACTCTTATTATATAAAAGTCCAACTTTCTTTGTATCCGGATTTGCTGCCATCATAAGCTTCATAACTGCTTCTGTATCCAGTGCATCAGAAGTTCCGGTAATATTGGCTCCCGGAGCATCCATACTGTCTACCAGACCTGCGGATACCGGATCGGATACAGCAGAAAAAACAACCGGAATCTGATTATCCTCTGTCGCATTCTGCATAATCATAGCCGCCGGAGTCGCAATTGGAATAATCACATCTACGTCATCGGCTACCAGATCCGTTGCGATCTGTCCAAGTACCGTCGAATCCGCCTGACCATTGTTGACATAATCACCATAGTCAAAGGTAACTCCGAGCTCTTTTCCCTTTGCATCAAGTTCTTTTTCAATTGCAGCTTCAATCTGATTTAAGGACGCGTCATCCACGTATTGTACAATTCCTACTTTATATACTTTATCACTTCCTGCAGAACTGTCCTTCTCATCCCCGTTCGATGCACCGCATCCAACTACGGACGATGCCGCCAGAACTGCCATCATTATTGTTGCTACTACTTTCTTTTTCATAAACAGACCTCCTTAAATCTAAAAAGACCATTTCAAGGCAGTCCTGAAATGGTCTTTTCTGCTTGAACATGACAACACTTTATCTCATTAAAGTATCTTTGTCAAGTCAGCAAAATTGAATCGTTATTATAACTGAAACTTATATTATACTACGTGAAGTATACAAGTTCATCTTCCGGCTTCTCTGCCGGTTCAATTGAGATCGGATAAAGCACCGGTCCTTTTCCTTTATACTCACGTGCAAATTCTACTCTGATTTCTGCTGTGATATCGATCCATGACTTATGCGGAATTTCATTTTCCTTATCATATTTACACTTAAATCCGATAAAGGTTACATCTTCTATACAACAGGTCATTGCAAAACGCCCCGGTACAAAAATTCCTTTTTTTAATTTATCCGGGTTGTATACCAGTGCACGGAATTTTACTTTCTTACCATCGTATTTTTTGTAATTATCCATAGCATCCATGTACCAGATTGCATAATCTGCATCCGATAATTCGATGATATCCTGATTGATATCAAATGGAAGTTCCTCCGGACGTTCATCGATCGTACCGTCTTTTCTTTCATATACAATCTGAGCCTTACGGTTGATTGTCTTGATCAGACGACGGAATTTTCCTCTGTCTGTATTATCATCGGTACGGTTAAAAATTACAACGTCGGATGAGAACACCTGCTCCTGCATCATTGCACGCATATTATTCATATACATCTCAAATGTCGTTGAATCCACGGTTGCAAGCGACTGTACAATGATCCAGTCCTTCGGAAGGTTCATCTCCAGAATCTTGTCCATTCCCCATGTGCCGTTGTACTCAATAAAGACCTGCTCCGGAAGGTACTGAAGATTGATTTCTTTCATCTTTTCTTCTGTAAATTCTTCCTCTGAATCAATGGTAACAACCTGAAAATTGACCGTTTTCAATTTCTCAAGATCATATTCCACATCGCCGTCTTCGCACATTATAATAATACCTTTGCCGCCCTCAGCGAAATCATTTTCAAACAGGGTTTCATTCACTAATGTTGTTTTACCGCTGTCCATAAAACCGGTAAATAAATAAACTGGTATCTCCTGTGCCATACTTACTCCTTTTCACTTTTCTAGGCTATCTCAAATAATTCTTCTAATCTGTGTGCATCAATATTGGTTCCGATTACACAAAGTCTTCCCGTATAATCCGGTTCACCTTCACGCAGCTCGTATTCTCCTTCAACCATATCAAAGTAGATCCAGGTACCATCTGTGCTCTCTACCATTCCTTTTGCACGGAGAATCGTGCCATAATCTTCTGTATCGCGGAAAGTCTTTAAGATTTCTTCAATCTTTGATTTCTCATATTTATGAGGAGTCTCTTTGCCCCAGCTTGTAAATACATCATCTGCATGATGGTGATGATGATGGTCATGGTCATGACATCCGCAGGTGCAGTTCTCACCATGCTCATGTTCTTCATGGTCATGATCATGATGATGCTCATGTTCATGTTCTTCCTCTTCCTGTTTATGCATCTGATCCGCAAGAAGTTTCATCTCAAGAGAATCCTGTCCCTCCATAACCTTCAGAATCTGTTTTCCGTTTATTGCATTCCAGTCAGTTGTGATAATTGCAGCCTTTGGATTCAATGCCTGAATCTGTTTTACGCAAAACTCCAGCTGCTCCGGTGTTGCATTCTGGCTTCTGCTTAAAATAACTGTCGTTGCACACTCAATCTGATTGTTAAAGAATTCACCAAATGCTTTCATCTGCTTGCTGGCTTTTAACGCATTTACAACCGTAACCAGTCCGTTCAGTTTTACATCCTGTTCTTTTTCAATATCGATAACTGATTTCATTACATCTGACAGTTTTCCAACTCCGGATGGCTCGATCAGAATACGATCCGGATGATATTTGGTAATTACCTCATTCAGATTCTTTCCAAAATCACCTACCAGTGAACAGCAGATGCATCCGGAGTTCATTTCTGTGATCTGGATTCCGGAATCCTTTAAAAATCCGCCGTCAATTCCGACTTCACCAAACTCATTTTCAATCAAAACTACCTGCTCACCTGTAAAGGCTTCTTCTATCATTTTCTTAATGAAAGTTGTTTTACCTGCACCAAGAAAGCCTGAAATAATGTCAATTTTTGTCATTTTAATCGCTCCTTTTTCTGGAAATTCCATTTCAAATATCCTTTGGGTATTTCATCCCATCTGATATATAATACTCGCATTTTAAAAAGATTGCAAATATTAATCATGCATGTGATACAGTTTCTCATAAATTCCGCCGTTTGCAAGCAGTCCTTCATGAGTTCCCTGCTCCGCAATTCCGTCTTCGGTCAGTACAAGTATTTTTTCTGCATTGCGAATCGTTGAAAGTCTGTGCGCAATGACAAATGTTGTACGATTCTTTGCCAGATGTTCCAACGACTCCTGTACAACACGCTCGCTTTCATTGTCAAGCGCAGACGTTGCCTCATCAAAAATCAATATTGGCGGATTTTTCAAAAATACTCTCGCAATCGACAAACGCTGCTTCTGTCCTCCGGAAAGTTTAATACCCCTCTGTCCGATGTCCGTCTGATATCCTTCCGGAAGGCTCATGATAAACTCATGTGCATTTGCATTCTTTGCAGCCTGATAGACCTCTTCCTCTGTTGCATCCGGTTTTCCGTATAATATATTTTCATAAACAGAGCCTGCAAACAGATATACATCCTGCTGAACGATTCCTATCTGGTTTCTTAAACTTTTCAGTGTCATTTTCCGGATATCAATTCCATCAATGGTAATCTCGCCCGATGTCACCTCATAAAATCTTGGAATCAGAGAACAAAGCGTTGTTTTTCCAGCTCCGGAAGATCCCACAAGCGCCATATACGATCCTGCCGGCACATTCAGGGAAACATGACTTAACACTTCCGGAGTACTGTCGTTATAGGCAAACGAAACGTCCTTAAAACAAATATCTCCTTTTAACACAGGGGCTTCGATCGCATCTTCTGAGTCCTCGATATCCGGCTCTATCGACATAATTTCCATAAATCTTTCAAATCCACTGTATCCATTCTGGAACTGCTCTGTAAAATCAATCAATGTCCGGATCGGATCTGTAAAAACCGATATATACAAAATAAATGTAATCAGGTCATTTACATCCACGCTGCCCTGCGTTATAAAATAAGTTCCTGCAACGATCACACACACCTGGATCAGAGTGGTAAAGCTTCCAAGCCCAGCCTGAAAAGCTCCCATATAGTGATAGCTGTTTCTTTTTGCATTGAGAAATCCTTCATTCCCGACACGGAATTTCTTTTGTTCAATATCTTCATTTGCAAAAGATTTTACAACACGGATTCCAGACAGATTATCTTCGATCTGTGCATTGATCTCCGCGATTTTAATCCGGTTCTGTCGAAATGCTTTTCGCATATGCCTGTTCACAAAATACGCGTAAACGATCATAAACGGAATCATCAGAAATGCTGCAACCGTAAGTCTCGGACTGATATTTAATAAAATCACAAATGCACCTAAGATTTTCAGCATAGAAATTACAATATTTTCCGGACCATGATGCATCAGCTCACTGATATCGAACAGATCCGATGTAATTCTTGACATGAGCTGTCCCACTTTTTCCTCATCATAAAAGGAAAAAGACAGCTTCTGAAAATGTCCAAAAATCTCCGCTCTCATATCATATTCGATTTTTGCACCCATAACATGCCCGTAATTGCATATAAAAAATTTACTGTAACATCCAACTGCCACCATAAGAACCATCGCAATTCCGAGCATTATGATTTTATGCAAAGCCTGATCCGGTTCCATAAAGACAACCTTCGATGTAATATAACGAATGATCAATGGTATCGATAAAGCTACCGCCGCATCAAGTATGGCAAAAAGCATATCCGCCCAGAATATCTTCCGATATGGCCGATAATAAGTCATCATTTTTTTCAGATTTTTATTCATAGATCCCTCTCGTTTTGAAAAAAAGAAGTCATCGCACAAGCGATGACTCCTTCAGTTTGATTAATTGTATTTTCTTTTTCTTGCTGCTTCAGATTTTTTCTTACGTTTTACGCTTGGTTTTTCGTAATGTTCTCTCTTACGAATCTCCTGCTGGATACCAGCTTTAGCGCAGTTTCTTTTAAATCTACGTAAAGCGCTATCTAAAGTCTCGTTTTCTTTTACAATTACACTAGACATTATCTCACACCTAACCTCCCTCCAGTTGCGTATTGTGCATCAACTGTAAGGTAATCTTTATTGCACTAGTAAAGATTTTATCAAAATATTCCTATTTGTCAATAGTTTTTTCGTAAATACTGAAAAATTATTTATTTCAGCATACCTTCGAGTGCATTTTTGGCTTCTGCGATTGCATCCGGAATACCTGCAGGGTTCTTTCCGCCTGCCTGAGCCATATTCGGACGTCCGCCACCGCCACCGCCGACTTTTGCTGCGATCGCTTTGATAAGGTTACCTGCATGTGCTCCCTGTTTCATGGCTCCGTCTGTTGCCATTGCAATGAGATTTACTTTGCCTTCATTAGCAGAAGCAAGTACTACAACGCCTTCTCCAAGTTTCTCTTTCAGCTGATCGCCAAGTTCACGAAGTCCGTTCATATCCACTCCGTCAACAGAAGCTGCAAGGAGTTTTACGCCTTTTACTTCTGTTACCTGATCCATAACATCACCAAGTGCGTCTTTTGCTGCCTTACTCTTTAATGACTCATTCTCGCTCTGAAGTGCTTTCATTTCAGCCATCAGATGTTCCAGACGTTCTACCAGATTAGCCGGTGTTGCTTTCACCGTTTTAGCTGCTGTATTCAGTTCTTCTTCCATGTGTTTGTAATATGCGAACACATTATCTCCGGTCAGTGCTTCAATTCGACGTACACCGGCAGCCACACCACTTTCTGAAATAATCTTGAATGCAGTGATCTCTGATGTGTTCTTTACATGTGTACCGCCGCAGAACTCTTTCGAGAAATCGCCCATAGAAACAACGCGTACCTTCTCGCCGTATTTCTCACCAAATAAAGCCATTGCACCGGTCTTTTTTGCTTCATCCACTGACATAATCGCAGTTTCAACAGGAAGTGCTGCTGCAATCTCGTCATTCACGATCTGCTCAACTCTTGCAATCTCATCTGCTGTCATAGCCTGGAAATGGCTGAAGTCAAAACGTGTTCTTTCATTGTCCTGATAAGATCCTGCCTGTTCAACATGTGTACCAAGTACGATTCGAAGTGCTTTCTGTAACAGATGTGTTGCAGAATGGTTTTTGCATGTCTGGCTGCGGAGTTTTTCATCAACCATCAGTTCTGCCTGATCTCCGGTTTTTATCATTCCACAGATCATCTTACCAATATGTCCGACTTTTCCACCTAAAAGTTTTACTGTATCTTCTACTTTAAATTCACCGGAAGCCGTCTTGATAATACCTTTATCTCCCTGCTGTCCACCCATGGTTGCATAAAATGGGGTCTCTTTTACTATAACAGTTCCGATCTCTCCGTCACTTAATGCCTCTACGATTTCTGACTCTGTTGTCAGGACCGAAATCTCGGATTTGGCTGTAAGCTTATCATATCCAACAAATTCTGTTGTAATGGAAGGGTCAATCGACTCATAAACGGTAACATCTGCCCCCATGTAGTTTGTCGTCTTACGTGCCTTACGTGCTTTTTCTCTCTGCTCGTCCATGCATGCTTTAAATCCGGCTTCATCGTATGAGAATCCCTTTTCTTCCAGGATCTCAGCTGTCAGGTCTACCGGGAATCCATAGGTATCATAAAGCTTGAATGTATTCTCTCCGGAGAGCACCTTACTTCCGTTTTTGCTCATCTCATCCTGCATATCATTTAAGATTGCAAGGCCCTGATCGATCGTCTTATTGAATTTTTCTTCTTCCTGTGTCAGAACTTTGAAGATAAAGTCTTTCTTCTCTTCCAGTTCCGGATATCCGTCTTTACTTTCATTGATTACTGTCTCAGACAGTCTGGCAAGGAATAAGCCATCAATGCCAAGCATTCTTCCATGACGTGCTGCACGGCGGATCAGACGGCGAAGTACATATCCACGTCCTTCATTTGATGGCATGATTCCATCAGAAACCATAAATGTGGAAGAACGGATATGATCTGTAATCAGACGGATAGAAACATCATCCAGTGCATCCACCTGATATTTCTTTCCAGACATTGCACATACACTGTCACGGATTGCTTTCATTGTATCAATATCAAATACAGAATCGACATCCTGCATTACAACTGCAAGACGTTCCAGTCCCATTCCGGTATCAATGTTCTTCTGGGCAAGTTCTGTATATCCGCCCTTGCCATCGCCTTCAAACTGTGTAAATACGTTGTTCCATACTTCCATAAAACGGTCACAGTCGCAGCCTACTTTACAATCCGGGCTGCCGCATCCGTATTTCTCTCCGCGGTCATAATAGATCTCTGAACATGGACCACAAGGACCAGCACCATGCTCCCAGAAGTTGTCGCATTCTCCCGTCTCCGGGTCTCTGTAGAAACGTGTAATGCGGTCTGCAGGCACTCCGATCTCCTTGGTCCAGATATCAAATGCCTCTTCATCCTCTCCATAAATAGAAGGATATAAACGATCCTCTTCAAGTCCGAGAACCTGTGTCAGGAACTCCCATGACCACGCAATGGCCTCGTGCTTAAAATAATCTCCAAATGAGAAGTTACCCAGCATTTCAAAAAATGTAAGGTGTCGTGCTGTCTTACCAACATTCTCAATATCTCCGGTACGCACACATTTCTGACAGGTTGTCACTCTTCTGCGAGGTGGAATCTCCTGTCCTGTAAAATATGGTTTCAATGGTGCCATACCAGCATTAATTAATAATAAGCTGTTATCATTGTGTGGTACTAATGAAAAGCTTTTCATTGCAAGATGTCCCTTGCTTTCAAAAAATTGCAGGTACATCCGACGTAATTCGTTTACGCCATAACTCTTCTTCATAATGTGAATTCCTCCAAAATATCTTGGTTTTATTTATCTTCAACTGCCTGATCAACAGTATCTGTCATCTGAGCTTCTTTTGCATCCTTCTTTTTGCGCAGTTTAATGCCGATTGTAAGACCAAGTCCTGCAAATACAGCCAGTACAACTAACACAATAAGATAATGAACAACCCATCCCAAAAATGCGATCATAGTAATCCCTCCCTGTATGCATAAGCTTTCCCTCTGCTTATAACTTTAATATTATATATGATGTTTTTTCATAATTCAAGTAACGATTCCATTTATCAGATCTTCTACAGAATAAATTGCTGGTTTTCTTCCGTGATGTCCATGATCCGATCCGCCATATCCCGGTTTGTGATACGCTTTTTGTATCTGGCAATTCCACTGTAGTCCTGCCACATGTGCATCGGAAAAACATGTTCACACTCTGTGTTTTTCATAAAATAATCAATCCCAAGGAATTCATTTCTGCCAAGTCTTGGATCCATCGGAACAAATGCAGCCTCGATCGGAAGTTCCTCCAGTTTCCGGATCTGGGAACGGTATAATGACTTCACCTGACCGTTGATCAGGTCACCGGCTCCGTCCCAGACCCACATATTCAGATCTCCGGCATGATAAATGCCTGTCCCGTCTGTCTGGACATAATATGCCACTCCCGCATCCGTTGACCGGAGTGTCCGGATCTTCATGTCATCCAGCTCATATTCCGCAGCCGGTGCCACAAAAAGTATCCGCTCCCGTACCTTTGGATCAATTTTATGCTTTTTCAGGAAGTTCGGACTTATCCGTATGTCCTTTGACAAAATATATTTTATATTGGGATATTTTTCCGTCCAGCGGAGAATATCCATATCAAAATGATCCCTGTGACTGTGGCTTGCAAACATATAGATTGGCGTATTCCTGTCATACTCTGGAATTTTTCCGTTAAAATGGTATCCATTCACACGGTCACCTTCAAAATAATCAAATATCAGCACCTTGCTGTCTGTTTCTGCAACAAAACAGCTGTGGTGTATAAATCGAACCAGCATATCTTTTTCCTCTGTCCTATTTCATTCTGTCAATAATTGCGTTTGCCTGCCGGTATATTTCTTTCGGATCCTGTCCAATGAAAAACTGTCCGTCTTCATACCGTATCACGCCGTTGATCATAGTCATTTTTACATTCTGCTTGCTTCCACTGTATACCAGATTGGTCACAAGATTATTTTCCGGCTGCATATTCGGCTGGTTTAAATCAATCATGATAAGATCCGCCTTTTTTCCTTTTGCCAGACAGTCGCAATCCCAAAGTTCCATTGCATGTGCCCCTCCGGTAACCGCCATATAGAGGATCTCTTCTGCGCCAACACAGGCTGCATCCTCTTCTCTCAGCTTTGCAAGCCCGGATACCAGAAACATTTCCCGGAACATATCCAGGCAGTTATTACTTGCCGGTCCATCGGTTCCAATCCCGACATTGATATGCTCGTCCAGAAAACGTTTGACCGGAGCAATCCCGCTCGCCAGCTTCAGATTCGATGCCGGATTTGTAACAACGCTCATATGATGTTTCCGGAATATTTCAAAATCTTCATCGTCAAACCAGATACAATGATAACCGCCGCCACCATATTCATACATTCCTATGGATTCCATAAACTGTGTCGGTGTTTTGCCCCAGCGCTTTTGGCATTCTGCCATTTCCCGCTTTGTTTCCGAATTGTGCGTCCAGACTGGCGTCTTCAGGCGGTTTGCCAGATCTGCAAGTTCCTCCATATGCTTCCCTGAGGTTGTATATTCTGCATGGAATCCAAGTATAAAGCTTGTCAGCTCGCTCAGCTCATTAATCTGGTGATACTCCTCTTCCATTTGTCCGATTGACGACACAAAATCATTAAATCCCGAGGTAATTACCGACCGGAATCCGCAATCCACAGCTGCCTTTGCTGTAATCATCGGATATGGATACATATCAAAATCCGCCGTGATCCCGGAAGTAAGGTATTCCATAATTCCAAGTATATTCAGTGGATACGGATCCTGTTCCTTTAATCTGGCTTCGTTTGGAAACACCTTCTCATTCAGCCATTCCTGAAGTGGAAGATCGTCTGCATAGGATCTTAAAAACGTCATTGCCGTATGTGTATGTGCATCTTTAAATCCCGGCATTAACAAATTGCCTTTTACATCAATTTCTCGCTCCCAGATCAGTATCTCATCCGGTCCGCACACATCCGTAACGTCCTCGCCGTCCCCAATATAACAGATCCTGTTCCCTTTGACCCAAAGTTCTCCTTCCTCGATCCGGAATTTATGATCCGGCTCCGAGATCAGGATCTTTGCATTATAAAAACGAATATTCATATGTTCTCCTATTGTATTCTGCCAATCTCCAATATGGTTTCCGTTACCAGTTTTTTAAATTGCGGAGCCACCCGGTCTGCGGTCTCCTGTACTTCCTTATGGCTCAGCGGAACCGGAGAGATTCCGCAGGCCAGATTGGATATGCAGGATATCCCGACGATCCGCATTCCCATATGTTTTGCAGCAACTGCCTCACACGCGGTACTCATTCCGACAGCATCAGCGCCAAGTGTCCTGAGCATGGCAATTTCCTGCGGTGTTTCATACTGTGGTCCTGTCAGCTGGACATAACAGCCTTCCTGAAGCGGAATATCCAGCTGCATTGCTGTTTTTCTTACGATCTTCTGCAATGCACGATCATACACCTGGCTCATATCCGGAAAGCGAGGTCCCAGCTCGTCAATATTTGTTCCGATCAACGGGGATGGAACGAAAGAAGCAATCTGTCCTGTCAGGAGCATAAAATCCCCCGCCTGCATGCCCTGCCTGATTCCTCCTGCTGCATTCGTCAAAAACAATACTTCTGCCCCCATCAGCTTCATCAGACGGATTGGAAGAACCACATCCTCCATTGCATATCCCTCATAGTAATGGACACGCCCCTGCATGCAGACAACCGGATCATCTCCTACATATCCAAAAATAAACCTGCCTTTGTGTCCAGGTACCGTAGAAACCGGAAAACCTTCTATCTCATGATAGTCAAGTGTCTCCACAACCCGGATGTCTTTCGCATAATCTCCCAGTCCCGAACCTAAAACCAGTGCGACACGTGGTCTGAACTTCGTTTTTTCCTGAAAACATGCATAGCATTTCATCAGTTTATCATATACCGGATTCATTAAAATTCCCCCTTTGTAATTTATAAAATTATACCAGAAAAATCGGCAAATAGGAACTCCTTAAATGTGTTATATGATAATGCAGATCATTCCCCCATTGCTGTCATTCACGATTTTCTGCATCGTATCCTGAAGCTTCATCTGGCATTCATCATCCATCAGTGCGATCTTATTTTTGATTCCGTCTTCCATAAGTTCTCCCACGGATTTTCCAAAAATATTCGTTGTCCAGATTCCCTCCTGGCTTTCCTCTCCCTTTTTGATATAATCGATCAGATCCTGTGCCTGTTCCTCGCTTCCGACGATCGGGGCGATCTCCGTTTCAATATTTGCCCTGATCATATGTATCGAAGGCGAAATTGCATTGATCTTGACGCCAAATTTATTGCCATGGCGGATCAGAACCGGATTCTCCATTTTAATATCTGAAAGCTTTGGCATCACCACGCCATATCCTTTCATATGTACGGAATCCATTGCGTCCTTTACCTGCTCATATTCCTGTTTCATGGCAGCAAGTTCCTTCACCATAGCGATCAGCTGATATTCCCCTTCAATCGGTATTCCGGTCATCTCACTGATATTCTGATAATAATATTTTTCGTCTACTTCCATTGCCAGTGCTACGGTACCCTGTTCAAGCGAAACGTTTTTAATTTCTTCCCTGGTAACCGGTCCGGGTGTTCCTTCCACATCTGAACTTTGTTCTGTTTTCCATGTATCCTGATATACATCCCGCATCCGGATCATATTCCCCATGATTTCCCGTGCACGGTTGATCAGCATTTTCTTTACCCAATGTTCAGATGAAAGCATTTCTGTCCATCTTGGAATAAAAAATGCCACATTCGATACCGGAAATTCATAAAGCATTGCCTCTAATATCCGGTTAATATCTTCTTTCCGCATCTGTTTACAGTTTACCGGAATAACCGGAGCCTGATACTCCTGCTCCATCTGATCTTTCAGATTCCTTGTTTCCTCACTGTACGGACGTTCGCAGTTTAAAACAATGACAAACGGTTTTCCGATCCCACTGATCTCATCGATTGTCTGTTTTTCTGCCGCAAGATAATTTTCCCTTGGAATCTCCCCCACAGTTCCATCGGTTGTAACCACAACACCGATTGTTGCATGCTCATGGATCACCTTCTGAGTTCCGATTCTCGCTGCATCTACAAATGGAATCTCTTCCTCTGACCACGGTGTTTTCACCATGCGCTCTCCATTACCTTCCATGTGTCCGCTCGCACCATCCACCATAAATCCCACACAATCGATCATCCGCATACGGATGCTGCTTCCATCTTCAAGTGTCACCTGCGCTGCTTCCTGTGGAATGAATTTCGGTTCGGTTGTCATAATCGTTTTTCCCTGGGCAGACTGGGGAAGTTCATCGATCAGTCTTTCCTTTGCTCCTCCGTCTTCCATCATCGGAATCACGCATATATCCATAAACCGTTTAATGAATGTGGATTTTCCGGTTCTTACGGGGCCCACAACGCCAATATAGATTTCTCCATCTGTCCGCCCCTGAATGTCTTTGTACAGGTTAAATTCACTGTTTGTATTTTTGTCCATAAAAATACCCCTTCCTCATTTACAATAAATATATGGAAGGGGTGTTCTTATTATGCTATTTTTCTTCGGTTTCTTCTTTTTTGCGCTCGCGGCCATACATAACCATGTATTTATATAATCTCTTTGCAAGCTTTGTATTGATCTGCTCCTCAGTTGCACGCCATTTCCAGTTGTTACCAATGGTAGACGGAGTGTTGATCCGGGCTTCAGAACCAAGTCCGATGAGATCCTGCATTGGAACGATTGCCATCTCTGCTACAGATGACCATGCACCTCTCATCATTCCCCAGTTATATCCCTCTTCTTTTGTGAGGTTTAAGTATTCTTTCGCGTATTTTACAGCCTGTTTCGGTGCAGTTTTCATCCAGCCCATGCAGGTATCATTATCATGTGTTCCGGTATAAACCACGCAGTGCTCTGGATAGTTATGTGGAAGATAATCGCTGTCTTCTCTGGAATCAAATGCGAACTGGATTACCTTCATTCCCGGGAATCCGGAATCTTTGAGCAGTTTATGTACCGACGGAGTTAAAAATCCAAGATCCTCCACGATAATCGGAAGCTTTCCAAGTTTTTTCTCAAGTGCACGGAAAAGGTCCATTCCAGGTCCCTCTTTCCACTTTCCGTTTTTCGCAGTGTCATCCTTTGCCGGAATTGCATAGTAGGAATCAAATCCTCTGAAATGATCGATTCTTACGATATCATACAGATCTGCCATAGCGGAAATACGTTTTGTCCACCATGCATAATCGTCTTTTTTCATGACATCCCAGCGGAATAACGGATTGCCCCAGAGCTGTCCGTCTTCTGAAAATGCATCCGGAGGGCATCCTGCCACTTCGATCGGATCAAGGTCTTTGTTCAGGTAGAACTGTGTCGGGTTTGCCCATACATCAGCACTGTCAAGTGCAACATAGATTGGAACATCACCGATGATCTCGATTCCTTTACCGTTCGCATATGCTTTTAATTCTTTCCACTGTTTAAAGAACAGATACTGGAGCATGCAGTAAAATTCAATGTCCTGTGCATACTTCTTCTTTGCTGCATCAATCGCTTCCGGTTTGCGGAATTTCAGATCTTTCTCCCACTCCAGCCAAGCAACACCGTCATTTGCATCTTTTAAAGCCATGAATAACGCATATTCCTCTAACCATTCAGCCTCATTTTTGCAGAATTCCTTATAATCATCCGGGAGCTTTTTCTCGAATCTCGCATATGCTTTCTTTAAGAGTGCATATCTGGACTCATACATGGTTCCATAATCTACGTACTTCTCACTTCCGCCCCAGTCGAAAGATTCACATTCACTCTTCTTTAACAGTCCGTCTTTGCAGAGATATTCGAGATCGATAAAATACGGATTACCTGCAAAGCTTGAAAATGACTGATATGGAGAATCTCCATAACTGGTTGGACAGATTGGAAGTATCTGCCAGTAAGTCTGACCTGACTTATCCAGAAAATCAATAAATTTTCTCGCTGCTTTTCCCATTGTTCCAATACCATATGGTGATGGCAGTGAAGATATCGGCATTAAGACACCACTTGTTCTCATTATTATATTCCTCCTGAAACACAATTTCATTTTTCGTATGTATTCATCCCACTGGGAACGTTTTCATCCAATTAAAAACAGTATAGTTTTTTCCGGTAGGTATTTCAATAATTTCTTTCTTTTTCTACTTTTTCGCTAATTTTCGTAAGTTTTTTTTATGAGAATTGACGAATCGGACAACCCAAAACCCTGGAAAACCATTGTAAAATGCAATTTGCAATGCTACTATTATGTTATATATCAGAATTCGAAAAGAGGACAATCTAATGAACGATCAGATAAAACATAAAATGCAGCATAATTTAAAACGTGCAATCACTTCCGTCAAATGGATCATCTTTGCGATCCTGGTCGGAATCATCGTCGGACTTTGCGGTACTGCCTTCTATTTTGGCATGTCGCTTGTAACCGTTGTGCGCACACAAAATCCGTGGCTGATCTTTTTCCTCCCGATCGGAGGTCTCGCGATCGTCGCACTCTATCATATGCTCCACGATGAAAAAGACACCGGTACCAATCTGGTTCTTTCCGCCATTCATTCCGATGATGAGCTTCCGTTCCGGATGGCACCACTGATCTTCATTTCGACGTTAATCACCCATCTGCTTGGCGGTTCTGCTGGAAGAGAGGGTGCTGCTCTTCAGATGGGAGGAAGCCTCGGAAATACACTTGGCAAGCTTTTTCACTTTGATGAAAAAGACAAACATGTCATGATCATGTGCGGCATGAGTGCGGCATTCTCCGCATTATTTGGAACTCCAATGGCTGCAGCGATCTTCCCTATGGAAGTTGTCAGTGTCGGCGTTATGTATTACGCCGCTCTCGTTCCGTGCGTGATCAGTTCTCTGATTGCACATGGAATCGCATATTCTTTCGGTGTATCCAACGAAATGTTCCTGATTACGGATATTCCGGCTTTTTCCGTCGGTAATTCTGTCCGCATTTCCATTCTTGCCGTGCTCTGTGCGCTCGTAAGTATTTTATTCTGTGTGGCATTACACGAAAGCGAACATCTTTATAAGAAGTTTTTCCAGAACCCGTATCTGCGTGTCTTTGTCGGCGGCTGTATTGTATTGTTTCTGACACTTCTAGTCGGAAACCAGAATTACAACGGAACCGGAATCAATATTATCGCCCAGTGTATCGATGGTTCTGTACGCCCGGAAGCTTTTCTTCTGAAGATCATTTTCACGGCATGTACACTCGGTGCCGGATATAAAGGCGGGGAAATCGTTCCATCCTTCTTCATCGGTGCCGCGTTCGGCTGCCTGTTTGGACTGGCCTTCGGTTTTTCCCCAACTTTATGTACTGCTGTCGGAATGACCGCCGTATTCTGCGGTGTTACAAACTGCCCGATTTCATCACTTTTAATCAGTTTTGAATTATTCGGTTACGACGGTATGCCATATTTCCTCTTATCTGTAGCATTAAGCTATATGTTATCCGGATACTTTGGACTCTACCGCAGCCAGAAGATCATTTACTCCAAATACAAAACAAACTACATCAACAAATCCACATTATAATACAGCATTTCAGGAACGATACGCTGCAATACAGGCAATTCCCGGAATCTCATATGTACCGGAGGATATCTGTTGCAGCGTATCATTGCCTGCTTTTACACCATCCACGCAGAGATTCCATGCTTCTCCTTCCGGAAGGCTGATCCCAACTGCATCTTTATTAGCATTGTACGCAACAAAAATCTGTTCTTTTTCATCCTGAATGATGAATGAAACAACGTTCTTTGCTTTATCTGAGAAAAACACCAGATGTTCTTCCACTTCTTTCTGTGTTGCCATGCGCAGACCTTTATGCGCTTTTCGGAATGCGATCAAACCCTTATAATACTCAAATACTTCTTTATTGCAAGACAACAGGTCATATCTTAAACCGTTTGTATATAATGGCAGATTATAGCTGTTCGAAGATACTTCACCAGGTCTTCCCTCAATTGGTTTGCTGCGTAAAAATTCCTCTCCCTGAAGGAAAAACGGAACTCCCTGTGACGTAAATACAATCGATGCCGCAAGCCTGCACATTCTGATTCTTGTCTCTTCATCCTCTTCCCTGCAGGAAATACTCATTTTATCCCACAATGTCAAATTGTCATGACAGGATACATAATTGATCGTGTCCACCGGATTTTTCGCCCAGGCACCGGATTTGGTATACTCATATGCCTTGTAATCAACCTGTGGATGCCGGCATGCTCCGGCAACTGAATAACGGATTGCATTTTCTTTTCCCTGTACGCCGCTTACATATCCTTTTTCTTCATCATAGAAAACATGGCCTCTGATATTGTCACGGATGTCATCGGAAAACGCTCCGACACCATGCAGTTTCGGGATATTGACCTTTAACGATCTTTGATCGACCGGAAGTGTAGAATCTCCTCCGGTCCACCCCTCACCATATACAATGATATCCGGATTGATTTTCTTAAGTTCATCATATACCTGCTGCATGGTTTCAATGTCCAGACATCCCATCAGATCAAAGCGGTATCCGTCAATGTGATACTCTTTTGCCCAGTAGCATACGGAATCCACAATATATTTGCGAACCATTGCCCGCTCCGATGCGATCTCATTTCCACATGCAGATGCATCCGAATACTGCTCCCCATCTTTTCTGTAGAAATAATCTGGAACCGTCTTCTGGAAACAGCTGTCCTCAATATTATGGGTATGATTAAACACAACATCCATAATAACGCCAATGCCATTTTGGTGGAAATGCTGCACCATCTGTTTGTACTCACGGATTCTTACCTCACCATGATACGGATCGGTTGCAAATGAGCCCTCCGGCACATTATAATTCAGTGGATCATATCCCCAGTTATAAGGATGATCCGAAAGATCCGATTCATCAATGCTTCCAAAGTCAAACGATGGCATAATCTGTACATGTGTGACTCCCAGTTCCTTCAGATGATCGGTTCCGGTTGCCATTCCTTCGTCATTTACGGTGTTACTTTCTGTCAGTCCCAGATATTTTCCCGGATATTCTGCGTGGCATGAAGCATCGGCCGTTGTATCCGCAATGGAAATCTCGCAGATCACAGCATCCGTATTATGTAAAAGTGCCGGTCCATGATCTTTATCGAATCCAGCTGGATCTGTCTTTTTCAGATCGGTTACCATAGCACGTTTTCCATTCACTCCGGCCGCTTTCGCATAAGGATCGATCGTTTCCTTCTCTCCCCCGCCGCATTTCACAAGATAGGTATAATATCTGCCTTCCAGATCTCCCAGATACTCATATACCCAGGTTCCATGTTCCGACTGCTGCATCGGATATTCTGCAAGCAGGCATTCTCCGTCTCCCTGTTCAAACAGACAAAGTACCACGCTTTCTGCGGTCGGTGCCCATAGCCGGAAGTTCGTCTTTTCCACTGTATAGACAGCGCCAAGATCATCCCCGTTATAGTAGAACTTTTTGTCAAAGGCTTCATCAAATTCATAATTTACTTTGTTTTGTTTCATATTCCTGTGTTCCTTACTTTGCGAATTCGAAATTTTCGTTTTTTTTCGTATTTATTATATTTTATTTCTTTTTACTTGGCAATTGGGAAATTCACTCAAAATATCGTCTCAAATTTAGTAATAATAGCAAAAACAAACGCAAAAAATCTCTATTACTACAACGTTGTAATAGAGATTTCTGATTAACATTTTCTGTTTTTTC
Organism: Roseburia porci; assembly: GCF_009695765.1. GTDB lineage: Bacteria > Bacillota > Clostridia > Lachnospirales > Lachnospiraceae > Roseburia > Roseburia porci. The sequence continues at coordinate 91,460 of NZ_VUNI01000007.1, forward strand.
CAAAAATTACATCATAATTGATGTTTTTATAAAAGATATCTTCTCTGTCAAAGCGCTTCCAGTCCACGTTTGCACTCATCCACATCGTCTTGGCGATCGCGGATTCCAGTGTCATATCATACGTCTCAAGGAAATTACACATGGTCTTCATTTCATTGCCGACCTCATACACAGTCATATCACTACCTTCATGTGCCACCTGTGTTGCCATAATAATGATCTTGTCCGGATGTTCTTCACATAATTTGCAAAATGCATCACGGATGGAATGCGGAATTCCCCCGACTCCAAAGCTTTCGATCACTATTGCATCATAATGTTCAAAAATAAAAGGCAGAATCTCCGGCCGGATTCCGGGTATCAGTTTTAACAGGAAAATATTATCGTTCATTCTGGTATAAAACCGAACCTTATCCTCATATGGGATCATTGGAATATAACGCATGATATTCATATCCTGAATAACTGCAAGAGACGGAAAATCAATGCTGGAAAATGCATTATAACTTTTGGAACGCACTTTTTTTGCACGCGTTCCAGCGATTACTTTACCATCAAAAACAATCTGAACGCCCTGTGATTTTGCATCGGAAGCATAGACAAAGCTATCCAGAAGATTCGTCTTGGCGTCAGTAATATCCATGTTGATTGGTTTCTGTGAACCTGTGATCACGATCGGTTTCTGCGAATTCTGGATCATATAAGATAATGCAGCAGCCGTGTAGGCCATGGTATCTGTTCCATGTGCAATGACAAATCCATCATACTGCTCATAATTCTCCTGGATACACTCGACCATCATCTTCCAGTGCACCGGTTCGATATTGGAGCTGTCCAGATTTAAAAGCTGCTCCACATGCACGCGGCACACCTTTTTTACCTGTGGAATATAGGTAAGCAGTTCGTCCGGTTTAATCTGCGGTTTTAGCCCATTTTCTGACTTTTTCGATGCAATAGTTCCACCGGTTGCAATAAATAAAATATCTTTCATTACAACACCTCTTTTAAATCTTCCATGAACTGTGAAACATCCTCCTGCCGGGTTGCCCAGCTGGTACAGATTCTCATGACAGAATGTGTTTCATCGAATTTTTCCTGATATTCCAGAACGTATTTTTCAGAAAGCCGGTCGCAGACTTCATCCGAAAGTACAACAAATAACTGGTTTGTCTGTGGTGTAACGGTAAAAGGAACCTGAAGCGCGGTCAGACATTCCGTGATCCGCTCCGCCTGCCGGATCGCATTTTTTGCGATCTCAAAATATAAGTCATTTTCAAACAGCGTCTCAAACTGGATTCCAAGAAGCCGCCCCTTTGCGAGCATACCTCCATGCTGCTTGATGTTATAGCGGAAATCCGGTTTTAATTCCGGATTGGTAATTACAACTGCCTCGCCAAACAATGCTCCGACTTTTGTTCCACCAATATAAAACACATCCGAATTCGCTGCAATATCTGCAAGTGTCAGGTCATTCTGTTTGCAGACAAGTCCGTATCCCATACGTGCCCCATCTACAAACAGATACATTCCATACTCCCGGCATACCTGATAAATATCTTCCAGTTCTTTTTTCTGGTAGATGGTTCCAAGTTCCGTTGGTGTGGAAATGTATACCATCTTCGGCTGTGCCATGTGTTCATTTCCACCATTTCGGAAATGCTCCTTTGCATAGTCACGGATCTGCTTTGCCTCGATCTTACCGTCATTGGTTGGAAACGTAATGCATTTGTGTCCGCACGCCTCCACAGCGCCAGTCTCATGTACATTGATATGTCCTGTCTCTGCACACAAAATCCCCTGATATGGTTTTAATGCAGCATCAATGACCGTTGCATTTGTCTGTGTGCCACCTACAAGAAAATGTACATCTGCATCCGGTGCATCACAGGCTTTTTGGATCAGATCAGCGGCATGTCTGCAATGTTCATCCATTCCGTACCCGATCGTCTGTTCCATATTTGTTTCTGTCAGTCTTTTTAAAATATCCGGATGACAGCCCTCCGTATAGTCACAATTGAAATAGATCATCTGGTTCACTCTCTTACTTATTGGATTCTGCTACGAGAGCCTCCAGTGTTTTTAATGCTTTTCCGGAGTCAATCGCATCAGCGGCAATCTGAATGCCTTCCTCCATAGTATCAGCTTTTCCACCAATATACAAGGTCGCACCTGCATTCATAAGTACAATATTTCTCTTGGCGCCCTGTTCTTTTCCGGATAAAATATCTTTTGTAATCTGCGCATTGACCATTCCGTCGCCTCCCTGGAGTTCCTCCAGGCTGCATCGCTCAAATCCGAACTGCTCCGGTGTGATGGTAAACGTATGTACCTCATGATCTTTGATCTCGGAAACGGTAGTTTCCCCGGTCAGTGTAATTTCATCCATATTGTCACATCCGCTTACCACATAAGCGCGTTCCACACCAAGATTCATCATTGCACCGGCAATCACTTTTGTAAGTTTTGCATCATAAACGCCAATGACCATGCCCTTTGCACGGGATGGATTTGACATTGGTCCTAAAATATTAAATACGGTGCGGAATCCAAGTTCTTTTCGTACCGGACCGACATATTTCATTGCCGGATTAAAATGTGGAGCAAACATAAAGCCGATTCCAGCTTCTTCTACACATTTTTTTACAACCTCAGGATCCGCGCTGATATTTACTCCTAACGCTTCAAGTACATCTCCCGCTCCGCTCTTGGATGAGATGGAACAGTTTCCATGTTTTGCAACCGGAAGACCGGCTGCTGCAACAACAAACGCAGAGGTTGTCGAAATATTAAAAGAATAGGTGCAGTCTCCGCCGGTTCCCACAAGATCCACATGATTTGGAACGTCTGGTGCAATCGTCATAGCTTTGTCTCTTAACACAGATGCAAGTCCTGTAATCTCATCTAATGTTTCCCCTTTCATGCGAAGCGCCGTGAGAAAGCAGGCAATCTGCGCCGGAGTTGCCTGACCTGTCAGGATCTCTTCCTGTGCCTGTTTTGCCTCATCTACTGTCAAATTTTCACCTGCTGCAAGTTTGCCTAATATCTCTTTCATCATCTTTCCTCCAGTTCTTAATCCAATTCATTCAGTTCTTTTTTGAATGTGCTTACATACTCAGAAGCTGTTTTTGCATCAAAATTGCTCTCACGCATCAGTTCAATAAAATGTGTTCCTACAATAGCACCATCAATCAGATCTTTCATCGGTGCAACATCCTTCGCCGTACGGATTCCGAATCCCATCATAACCGGAATCTTTGAAACCTTTTTCACCGAAGCAAGATATTCTTTGACCTGTTTATGGAATTCACCGCCCTGTCCGGTAACTCCCATTGCCGATACGCAATATACAAAGCCTCTTGCGTTTTCAAGAAGCTTTGGCACTCTGTCTTTTGATACCGGTGATACGAGTTCAATCAGTATCGTTTCATCTGCCCCGTTTAACGCCTTCTGTAATTCTTCCTGCTCCTCAAACGGAAGATCCGGGATAATCAGTCCGTCTACTCCGCATTCCTTACATTTTGCAGCAAATGCTTCCACCCCATAATGAAGTACCGTATTGTAATACATCATAAAAACGATCGGCACCTGAACGTTGGCTTCTCTCATTTCTTTCATGCAGTCAAATGTTTTGGCAAGATTGGCTCCTCCAAGAATTGCCTCGTAAGATGCCTGCTGGATAACCGGACCATCGGCTACCGGATCTGAAAACGGAATTCCAAGCTCGATAATATCAACACCTGCTTTTTCCTGTGCCTCAATCAGTTCCTTTGTCTTGTTGTAATCCGGAAAACCGGCTGTAATATATGTGATAAACGCCTTTTTATTGTCTTTTTTTAATGCCTGAAGCTTCTCTTCAATACGATTCATTCCATTTCCCTCCTAATTCAAATATCCTTCACCTGCAAGATAGCTTGCAATAGTATTCACATCTTTGTCTCCGCGTCCTGACAGGCAAACGATCATAGACTGATCCATTGTCATTTCTTTTGCCTTTTTAAATGCATATGCAACGGCATGCGCACTTTCAATTGCCGGAATGATTCCTTCTAACTTGCAAAGTTCCATCAGTGCATCCATTGCCTCGACATCTGTGATGCTGACATATTTTGCACGTCCGGTGTCTTTTAAATAAGCATGTTCCGGTCCAACTCCCGGATAATCAAGTCCCGCAGAGATTGAATGTGCAAGCTGGATATTGCCATCCTCATTCTGAAGCAGATATGACCGCATTCCATGGAGTACTCCAGGTTCTCCCATTGCCATTGCAGAAGCATGTTTTCCGGTTTCCACTCCAAGGCCGGCTGCCTCCACACCGATCAGTTCTACTTCTTTCTGATCAATGAAATCCGCAAACATACCGATGGAATTGGAGCCACCACCAACGCAGGCCATTACAACATCCGGATTTCTTCCTTCTACTTCCATATGCTGTTTTCTTGCTTCTTTACTGATCACACTCTGGAATTCCTTTACCATCTTCGGATATGGATATGGTCCGACCGCAGATCCGATAATATAGAAAGTATCCTCTGCTGTTTTTGCCCATGTACGGATGGCTTCGTTTGTTGCGTCTTTTAATGTATTGCTTCCGGATTCTACCGATACCACTTTCGCTCCAAGCATTTCCATACGCATAACATTTAATTTCTGTCTTTCAATATCCTCTTTTCCCATATATACGGTACATTCCATATTAAACAGTGCAGCTCCGGTCGCTGTCGCAACACCGTGCTGTCCGGCACCGGTTTCTGCGATCACTTTTGTCTTTCCCATACGTTTTGCAAGAAGGATCTGACCGATTACGTTATTGATCTTATGCGCTCCGGTATGATTTAAATCTTCTCTCTTTAAATATATTTTGGTTCCATACTTCTCGCTCAGACGTTCCGCATAATAAAGCGGAGTCTCACGTCCTACATACTGTTTCAGATAATAATGATACTGCTTCATAAATTCCGGATCATGAATTGCCTCCTCAAAGGCTTGATCAAGTTCTTCCAATGTGTTCATCAAAGATTCTGCTACGTACTGTCCACCGTACTGTCCATAATATGCTTTACTGTTCATTTTTCTTTTCCTTTCTGACTTTTCATTTCTATATGTAGTGATTACTTATAAATCTCTTTCCAGTGTTTTGCTAACACTTTTGGCTCCTCAGCTTCCATAAATGCTCTTCCGATCAAAAATCCGGATACTTCGTACTCTGCAAGGAAGCGTACATCATCGTCTTTTACGATCCCGCTTTCAGCGATCAGTACTTTCTCTTTCGGCACCATGCTGCGAAGCCTTGCCGTGTTCTCCAGACTGATGGAAAAATCTTTCAGATTCCGGTTATTGATCCCGATGATCCTTGGGTCCAGCTTTAATGCCCTCTCCATCTCGTATTCATCGTGAACTTCTACCAGTGCATCCAGTTCCATTTCTCTTGACAGCTGATAAAATGCCCGGAGTTTCTCATCATCCAAAATGGCGGCAATCAGAAGAACGGCATCTGCCCCAATCGCTTTGGCTTCGTAGAACTGATATTCATCGATCATAAAATCTTTCCGAATGATTGGAAGGTCTGACCGCTCTCTGATCTGCTGCAGATATTTCACATCCCCATGAAAATGATCTTCCTCTGTCAGACAGCTGATTGCATCTACCGATTCGTTATATTCATCGATCCGTTCCATCAGATCAATTTTGCTTGTAATGTTTCCAAGGCTCGGCGATGCCTTTTTAAACTCACCGATAATGGATAACCCCGGCTTTTTCAGTGCATGATAAAAGCTGTCTTTCTCTCTGGTTTTCTGCCCTTCTCCCATCCGGCGCATCTCTTCGAATGGGATCTTTTTTTTCTGCTCTGCAAGTCTTATTTTCTTGTCTTCTACGATTTCATCTAAAATCATGCCATCCTCCGTTTATATTGTTCCATTGATAAAATTCTCGATCATCCGTTTGCCGTGCTGTGTATAGATAGATTCCGGATGAAACTGCAATCCAACTACCGGATATTTTCTGTGGCGCATCGCCATGATCTCTCCATCTTCCGTTTCTGCGAGCACTTTAAGTTCCTTTGGAAGTGTATCCCTTTGTACCGCAAGTGAATGATATCTTGCCACCTTGATCGGTGAATCAATCCCACTGAAAATGCTTGTTCCGTCATGTGTGATGGTTGACTGTTTTCCATGAAACAGAGCTTTGGCATAGGATACAGTTCCTCCAAGTGCTTCACCGATACACTGATGTCCAAGACAGATGCCAAGAATCGGGATCTTATCATAGAACTCTTTTACAACATCCATACAGATACCGGCCTCTTTCGGATTCTTTGGTCCCGGTGAAAGCACGATTCTCTGAGGATTCATCTGCCTAATCTCGTCAATCGTGATCTCATCATTTCGTACCACTTTGATACCATCCTCGAAAATACCAATATACTGATACAGGTTATATGTAAATGAATCATAATTATCAATCAGTAAAATCATAAGTTTTCCTCCTCAACCAGTGTTTTTGCAAGTGCCATTACTTTATTGCAGCATTCCTGATATTCGTTTTCCGGTACAGAATCTGCAACGATTCCTGCGCCCGCCTGCAGATAGACACGATTTCCTTTTTTCACCATCGTACGGATTGTAATACAAAAATCCATATCTCCGGAAAAATCGATATATCCGGTTGCGCCTCCATACAATCCACGCCTTACCGTCTCTAATTCATCGATGATCTCCATCGCCCGGATCTTCGGCGCACCGCTCAATGTTCCGGCCGGAAGGAAGGAAGAAACCAGATCAAGTGGATGAAATTCTCCTTTTTTTCTTCCCTCTACCTGGGAAACAATATGCATCACGTGCGAGTAATTCTGCACTTCCATAAACTGTGTCACTTTTACGGTTCCAAACTCTGCGATACGTCCCATGTCATTTCTTGCAAGATCAACAAGCATTACATGCTCGGCACGTTCTTTTTCATCCTGAAGCAGCTCATCTCTTAAAAGTGCATCCTCCTGAGGATCTGCTCCACGCCGTCTTGTTCCTGCGATCGGGCATGTGAACACACGGTTTCCCTGCTGTTTTACGATCATTTCCGGTGAGCTTCCGATCACTTCAAACTCTCCATAGTTGAAATAATACAGATACGGAGATGGGTTTAATTCTCTTAACTCCTTATAGAGTGCAAATCCATCCTGACCTGTCTCGATCGTCCAGCGCTGAGATAACACAGTCTGGAAGATATGCCCCTCTCTGATATACTCTTTGATCTTATTGACCTTTTTGCTGTACTCTTCTAATGTGTCGGACTGCGCTACGATTACACCATCGTGATGAAATGCTGTTTCTTCTTCCGGTTTTCTTCTCGCGCGTTCGATCATATCCTGTGCTTTTAAGAGCGACTTTTCCCTTCCTTCTTCGCTGTCCTCTCCGAGAACGATCGCTGTCAGTGTTTCTGCCACATAATCCATGACAAGAAATTCTGTCATAAGCATCATCTGGATCGTTTCAATTCCAATCTCATCCGGATTATTGTCCGGAAGTTTTTCCGCATATCTTACAAAATCATATCCAAGGTTTCCAACAAGTCCTCCGGAGAAAGATAACTCTTCATTGTCTTTTACAATATCAAAATCACTGTAATATTCTTTTAAAAGAACCAGTGGATTGCCTTCCTTTACGGTCTTGCTTCCATCGCGTTTTGTCACGATCAGGGAATTGCCTTTTGATGTGATCAGTTCTTCCGGTTCTTCTCCGAAAAAAGAATATCTGTCATAATTTTTATCATAGCTTTCCAGCAAAAATCCCTTTTTGTTTCCAACCAGACTCGCATACATTCCGGTTGCTGTCTCATTTACAATACTGACTGTTTTCTTGTAAACCCGTAATCTTCTCATTTTTTCCTCCTGATAAAATAAAAAGTCCCCGGGAGATGTTTTCTTGCATCTCCCAGGGACGAATTTCTCGTGGTGCCACCCTGCTTTATGATGTAATTGTAGATATATCCATCTTCTGGAAACAAAAAGGCTGATATCTCCAATCGGAAATATCAGCCACCAATTACGTCATCTCTCTGCAGATACGGAAGTAAGCATTCTTTGTCACTTCGATATCTTGCCCCTGTAACGTGGGGAAACGGCATCCGCTACTCTTGTTCACTTTGCATCTAACGAATCCATTCCTGTCAAACTATCCTGCCTGCTTCCACCACCGCAGACTCTCTGTGAAGAATCATCTGAAGTACTACTTTCGCTCTTTGATTTTACTTATGAATTTCTTTAACTTGATGTTAGTCTACCCTATTAAAGTGTTAATGTCAACACCAATTTTTAAAAATTACAGATTATTTTACAAGATTCATTTCCTTGATCTCATTGTTTATAAAATCAACCGCATTATCCAGTGTTGTTTTACTGATCGCTGCCATCGCTTCTTCCGTAAAAAATGCCTGATGTGATGTCACGATAACATTCGGGAAGGACAACAGTCTTGCTGTTACCGATGACTCCAGAATATCTGCGGAACGATTTTCAAACACATTGTCTCTTTCTTCTTCATAAACGTCCAGACCAACTCCATGGAATTTATGATTGCGGATTCCCTGAATCAGATCGTTCGTATCTACCAGTTCTCCTCTGGATGTATTGACGAGTACCACATCATCTTTCATTTTTGCAATCGTATGCGCGTTAATCATATGATAGTTCTCGTCTGTCAGCGGGCAGTGAAGAGAGATCAGATCTGCTTCACTCAAAACATCCCCTAATTCTTTGTACTCGATAAAATCAAGATTTTTATTCGGATATTTATCATAGGCAATTACTTTCATTCCGAATCCATGGCAGATTTTTGCCATAGCTGCCCCGATCTTTCCGGTTCCGATAATTCCAGCTGTACGTCCATGGAAATTTAAGCCCATCAGTCCAACCAGACTGAAATTATTTTCACGTACTTTGATATATTCTTTATGGATGCGCCGGTTCACGCTCATTGCAAGCGTCATGGCATGTTCCGCTACAGCCTCCGGTGAATATCCCGGAACACGAAGTACTGTAATTCCAAGTTCTTCCGCTTTTTTCAGATCCACATTATTAAATCCCGCACATCTCATAAGAATCAGTTTTATGCCTTTGTCTGCAAGTATATCCAGTGTCTTTTCTCCAAGATCGGAACTTACAAATGCACAGATTGCATCATACCCATCCGCAAGAGCCGCTGTCTTCGGAGAAATGTCCGTATCCAGATATTCAATTTCAAGATCCGGATAATTCGGACGCTCCTTTTCAAAGGAATCTACATCATATTGCTTTGCATCATAAAATAGGATTCTCATATATTCTTACCTCCATAATGCTTATATTTTTCCCGACAGAACGTGATTGCATACATCACATTTTCTCTGCCAGTTATTTCCTTGTTCCATGGTAGGAATATAACATAGATCCGGAGAAAAAGCACGTTGTATTTACAACATTTTTGCTTGTTTCTCTTTTCATACAAAAAACATTCCTATTTTTGAGAAATTTCATCGATTACATACGCATGATTCATCGGTCCGCTTCCTTTTCCAAGGTCAAGCATTGCTGCAAGCGCACCGGAAATATAATCTTTTGCCCCTTCCACTGCCGCCTGCATGGTCATTCCTTTTGCAAGATTTGCTGCAATTGCACTCGATAACGTGCATCCGGTTCCGTGTGTATTCGGATTATCGATTCTTCTGCCTTTAAACCAGTGCATTCCATCTGCATCTGCAAGCAGATCATTTGCTGTATTTACCTGATGTCCTCCCTTTAACAGGACATTGCACTGATAATGTTTCTGTATCCATTCTGCTGCGGACATCATATCCTCTTCGGAGTTTATTTTTCTGCCGGAGAGTACTTCTGCCTCCGGAATATTTGGTGTGATCACATCTGCAAGTGGGAGCAATTCCTGCTTAAGTATCCCGATTGCTTCTTCACTGATTAATCTCGCTCCGCTTGTGGCAACCATCACGGTATCTACAACCACATTTTTCAGTTGATACTGCCGGATTGTTTCTGCGATTACATGAATCAGTTCACCGGAAGAAACCATACCTATTTTCACTGCATCCGGACAAATGTCCGTAATGACCGCATCCAGCTGTTTCTTTAAAAATTCCGGAGTAACCTCCATAATTCCGGTGACACCGGTCGTATTCTGCGCGGTCAATGCCGTGATTGCGCTCATGGCATATACTCCGTTTACTGTCATTGTCTTAATATCTGCCTGTATTCCTGCGCCTCCACAGGAGTCGCTTCCCGCGATTGTAAGTGCTGTATGCATTTTTACTCCTTTCCACTGTCATGCTGCGCGATACACGCCCTGACCTGATCTGCCGATAACTTTCCCAGATAGTGATCTGCAAGCATTTGAATTTCCTCTCTTTGATTTTCACTAAAACGGTCATAGACTCCAACCGTCACAAATCCGGCCTTCTTTGCCGTCTGAAGTGCATAAAACGAATCTTCAAATACGATCGTCTCTTCCACTCTGCACGCCATCTCCTGCTGTGCTGCATAATAAATGTCCGGTCTGTCTTTCCCTGCACCAACCTCTTCACAGGAAAAGACCTGTTGAAAACAGGAAAAAATTCCAAGACGTTCAAATGCCTTACTGATCACATTCTTCTCTGATGACGTCGCCACAGTCATTGGAATTCTCTGTTTTTGTATCCACCGCAGTGTCTCTTCCACTCCGGGTTTCAAAAGAACCTCCTGTTCATAAAATGTACAGATCGTGTCCGTAACTCCATCTAATATCTTTGTAACCGGAAAATCGACAAGATAATGTTTCTTTATATACTCTGCGCCTTCCGTCATACTCATGGCAAACATTTTCTGTCCAAGATGCTTCTCCGGAGTAATCCCTTTACTCCGTAAATACATTTCCGGAGCCTGATCCCAGATTCCCATCGAATCTAAAAGTACTCCATCCGCATCAAAAATAATCCCTTTTATACTCATATCCGACTATTCTTTCACAATCTGAGCCACAGACTGTTTTAATCTGTTTGCAGCTTCTTTGATATTTTTCTGTGCAAAAATCGCACTTACAACTGCAATTCCTGAAATTCCGCTTCCTTTCAGTTCAAGCACATTATCCTGGCTGATCCCACCAATTGCCACAACCGGAATATTTACCGCCTCACAGATCTCTTTTAACACTTTATGATCCAGTGGCTTTGCATCTTCTTTTGTGCTGGTGGAAAACACCGCACCTACTCCAAGATAATCAGCTCCACGTTTTTCTGCCTGTAAAGCCTGTTCTACGGTAGCTGCTGATACTCCGATTATTTTATCCGGTCCAAGCTTTTCCCTCACCGATCCGGCTTCCATATCACTTTGTCCGACATGGACGCCATCTGCACCGATCTCCATGGCAATCTCCACATTGTCATTGATGACAAACGGTACATGGTATTTGCGGCATAACTTCTGAATCTCCACAGCTTCCTTCTGAAATGCTTCTTTGTCAAGATGCTTCTCCCTGAGCTGTACAAATGTTGCTCCACCTTTCAATGCCTCTTCTACCTGCATTGCAAGTGTCTTGTCTCCAAGCCAGCTGCGGTCTGTAACCGCATATAATAACATATCTTCTTTTCTGCAGTTGCTCATATGTATCCTGCTTCCTTTCTATCTACTTATAAATCTCATAGTTTGCATATTCTGTAAGTGTTTTTTCATCCAGATGACAGATTTCATCAATGATGGCATTACGGTAAGATGCATTTCCTCCATACACCGGAAGGTGCTGCCACGCGATTTCACCGGCAACGCCCATGGCACATACCGCGGCAGCCGCAGCTTCCAGTAGGTGTTCGGTATTTGCAGCAAGATACGCCGTCATCATTCCGGAAAGCTGGCATCCGGTTCCTGTAATACTCCCCATCTCAGCCCGGCCGTTTCTTATTACATAACATTCCCTGTCATCTGCCACCAGATCAATTGCTCCGGTCACTGCAATAACACTTCCCGTCTTTTTCGCAAATTCTTTTACAAAAGAAACAGCTTCACCCAGATTCTGCTCTGTCACACGATCGCTGACCGAGGCATCCACACCTCTTGTACACCCGGAACCATTCGCTAATGTTTTAATTTCCGATATGTTTCCGCGTATCACATCAAAGGGAATTTCTCTCATAAGTTTTAAAGCGGCTTCGGTCCGAAACCGGCTTGCTCCAGCTCCTACCGGGTCAAACAACACCACATGTCCAAGTTCCTTTGCTCTTTTTCCAGCAAGAAACATTGACTTCACCGTATGTTGCTGCAACGTTCCAATATTAATATTTAACCCCTGACAGATGGATGTAATTTCCTCAACTTCCATCGGATTGTCCGCCATGATCGGACTTCCGCCGCAGGCCAGCAAAATATTCGCCACATCATTGACAGTAACATAATTGGTAATATTATGTATCAGCGGTTTCTTTTCTCTTACATTTTTCAGACATTCTGCGATCATGATCTATCTCCCAAAATAACATCGTTTGTGCCTTACACATACGTCCTTTTCGGATAACGCAAAAACTGCACATAGCCTCATCCGGTTATGCGCAGTTTATACTACGTTGGCATTACACTCATACTACCTCTTACAAAGGTAAAAAACAAGTATTATATGTATTTCTTCATATCGTCCGCAGTACTTCGAATCCTGTCAACAGAAGCTTTTACCGCCTCCGCATGATCCAGGTTCTGTTCACTCATGCCGTGAACCTGCTCTGCGCTGGCAGTTACTTCTTCTGTGGCAGCTGATAACTGCGAAATATTCTCAACGATCTTATTATTCGAACCTGCAAGTCCATCGACCTGTGTGTTCACTTCCTCGATATGGTTTACAAGCTCTCCAATATTCTTTCCAAGCTGTTCAAACGCCTCTGAAGCAGCCATGATCTTCTCATTCTGACTCTGTGTTGCCTCAACCGATACCTGAACCGACTGAACAACCTCGTTGGCATTCTCATTCAGCTCATTTACAATTGCAGTAATTTCTTCTGTTGAATTTCTTGTCTGCTCTGCAAGCTGCCGGATCTGCTCTGCAACAACAGCAAATCCTTTACCGGCTTCTCCCGCACGCGCACTTTCAATCGAAGCATTTAATGCCAGCAGATTGGTCTGGTTGGAGATATTTAAGATCATTCCGGCAATCTCTTCCACTTCTTTTGTCTTGTTCTGAAGCTTCGTCATCGCCTGTGTTACTTCATTATTTGTCTCTGTGATCTGCGTAGACTGCTCTTTCAGTTCTTCCATAACCTGTATGTTCTGCTGAATACTTTCATTGGAATTCGTTGCTATCTGAACCATCTGTCTGGAACTCTGTCCGGTAACTTCAATTGCATCCTGGATGGAATTGGTCATATTGTTCTGTTCTTCAATGCTCTGTGCTGTCGTATTGGAAGAATCCGTAATCTCCTGCATGCTCTCTGTCACCGACTGCGTTGCAGAAACCAGCTTTTCGATCAGTTCCCCGCTCTTTTCAGATTCGGCCTGAATTGTCTGCGAGGTTGAAATGATTCCGTCCATAATTGCCTGCTGTTTCTGATGTTCCTCATCAATCGCCCCAAATGCATCATCATTAAATAAAATTGCAATTTTCCCTACATTTGTTGAAGTAAGAATCAATGCCAGTACACAAAGCACAATACAGATTGCCTCTACATCGGTTCCGGTAATTCCTTTTACCGCCTGGATGACCAGCACAACTATATAAAACACACCGGTAATGATGCCTGTGTATTTGATCCCTTTAAGATCATAATACGGAATCTGAAGAATCAGAATACCGATCAGAATATAATGGATGAAACTGGCATCTGTCTGGGCTCCTAAAAGTAAATACTCAAGAGCCATCTCCACAGTTGCCGCAACTTTCAGTCTGGTTGTTGCCCTGTCTCTCAGATACAGCACTGCATTCAGCGCCAGAAAAACAATGATTAAAAATGTATTGCTGAACACGGTGATTCTCTGAATATGTCCGTTCAACAGTTTTAACCACATATATGCAAGAATAACCGCAGAAAGGAATCCAATTGCAATCAGATTCAAACGGTTCATTTTGCGGTAACGCTCCGAGATATCGTTATAACGGTATTTTGTCTCCTCCATCTTTATGTCTCCTCTCCCTTTCCTCATTCGAATATAATAAAAATTATAAACTAATTTTTAGGAAATATCTACTACGAATTCATACTTTTCAAAAAGTACATGCGGGAGGAAAAATCCTGGAAATACCGGACCTCATTGCTGTATCCGGTTGCTGCAAACGCCTGCTTCAATTTAATTCCCCCATTCATCAGAAGAGACCCGGACGCTGTCACTTCTTCCTTTTCTCCCGGCATCGTCACAAACCTGGAAACAACATGCTGCACCAGTGAGCCCTGTTTGATATGAATCGGTGATTGTGTATTGACCAGATCGCCGAATTCTTTGATGTTATATGTTAATTCCTGATTAAATAATTTATATTTATCTTCTTTGATCAATCCTTTTGGTATATATTGTTCAAATTGTGTATTGGGTTGCACCATATATTGCATCAGCATTCCGACTGCATTTTTACGATCTTTGGATACACAGGTCCATTCATACAGATTCTGTCCGTTTCTTCCTCTGTAAAACTCTCCGTGCTGTAATACTTCGCGCCATTCCTTATAAAGTGTAATCTGCTCTTTGATCTGTCTTAATTCCTCCTTTGACATATCGCAGAAATTACACTCATATCCACAAATGCCAAATGCAGCCACATGAAATCTGGTATCTAACGGAGTATTTCGAAGTGTCTGATGATTCGGGCAGGCCGATACATGTGCACTGACGCAGGACATCGGATATCCATAGCTGTAATTCGTCTGTGCCTGTACACGATAGGCAGCATCCGTATCATCACTTGCCCATATCTGTGGAAAATAAGACAAAATTCCAAGATCAAAACGGTTTCCGCCTGCCGCACAGCCTTCAAACAGGATCTGCGGGAAACGTTCTGTCAAAGTCTTCATTGCACGATACAGACCAAGTACATAACGATGTGCGGTCTCTCCCTGATGCTCATAATCCAGATACTGCGAATAATAATCCGAAAAGATCCGGTTCATGTCCCATTTGACATAACTGATATTTGCTGAAGAAAATACCTTTGTCATCTCTTCGATGATATACTCTACGACTTTTGGATTCGCCAGATCCAGAATTCTCTGATTTCGTCCTTCGGAATGTGGTTTTCCAGGAATTTCCATCGTCCACTCCGGGTGTGCGCGGTACAAATCACTGTCTGTATTGACCATTTCCGGTTCTACCCAGATTCCAAAATCAAGTCCAAGAGCATTTATTTTTTTTACAAGCCCTTCCAGTCCATTCGGAAGTTTTTTCTTATTGACATACCAGTCCCCTAATGAAGATTTGTCATCATTCCGGTGTCCAAACCAGCCGTCATCCATAACAAACAATTCGATTCCTGCAGCTTTTCCTGCTTTTGCAAGTTTTAACAGCTTGTTTTCACTGATGTCAAAATAAGCAGCTTCCCAGCTGTTCAGGAGAACCGGACGGATTTTATCTCTCCACTCACCTCTGCAGATGCATGCCCGTACAAATGCATGCATCCGTCTGCTCATTCCATTAAATCCCTCCGTAGAACAGGTCATAACTGCTTCCGGTGATTCAAAGAATTCTCCAGGTCTTACTTCAAAGGAAAAGCTCTGCGGGTTGATTCCGGCAACAAATCTCGTTTTATGATATCCATTCACTTCTGCAGCCTCATAATGATTTCCACTATAGATCAGATTCATGCCATAGCATATTCCTGTATCTTCACTGGTTGTCGCCTTTGAGAGCATGACAAACGGATTCGCACGGTTAGAAGAAGTCCCTGTATAGGAAGCATTCACATGTTTTCCAGCACAGACACGGATGTCATGACGCTGCATCTCTCTGGCCCACGAACCATTAAACGTTGTAAGGATATAATCATCCGTTTCAAAATCCAGCTGTGTACTCATGAGCCTTTTCAGCCAGACAGAATCCTCACTTTCATTGATCAGTTTTGAAGCACGTGTGATCACATCCTTTTTGGGGAAGACATAATAATTCAATTCCAGAACCAGTCCATAATTATGATCCTTCATGATTACTGTCAGATGCTCAACTTTACCATTCTCTTCATAAGAACCAGGAAGTGTTACAAACGGCTCCTTGCCTTCTGTAATCAGACTTTCTTCATACACAAAATCCGATGTCATTCCTCCATCTGCATGCACAAGTTCCACAAATGGCTCCCGGATATCGCCCTTTCCGTATGAAGACATTTCAAGTCTCATATCTTCAAGAGAATAGCTGGTATGTGCCGCATCATACACGTTCGTATTTCCCGGAGCAAATGCATGCTTCTCGCTGAGTACCTCTGCCTCTGCTGCGGAATCGATGATGATTTTTTCACCATAATACAGATGTTCCAGCTGTCCGGTCGGAAGGATTTTGAAACAATACGTTGTATGTTCTGTATCAAGAACCATAATATTTTCCAGTTTTCGAATCATTATTATATCCTCCTTTAATTTTTCTCAAGTTCCTTTTTAATTTCATTCAATTTTTCATCCGTAAGGATATAGTGTCTGCGGAATATGATAACTGCAATGATAAGTACAAATATCGGAATAATGGTCATACTCATGCGAAGTCCGATTCTGGAGCTTCCGCTGACGGTTGCCTCCACTGTTTCATCCGAACTGATCTGGCATACGGTAAGCACAAGCGAAGCAACAAGCGCAGAGATTCCGGAAGCAAGTTTCACCACAAATGTCTGCATGGAAAAAATAACCGACTCATCTCTTCGTTTATTTTTCAGTTCTCCATAATCTACGGTATTTGCCAGGAAAACTGTAACAATTACATTTAGCATTCCGATTGCGGACATAATCAGAAATGCCGGCACTAAAAGGAAGTATACATTTGTCACTCCTCCTGTTGTAAGGAACAGTAAGATGAGGTACCCGCAAAAAGCCATTGTAAAGCTGACATAAAATACTTTTATCGTGCTCATGAATTTTCTCAGAAGTGGAAACAGGATCATCATGGCAAGTATCTGAAATGCTCCTCCAAAAGTATTAAACAAGGTATAATCTGCTTTCCATCCGGCACCACTGAAATCATATTTAAAGAAATAGATCAGTAAGTTTGACGTAATATAAAGAGCTGAATTGATCAGGACAATTGCTGCAACCATCGTCATTGCCTGGTCATTCTGGATCAAAGCACGGAACATATCTTTTACCGATGCGGTCTGCATATCCACCGACGATTTTTCCTTGATGCAGACACAGGTGATAACTGTAAAAATCACAAATAATACTGCGACAATTGCTGCAAAAGCCTGAAAACCAAGCCGCTCCACCTCGCCATCGTTTGCTCCGCCAAGCCATTTTCCAAGTCCCGACACGCACATAACAGTAATAATTGTGATGACTGCTGAGCCGACTCCTGCACAGGAACGCGCAAGCGCCGACAGATTCTCACGTTCTTTTCCACTCTCTGTAAAGGCAGGAACCATGGACCAGTATGGAATATCCATCATGGTGTATGTAACACCCCACAAAATATATGTAACAGCCGCATATGCCACAAGTCCTCCCGCATTGAGAGAAGTCGGTGCGGAAAACATCAGATATAAAATCACCGCGTTGGTCAGCGTTCCAATCAGAAGCCACGGACGGAATTTTCCCCATCTGGTCTTTGTTTTGGCAACAATCACCCCCATGATTGGATCATTAAATGCATCAAACACACGTGCTACAAGAAGAATAACTCCCATTGCCCATGCACTGACTCCCATAATATCCTGATAATAATACAGGATGTAACTTGCAGATAACATGTACACCATGTCTTTTCCAACTGCGCCAATTCCGTAGGCAAACTTTTCTATTCCTGATAATTTTTTCTTCGTTTCCATTTTTCTCTCCTATGCTATCTTCCCTGATCTTTATTTTTTAACCCCATTGCAAGTTCTACTGCTTTATATGCTCCATCATAGATTCCGATGGATTTATTAGTCATAATGTTTTGACACATATCTTCCAGTAGATCGTTGTCATTTAAAAACAGATCGATCATCTGGAGTGTATGCGGAATATCCCTGCACTCAAGTGTTCCATCGCCGATTTCTGCCGAATGAATTGCTCCCCACATTTCATGCTTTCCGACCCTCTTGATAAAAAGTTTTGGAACCGGATAAAACGCAAGCTCACTTGGTTTTGTCACAAGCACATCTGCACTTCTCATCAGAAGGTTGGTACAGTAAACTGCCTCAAAAATATTGGAATGCCAGAATCCATGTATTCCGAACATATCATTTGCCGGATTTAATGCGTCTTCTGCAAATTTTTCGGTTGCTTTCCAGTTCTCAAAATGTTCGGTTGCAACCGACCCCATTTCCGGAATCTCTTTCAGTTCATCCCACACATTTTTATAATCCCCGACATTTATATACAAAACAGCTCTTTTTTCATGGATCATTGGAAGCAGATGGCGGATAATCGCAGCAAAGATTTCTTTTTGTGCTCCGGCTCCGCCGATCGTCAGCAGAAAACGCATCGGTTTCTTTTGATTTTTCCGCTCGATTCTCGCCTGACAGTCATTTTCTATATTGCTGACCAATTCATGATCAATATAATGACCGGTATACACCAGAGCATCCGCCGGCATCGGATTGCAGACATTTTTCTTATTCATTCCGTTTAAAATACGGTATCCCATATAAGCATTGTGACACTGGATCGTATGCACACTGCCTTCTGCAAGATGAAGCGCCATCGGCCAGTTATCCGGAATCGCATTGACAACATATTTCATGCCTGCATGAACCGCAGCCTGCGCAGGCCACACATGGGTTCCAATCACCGGAATCTCCTTCGGGATATTCCGAAATACCGGCACCATAAGTTCTGCATTTTTCTGGTCGGAAGCATTATATGACAATGCCCGGAATCCCTCGTAGTTCATCGGTTCCCAGACCAGTTTGTTAAACAATCGGTTTTTTGACATTCTTGAACCCAGAGAATACAGTTTATTCTGTGCACTGATGACTTTTGTGCATGTGGTCTGCGGATAACCGTTTAAATCCATCCAGTATGGAGTGTATCCCAGATATTTTGCTGCCGAAGCCATCGCCATTGAAATCCGGTAATGTCCAAATCCCATACGGATATTTCCAACGATAATTCCCTTCTCCATATCAAAATCCGCACTGTTGTCTTTCTGTTCCAGCAAAATGTTCCGGACACCAAGCGAATCCCCAATATACAGATTTTTTTCAATGCTCACCGGATAATCGTTTCTGGAATCATCCCCAAATTTTTTCCGATACTTTTCCTTTGATCTGCACGCACTCTTATATGCTCTGGCACTGATCTCATTTCCAAAAATATTTTTCGATTTTTCCAACATGTTATACTCCTTCATCATTTACTTCAAATAATTTTCCCTCAAAAATTATCCCTCATTATTATCCGGACAGATCACTTCAAATTCGATCCGAACCGGGTCCGCGCCCAGACATCGTAATGTCAATGCGGCTTTTCCGGATTCACCAAGACTTTTTACATAAATTCCGGTCATTCCTCCCCTCACTGGAACAATTTCCGGTCCGATCATTTCGATTGGTCCCTCAGTCTCTGCAATCACGGGGTCTTCAAAATAGAACAGCTGATTGCCATTTTCATCTCTCATCACAATCCTTACTTCCGCCACATCATAACTTCTTTGTTCCAGCAATTCCCTGGAAGAAACCGTAAGGTCCATATGATAAGCAGTCATTGGCTTCTTGACAATCGTTTTTGCGATCCTCCCATCTTTAATCGCTTCAAAACGATATATCGTGCTGCTTCCACCCCAGTCCCCTACATAACTGTTATAAAGCGTTACAGCGTCTTCCGGCTTCATATGATAAAAAAGAAGTGCTTTCAATGCAATCTTAATAATCCACGCCGGATAATGGCCATATCCATGTACAGCCGTGTAATTAAGTGCTGATTTAATTTCTTCTGCTTGTTTTTCTGTAAAATCACCACTCTTTTTGATCTCATCTCCGATAAAATCATCGATGAGTATCGGACCATGTTTCAGATTCTGAAATGGAGAATCCTTTCTCGTATACTCTTTTATGAAATGATCATTCTTATACATTTTTACACTGTCTGCATTCGAAAAAATATAAGTTGCTCCCCGATTGCAGCCCGGATGCTCTCCAATATCCATAGAAGAGCTTAATTCCAGTACGGTGTCTCCATCTTCCGCTTCACAGGCATAAACATACGCAGCCATTTTCGGATTCCGGAACATATCTAAAACACCGTGATAGCAGATACGGTCTCCGCTTCCAAAGTCTTTGTGCGTATTATAGTCAAACATGCACCATCCGAAACTTCCTGCAATATCATTCTGTCCGGCCACTGCATCGAGTACTCTTGCATGGCGAAGCGCATGTTCTCTCCTGTGTTCTTCATCGTCAAACGCTTTCGTTGGATACATATGTCCATTGTATTCAGAGATCAGATATGGTTTATTCCGATCACTGGTAATGTTCTTTTTCGGCTCACATCCAGGCGCTTTCCCATCATGTGAAAAATCATTATATGTATACACATCTTCGAACAAATGACTTTTCTTATGTGCACGCACCCCGCCTGTCGGTCTCGAATCATCCAGTTCGTGTGCAGCTTCATTCGTTCGTATATAAAATTCATCATCATCCCCGGATTCATTGATCCGCACCCCCCACAGAATAATGGAAGGATGATTCCGATATTGACGGATCATATCTTTTACATTCTGTATCGCCTGTCTTTTCCAGTTTTCATCGCCAATATGCTGCCATCCCGGGATCTCCATAAATACAAGCAGTCCGATTTCATCACAGCGTTCGATGAAATACTGCGACTGTGGATAATGGGATGTCCGTACAGCATTACATCCAAGTTCCTGTTTCAGAATCTCAGCATCCTGCTTCTGCATGGATTCCGGCATTGCATAGCCAACATACGGATACGACTGATGTCTGTTTAATCCACGGATTTTTACTTTATTTCCATTTAAGTAAAACCCATCTGTTTCAAATTCCACTTTACGAAATCCAAATGTATCCACTCTCGTATCGATTACCTTACCCGAACGAACCAGTTCCGTTTTCAGTTCATACAGGCATGGATCATCCAGTTCCCACAAAAGAATATCTGATACAGCCTCCTCTATCTCTACTTCATTTCCGGAGATCTCCGTCTCCCCAAGCGCAAGATCCTCATTGTCCTTTTTCAAAAGCTTCTGACGGATGTACAAAGGTTCCTTTTCCGGATCCTGGATATCGTCAGAATGGATCTGTATCAGAGAAACGATCTTTGCCGGATAGTGTTCCGCTGCTTTCTTTTCCGGATGACTTTTGAGTTCCGGCGGCAAAAGAGTCTTAACAAAGATATCTTCCAGATATTCTTTTTCCCTTACCTCCAGATAAACATCCCTGTAGATTCCACCAAATGTCATATAATCAATTACAAAACCAAACGGTGGAATGTTCTGATCTTCTCTGCTGTTCACCCTTACCGTCAGTTGATTGTTCTGTCCATAGCGCAGCAGATCGCCAATTTCAACTGAACATGCCGTATACCCGCAATTATGCTCTTTCACCAGCTTTCCATTGATAAAGATCTGCGCACTATGAGCGACTCCCTCGAATGTCAACACCACCGATTTATCACGCCAGGTCTCTGGAGCAAAAATGTTCCGGCGGTAGCCACAGACCATCTGATACATCTGTTCATCAAAATAATGAAACGGAACTTCTTTGCAGGTATGTGGAATCCGAACGCTTTCCATACTGCTTTCATCATAATCTGCCTGTAGCATCGCATCCGTATATTCCGTAGAAAAATTCCAGTTGTCGTTTAAATATGTACGGCTCATTCTATCGCCTCCATCTGTCGTCCATTTATTAATTCCTCATTTAATTTACTTTCTGATTGCTATACCATCAACAATAATATCTACAACCTCCTGCAACGCATCCCCATAGGAAATACCATTTGTAATGAGCACATCTCTTTGAAAAAACTGTTCAATCGTTGCTTCCAACATTGTTTTAATTACGATAATGTTTACCGGCCGGATTGCTCCTTCCTCCACTCCCTGATGAATGAGAGCGATTGTATTTTCCCATCCGGTCTCTAATCGTTCCTCCACTTTGTGATATATTTTCGGATATTTATCTTTCAGCTGATAGAGATTACGAAAATCGATATCCTTATATCCTTCTGGAAGAACCCCAAGTATTTTCCGGATCTTATCCTCTGTTTTTAAAGAAGTATCATTTAAAATAGCCTGTTCACTTTCTTTTATATTGTCAAAGCAATAATCTACCATCTGAAAAAACAAGGTCTCTTTATCACGAAATACCGTATAAATTGTCTTTTTACTCATGGACAATTCTCCAGCAATATCGTCCATTGTAAATTTCAATCCTTTCCGGTTAAACACTCTAATTGTCGCATCCAGTATTTTTTCCCTCTGCTCCATATTTCCTCCCCGCTCTTTGCTGTTGTCACAAGAAACTGATTTTCGTTTTTCCGTTTCCTATATTTTACCACCCATCTGACATACATTTCAAGAAACTAAATTTACAAATTGCGTTTCCCTTTTTTGTATAATTTGTCCAAAAGAAAGATCCAGCACGCAAGGAATTTTCCTATATAGTAAAATAGCAGAAGCGCCGGGATATTTCCCGACGCCTCCGCTATTTATTAGGTAGGAATCAAAAAGATGTAATTAAGCATTATCTCATACCGGCCTTTTTCTTCTGATATCCGGCCGCCACAATTGCCACAGCACCTAACGCAATCAGAAGTAAATATGCCTCACCATTTTGTGTGTCTCCGGTATCTGGTACCATCTTGTTCTCACTCATAACCGCATTCTCGGTTACAGAGATCAGATAATCAGATGCATGACGGAATGTGAACTCTACAGTTCCATCTTCTGCAATTTTTACCGAAGTTTTGCCTTCAAGTTTCTTGGTCTTCGGATTATAATAAAACAAATTTGCATATTTTCCGGCATATTCTTTTCCGATTTCAAGAGACAACGTTGGCATAAATCCAAATTCGCCATCATGTTCCAGGCTGAATGTAAGGATCTTTTCTACATTTTCTCCAAGATCAGATGCTTTGATCACTGCATCTGAAATGGCATCAGATCCAAGTTTTACTTTCATATGAATATCACTTGTTGGAACTTTTTCAATATTTTTTCCATCAATGATCCATTTTATTCCATTTCCCATATCAAGAATTAATTTTTTACTGGTTCCTTTTAACGCCTCAATCGCACGACTTGAAAGGATTCCTTTTTCATCCATGACAACTGTGATTGTCTCGCCATCTGCAGCACCTTTGATTGCTGAAACTACTGCATCCCAATCGGTTGCTGAAACTGTTCCGCTGACAGTATCAGGTGTCTCCACAGTTTCTGTTTCTGTTTTTGTTTCAGATGCAACAGTTGGAATTTCTTCTTTTGTTTCTTCTTTTGTTCCTTCTGATTTGGTATCCTTTCCTCCAGCTGGTACAGCCGGTGTCGGATCCGTTGATTCACTTGTTACTTTTGAAAGAATTACAGTTCCTCCATTTTCTGCTGAAGGTATTGTCACCGTAACGTTCTGATCTTTACCGACGGTATAACTGCTGCCGCCATAAAGATCCTTTAAAATCGTGCCAGCCGCATAATCGGTATGGAAAGTAACTTCTTTTGCGCCCTCAGAGATATTTAAGCCGATCGTCAGCGTATCTCCCTGATAGCTGCGTTCAAAAATACTGTATCCTTCCTCATCTGATGTCTGAATATCGGTTCTTGTTCCTCTTGCCAGTAACAAGCTGTTTGCTTCACGAATCGAAAGAAGCTTCTTATAATGATTTAACATGCTGTTGTCGTCTTTTTCCTGTTTGGCTTCTTCCGTCCAATCAAAATCATAACGGTTTGTCTGATATGGATAATTATCCAGTCCATGCTGACCGATTTCTTCTCCATAATAGATCACTGCCTGACCTTTGGATGTCAGCTGCAGGGAAGCAGCAACTTTAAATACCTTTAACGCTTCTTCTTCAGTCATTCCATTATCATTGATCAGCTTATCCACAAGACTGTCTTCATCATGACTGCTTAAAAATGCACCAAGTGTAGCGGTATTATTTATGGAACTGTTTCTCTTTTCAAGGAAACTTTCTACTTCTGATAAATTTCCTGTAACAAATTTCTGTGCTTCATCATTAAAGTCAAAGTCAAGTAATGAATCCATGCTTCCGGTTCCTAATTCGCCTGCTGTGCTTGCATATCCGGCTCCGGAATATTCACCGATCATTTTGAAATCCGCGTCAGCCTCTGTCAGCGCATTCTTAAATGCTGCCCAGGTAACGGAATCTACATGTTTTACTGTATCCACACGATAATAATCAATATCGTATTTCTTTACCCAGTCCGTCTGCCATTCAACCAGCTGATCTCTGACCTCACTGTTTTCGGTCACGAAGTCCGGAAGACCGGCCAGTGATGCATACACATCATCTCCGGTAATGGAATTTGAAGAATCACGGATCATCGGTACTGCATTTCCATCCTGATCGATCAGAACATTGTTAAAAGTATCCTCTGTGTCATATCCTGCATGATTCAATACCACATCTACCATCAGCTTCATGCCATGTGCATGTACGGCATCAATTAATTCGCTAAATTCTTCTTCGGTTCCAAGATGCGGATTCAAGGATGTAAAATCACTTGCCCAGTATCCATGATATCCGGTAGAAGGAATCGTTTCATTGTCTTTCTTCGTTGTTGTGTCTGAATTATCAACGATTGGAGTAATCCAGATTGTATTAACACCAAGAGAATCCAGATAATCCAGTTTCTGCTCAAGTCCGGCAAAATCACCTCCATGATAGCTCAGACTTCCATCCGGATCATACACATCGGTTGTATGATAAGCTTTGTCATTCTCTGTGTTCCCGTCAAAGAAACGATCTGTACAGGTCATGTAAATGACCGCTTCATCCCAGTCAAAACTATCCTTATCGCGTGCAGTTACCGTAACGGAGACTGTTGTCTGATAAACATTTCCATAAATATCTGTCATAGTCACAGGAATATTTTTGTCTCCGACTGATGTATCTGAAGTAGCTGATATCGTAAGTTTCATCAGTTCCGGATGAATCTGCATCGTACCAAGTCCAAGTGCTGAAAGATCTGCTGTAATGCTGTCTATCTCCTCTGCTGTAAATGATTTTGCATCATTTCCGGCAAAAGATACCGACAATACATTATTGTCATTGTAATTCATCTTTTTCTCATTCAAAGCTGCATGAATGGAAAGATCGGAAAACTTTTTAAATGTAAAATAGGATACTTCCTCTCCATCAACCGTCTTCTTATTTGCATTATATAAGTCGGTCTTTCTTTCTCCATCAACAATATAGTAGTATGTATATTCTCCTGTTTCGCATCCTGTCATCTGATAGGTATAACGTTCATTCTTCTCATCGTAAGTCATCTCATGCGCTGTACCATTTACAACGACCTTTACTTTACCATTCAGGCTGCTTTCCTTGTTTTCTGTCAAAAGCATATCATCCCGATAAAAGAAAGAGATTTCACTGTCGCTTCCTTTCATCTCATAACCTTTATTCATTGGGAGTGTCTCTGTAATGCCTTTGCCCTGTTCAAATTTTACTTTGATGACATTCTGATCTGCCGGAACAACAACCTCATGGTTTCCACCATCTTTTTCCGCCCATGCATTATCCTCTTCCGTTCTTCTCATGCAGAATCCCAGTGTAAAATCTGCCTTGGAATCTTTGACCGGAATGATCATGGTGTGCTTTCCGTTTATTTCTTTTGAATAGATCTCTGTTTCGCTTCCAAATCCACTGTTCCAGGAATAAATATTCCATCCGTCATAATCATCTGCCGGACGGTCATATTCTACGACCACATAACGTTTTCTTGCTTCTTTGATCTCTGGAAGTTCTGTATATACCGTTTCATCTCCATTCACAACATAAAGAGAAACTTCATCCTGTTTGTCTTTATTGTTATAATTAAAATTCGCTGTCTGCCATTTCCATTCGCCAGCGGATCTTGGAATAAACCCGATGTCTGTTGCGGAAGTTGTCACAGTTGCTTTCAGCCACTGGTTTCCGTCTTCCATGGTCACAAGTTCTGTAAATTTACCGACTGGAAGATTTCCACCCTTGTTTTCCCACATCCAGATATCTGCAGCATCGGTGCTCATATGAGCTTCATTGCTGTCATAAAAATAAATATTGTAGGTGTACATTTTCTCAACGACCTGAACCGTTACGATTGCAGTCTCGCTTCCTGCTGTCGCTGTCAGTTCGACCTGAGTCAGTCCCGAACCAGCCGGCACCAGAATGTTTCCATCCTCCAAAGTCACTTTTTCCTCCAGTGAAGAGTCCTTCAACTGATAGGTAACTGACTCGTCTGACACAGAACCGTCTGCTGCATATAACTTCAATGTCTGTGGAAGTGCTGTCTTCTCCCCGGCTTTAACCGTTTCTGATTGGCCGGCAAGTCCAGGCACAACCAGTTTGCTGTTATTATTATTAATAATTTCTCCGTTCAGTGGATCTGTGATCCAGTCTGCATCGCACTTGAATTTATATTCATAAATACCAGGATTTTGTACGCCCGTCGTAACACGAAATACATCTCCATCCTTTTCCATCGGCAGACCTGTTGTCCAGTCTGTTCCACCAACAGTTCCCATCAGTCTGACATCGGATGCATCCTTGTATGCCCCGGTTGCATCCAGCTGAAATGTTACGGTACGATCACTGTTTACAACCGGACTTTTAAATTTGCTGTTTGCATTCGGATCAACCGGAGCATTGCTTGTCGATGCTTTCCAGTTTTCCGGTGCACTGTTGCTGATCTGCGTCTCGCTCTTCTGGATCACCCATTTTTCCACCTTTGACTGATCCGGTTTAAAACAGATATTCTCTGTTTGTTTGCCATTATTTCCATTATTAAAAATACAGTTGAACTGTTCACCGATGTTCATTATAATCGTAAAACTATACCAGCCCGCATTCTGGCTGTCTTCCTCAACCGCAGCTCCCGGCAAGCTGTTTGCATATACATATCCTGGGATTGCACTCCAGGATTCTCCCTCTGCAATTTTCGTACAGACCTGTTCCCATGCATCCTCTGACTGAAAATGCATTGTAATCGATACTTTTTCACTGTTTCCTTCTGCATATGACCGGATTGGAATTCCCGGTATCAACGTCAGGATCATCACAATTGCAAGGAGCAGACTGCTGAATCGTCTGCCAAAGTGTTTCTTTTTCATCCTTTTTCCTTCTCCTTTACCCTCTACGAAATTTTCGTGTTTTTTCGTAATTCCATTATATTATTTTCGTATTTTTTCGGCAATTGTGGGATTTAGAGAATTTATATGCACATTTTTGTATATTTTTACTTTTATACAGCAAAAGAGGTCTTCCTATAGTGCATAAGCACCAAAAATAATATACAATTTCAGCATGCCTTTTTTATTCATTTTTACACACAAAAAGCATGAAGCGATGCCTCATGCTTTTGATACCATTTTTTATTTGTCGTCTTCGATTGTAAGTTCTCTCGGTTCTGCATCCAGTTCTATCAGTTCCGGATGCTTCTTATGTTCTTCAAGAAGTGTCTGCCACAACGTATGGACTTCATATGCAAGCATCTGATCACATTCCACCGCATATGGTAGCAATACGGACACATCAAAGAACCGGATTCCGGCTGGCGGAAGAAAGATCAGATTGGTCGTCCGCTCCTTCTGGGCCGTGCTGTGGATCATTTCATAACTGATCATCAGAAATTCTTTTCCTTTATATGTTGTCTGATATAATACGTAGCATTCATCCACCTGCCATTTCACACCATTCTCTTCCACGACAGGCTTTTGGTCTGCATCATTATACTCCGTAGACTGACACAGGATCTTCCACTTCATAGCACCATTTCTGGTCTCTTTTATCATTTCTTTCAGATCACGTAATAATTCTTCTTCTTTTTTCATTGGTTTATTCTGCTGCTCCTTCACTGGTATTATACTGATTTACCCGAACCGCATGGACAACAAAACGTTTGTCATCATTCGAACAGGTGGAAAGGGTAATAATTTTGTTCATGTTGGTGGCCGTTACGCCAGTCTCTTTATAGGATATCTTATAGATCTCATCAATGAAATTCTGAAAAGCATCATCTTCTGCATACGGAACCGAATAGACGAAACTGTCTGCGTCGACATCTTCATATGCAAAAATCTGATACCGATAGATCTCATTCCCGGAAAAAATCTGAAAGAACTGATGCTCTTCATAATAATCATCCTTCTCTTTATAATATTTCAGTTTACCAAACATGCTGAGATCTTTCATATTATGACCGTAAATCAAAGTATGACAATCCTCAAAATCCGGCGAATTCGCCTCCTCAATAAATAAAGACCCCGCTGACGCAGATACTCCATTCCATGTTGTTCTTAAATATTTTTCATTATCCCCTGAATACATGACCGGATAACTGATATCTTCATTTTCAAAATAAATCCATCCTGCCACTTCCGGATTCTGCTCCTGTAATGCATTTAAGTCCACCGATGCAAGCTCATACCACGGACGTTCTTCCTCTGTTCCATCCACTGTTTCCGAAACAGGTTCCTCCGTGACAAACTGCTGATTCAGATCACCATAGATTTTTCTGGAAGTATAGTAATTTTTTATGATCTTTACCAGATTAAAACATGCAAAAATAATCAGAATCAGTCCGATCAGCATAATAACCGTATGAATTCTCGTTTGTTTATTGGTTGTTTCATTATTCGTTGTCTTATCGTTCTGCACCTTTACTGCTCCTTTGATCTTCATGTCAGACCATAGTCTTATTCTTATCTATTATGACACAAAACGCCGATAAAGAAAACTCTAAGTTTTATATCTTCTTATGCTTTTTCCATGCGATTCCTACGCAGACCACGCCACAGATAAGCGCTCCCTGTGAGATCCAGAACAATTCCATAAGATCATCCTGTGTCTGCACCGGGCGCGTTGCACAAAACACGGAATTTGCAAATGCTGCATGTGCTTTTCCCGTATTGGATGTCACACCGGTTCTTCCAATCTTCAGATCACATATGCTGTTTTCTGATATCGTGATCAGATACGGCTGAAAACAGTATTCATAAATTTCATTTTTTGCCAGATCCGCAGTAACAAGATAAAGTCCTGGATGGATTCCTGTTACAGTTCCTGTTCCCGATTTTATACAGACCGTATAATCTGCTGTTTTTGACTTCAGCTTATCGGAAATAATCTCTGCTGCTTTTTCCAGATCAGGCTTTGCAGAATTTAACATCTGTTCTGTCTCTTCGTCAATTCCATTCCGGAACAGATACGTCTCATCCTCTGCAATTGCTGCGACCTGATACACTTTTACAGAAATATCCGGTCTTTTGGCATCCTCAAAATAGATGCTGTCCTCCGGTATTTCCAGCTTCACTGTATACTCCGGCTCCTGATCTGCTGCATTCGCCC
The DNA here is from genome assembly GCF_009695765.1 of Roseburia porci. Taxonomy (GTDB): domain Bacteria; phylum Bacillota; class Clostridia; order Lachnospirales; family Lachnospiraceae; genus Roseburia; species Roseburia porci. The sequence goes on from NZ_VUNI01000007.1 coordinate 121,085, forward strand.
ATACCTGAAAAGAACTTACCGGTGTCAAAGCAAGCAAAATGATCATAATGAATGAAACACTTGCTTTTTTTAGTTTTATACGATTCATTTTCTGCCTCCTTTCCCATCTTGTTCTTTTTCTTTCTGCATTTTCTTATTTATCAATATTTTTCGTATTCCATATGCGACGCCTGTCAAAACCAGCACGCCTGCTATAAGATACACCCCTGCATATTTCTTGGTGAAAAAAGAAGCTTCTTTCTCAGAATCATTTTCCGTTTTTCCGTTTTCTTCATGCGGAATCCGTCTTCCCGTCACCAGCAGGCGATGCGAATTTACCCCATAAGGCGTACAGGTATACAGTGTTACAAGATCTTCTCCTTCCCGGATTGCCAGAGCTTTCGTAATTGCCTCCCGATCGGTCTTATCCACCATCGGAAGTATTTCACAAACTTCATATGCCAATGTCTGATCCAGAATATGAATGTAAAACCGGTCTCCTTCTTCGATCTGATCCAGATCCGTAAACAGTCTTGCTCCAGGCAGCCCTCTGTGCGCAACAAGTGTACAATGTGTTCCCTCACCTCCAACCGGAAGTGAAGTACCATTTAAATGTCCAATTCCAGTCTGCAGAACTTCATCTTTCGTTCCATGGTAAATCGAAAGTCTGACATTGATCTTTGGAATCGACAGATATCCCATGATTCCATCCCCGGACACATTCAGTATCTTCCAGTATTCGGTCTGTTCCATCTCCCCATCGCAAATTCCAAATGCATCTTCGTAAGGACTGCACGTATCCATTTGTTTATTAAACGTCTGTGCCTTTTCCCATTGTTCTTTATATTCTTTTTCTTCCAGTTCTTCTACAGCAGCCTCATAATTGCTGATCAGTTTCTTTTGCCTGTAATCATTCCACATATCTGCTGCCATAGGATACAGCACAAGCGCCATCCCGATGAAAAAGATGATGCCGACCCCTGCAGTTGTTATTTTCTTCTTCATCCGGATGTTTCTTTTCATTTATTTTTTATCTTTCAGCTTTGCGATGTGCCATAATACCGTATCCGGCTGCTGCGATCATAATGCTGCAGCCTGCAATTGTGAAAATGGCAGTTCCAACTCCACCTGCTGATGGAAGGCCGGACAGCGTTGTATCGATCATATAAGTACCTTCAGCAACTGTTCCGGTCGCGATTTCTTCGTTTCCAAGAGTAAGTGTTGCACTGACATCCTTTTTATTGACACTGTATCCTTTTGGAGCCTTTGTCTCCTCAAAATAATATGTTCCAAGATCCAGTCCCTCTACTTTCGCTGTTCCATCTTCGCCGGTCTCAATCTCTGTTGCTTCTGCTTCTGTTTTCCATCCGTCAAACAGATATCTTCCGTTCACTTTCTGGAATGCCGCATATTCTCTGCTGTCATCCGAAGACTTCTTATAGACTTTAAATCTGGCACCTGCGAGCTTGGCGTTATCGGAAAGATCGTCGTTATCTTTATCACTTGCATACTTGGTAATTGTAATATTTCCAGTATACAGTTTCTCTTCATCCTTTCCAAATTCAGGGTCATTCTCCCCGCTTCCAATTGATGCCGTGTTTCCGACTGTAACGTCTGTTACCACAGCCTGATATGTGATCCGGATCTCTTTATTGGCATTTGAATTATCCGCTACAATCTTACTGAGATCTGCGTAAAAGCTTTGTGTACCATCCTCATTTTTTACCACATCTGCCGTATAGGTTTGCTCCTTTGCATCTCCAACAGTAACTTTTAACTGAATCTTATTTTCACTGGTAACATACTCTGCTCCGTTTAGTTTATCATTTACCCAGTATCCACGATTCGTTGTATTTTCAGCAAAATACGGAACGACAGAGGTGATCTCATAAGTTACTGTTCTTCCAATCTCGGTTACTTTATCCTCATCCTGAGCGCTTTTTACAATATGTTCTGTCGCTTTTTTGGCAGTAACACCATTGGTAGTAAGCTCACCTTTTACATCTCCTTTTGTTTCATATGTAAATCCTACATAAGCAGCCATTGGACTGTACGTATAATCCTGTTCTGTACCGGCAATATAGTAAAGACCGGCTTCTTCCACAGAAATCTTTTTGACTTTCTCCGATAACTCATAATTTGCCTTTGCAACATTCTCCAGTGCATCCGCAATCTGTCCATCATCGATTATTTTTGTTCCATCTGGAACTTTTGCATCTGGATCCGCTTTTTGAATAAGCATCCAGATCAGCTGCTGATCCGAATATTCGCTTCCGAATGCATCCCTGTAATTCTTTGCAATGTCATCTGAGGTAAATGCCCATCCCGTCTCTGTCGAATTATCTGCACAAATCAACTGCAGATACTGGAATTGTGCGGTTTCTCCAGCCTTCTGTACATCGATCGTGACCGGCTTTGCATCCTGCGCATAGGCAGTCACTCCTGTTCCTCCAATCATTGCTGCCATCATAATCACTGCTGCTATTTTCTTTAATTTCATAGTTGATCTCCTTTTATATATTTTGAAATTTTATTTTATGAATCAAAACCACTGATGCTGTCATAAGAAAAGCAATTCCCGCAAACAGAAACTTTCCATTTCCAACACCGCCTGCTTCCGGAAGTTCGTACACTTCTCTTTCCTGCATGGTATTGGTGATTACCTGCATATAATCCCGTTTTCCTTTTTCTGTCTGCTGCGGTTCTCCATAGGATACCTGATAATCCAGATACGCTTCTTTCATTCTTTCCCCGGATTCCATGCCTTCCCAATATCGTGTTGTGTTCCCGTCTGTCACTTCAAACTCACATGCATCCTCTGCCTGAACCTCTTTTAATTCTTTCACCCGGTATTGCTCCGGTGCGTCCAGATGTTCATACACCGCCTGCCAGTTATTCGAAGAATTCAGTTCTTTTACTGTGTTTTCTACCGGAATATAATTTCCATTTTCATCCAGATGATATAATCCGACATAAACCAGTGAATGTTCTATATCGTCACCCGTCCATGTTTTCTGAACATACAGATTTCCTTTTGGATCATTAGTGATGGTCAGCTGTGCATCGCTTCCAAGTCGAATACAGCCATCTGCATCCGCGATCTGTGCCGGCTCTGCCGTTTCATCTTGCAGCTCTTTTGCCCAGCCATTATATTGTTCTGTATCCAGATTGATCTCATCCACTTTAAAATCGGTTCCTGCAATCAGTCCTGTGATCTGAATCGTATAATCTGCCGGGATTCCAGAAATCTCACCACTTTGCGTATTTCCACAAACCGTTTGTGAATCTGCCAAAGCAAGATTTCCATCCGCATCACGCATATAATAATTTCCGTCTTTTACAACAAAATAATCCCCCTGATAGGGTACAAGTTTTCCCTCTTTATCTTCCAGTTGTACCAGAAAATCAAAGACATCATCTGTCTGGAATCCGTCTGTGATCCGTTTTGTGATCTGAAGATTTCTGATATTGTCCCTTGCACACTGATTCTTAAAAACAATGCTGGAATTTCCTCCAACCTTCCGTATCTCACTTCTTGCTGCATATGTTCCAGTCTCTTTGGCAACCGTCCCGTCTGTTGTTGCAATTGTATTTCCCTGTCCATCCAGATATGTTACCTCTCCATTCGAAAGGCTGACCTGATCATACTCATCACTTTGGATTTCTGTTTCTTCCACGTAATACTTCAGATTGCGCATAATATCCGGAAATACAGCGGTCTGTCCATCTTTCAAACAGAAACTTCCATCTTCTGAAACTGCGCTCCTCTGACCGGTATCCACACCATCTTCCCAGATCTGATACGTCGTTCCTTCCGGCATTGTTTCAAAGATATCCGTACCGTTTTCTTTTTCCAGATATACCTGAAATGGAAACTCTGCATTGGCATAACTCTGTTTGTCTGTATTCGTGATCTGTTTTGTAATCTTTAAGGCATCTTTCGGAACCGGTGGCATATTAAACTTCAAGGAACAGTTTGACACCGTAGCTCCGCGCTCCAGGTAAATGAATTCCAGACGATGCTCGGAGCAATCTTCAAATGTTGCTTTTTCAAGTCCAAAGATCTGCTGCAGCGATGTTGTCTGACCTAACGTATTTCCAATTCCCGAGTCCGCTTCATTTACCACTCCATCGACTTTGACTTCTCCTGTAGCAAAATTGATCGTTCCTCCGACTTTTGAATGAATTCCGCCAAGATCAAGAACCAGACGTCCATCTACAAATACCCAGACATCATCATCTCCGGAAAAAGAAAACGTCATATCCTGCCCTTCCACCTGTCCGTTCTGAGGCTGGATAAAATTAAATCCTACCGTCATTCCGTAATACCAGGATTCCGATTCCGTAATATCACGAAGCGGCATAAAATTTCCATTTTTTGGTACGTCATATACTGTAAAATCTTTCTGTGAATTATTTTCCGAGGCATCATAATATGCATAATTTTTTGCACTGTCGTAGCTGTAATACCCCTGTGCATCCCGTACAAACAGATGATTCAGACCGGATGCAACACACGTCTGCTCCGATAAAAGACCATATCTGGCATTTGTATACGCCATTCTTCCGCCTGCTGTCACGACCGGGAACCCCTCATAATTATCCTCTGCGGTTGTTATGTATCCATCTTTTGTATAAAGATTGCGGTCCATGATTCCCTGTACCGCAACATGGTCATTCGAATATCCCCAGGCTCCCACCCACCGGTTATATCTTGGCCAGTTCCATCCCGGATCTCCAAGGAAATAGAGATCACTGTAAACTTCATTCATATCATAATCGTATAAACTAATGTCAATTAATCCTGCTGTATCCTCTGTATGTATCGTTCCAGTCGTTTCCTCTGCCAGCAGAGAAAAACCACCATATCCGGTTCCGACTAGCATAATTGCTGTCAGCAGAAAAGCCAGCGCAGCCTTTCGTATTGTCATAATTCGTCAGCCCTCCACTTCTTTCTAAAATATTTGCTGCTCTTTTACAGACCTGATGCAAGATCATGAATTTTGCCATCCTTATATCTTATGAGGGAGGTTGTCCAAATATTCCAGGAAAATCGGGTAGGAGGTAAATAATTATTTTATTTACCGTCCTCCCACACCACCCGGCATACGGTTCCGTACCAGGGCGGTTCTTTAGTTTTCACTAACTATTAGATAATAGTCAAGCATGGATGTATATCCCAGCTTGGCTATTATTTTCTTT
>NZ_VUNI01000008.1 GCF_009695765.1 Roseburia porci
GGAAGCATTCTTCTTAGCAAGGCTTCCTTAAGTTCTTGACTGTAGTTCATAGTGAAAGCTCCTTCCTGTGATAGTTATATACTACCACAAAAACTTTTTTCTTTCACTGACAACTATTCTAACACACAGGGGTAACAACCGTTCAGGAGAATGCAGAAGATATTCTTGCTGATGCAAAACAGATCAATGAAGAGCGTGCGGCAGCCGCAGAAGCAGCAGAATTTGAAGGTGCAGAGACAGAGGAAAAAGAAACAGAAGCTGAGACAGCTGAAGCATAGTTTTCTCTGTTGAAAGGAACGTGGTTGAAGTATGAAATTTAAGATCGAACATGAACGTGCCGGAAGAATGCGTATCCACGTGATGCAGACAAGAATGAGTTATGCACAGGCAGATACATTGCTTTACTTTTTGCACAGCCAGAAAGAGGTTACTTTCTGCAAGGTTTATGACCGGACAGCAGATGCCGTAATCGAGTATGTTGGAGCACGTGATACGATCATTCAGTTGCTGAAAGGTTTTCGGTATGAGAAGGTAGAGGTACCAACCGGACTGTTAGAGAGCAGTGGCAGGGAGATGGATAATCTTTATCAGGAAAAACTCATAGGTAAGATCGTCTTTCATTATGCCAGAAGATGGTTTTTACCATATCCGCTCCGGTTATGCTACAGCACATTCAAAGCGCTTCGTTACATTGGAAAAGGACTTAATTCTCTCAGAAAAGGCAAGATCGAAGTAGAGGTACTGGATGCTACAGCAATCGGCGTATCGATGCTTCGGAATGATATTAATACAGCCGGATCCATTATGTTCATGCTTGGAATCGGAGAGATCCTGGAAGACTGGACACATAAGAAATCCGTAGATGATCTTGCAAGAACAATGTCATTAAATGTCGGAAAAGTATGGATGATCAGTGGTGGTCAGGAAGTGCTTGTTCCGTCATCAGATATTAAAGCGGGAGATCAGGTTGTTGTCCATATGGGCAATGTGATCCCATTTGATGGAACCGTATGTGGCGGTGAGGCAATGGTTAATCAGGCATCTCTCACAGGTGAGTCAGTGCCGGTACGTAAAACGGAAGGCAGTACCGCATATGCTGGCTCAGTTGTGGAAGAGGGCGAGCTGACGATCCTTGTCAAGGAAGTCGGCGGCTCCAGCAGGTTTGAAAAGATTGTGAAGATGATCGAGGAGACAGAGAAACTTAAGTCATCCATGGAGAGTAAAGCAGAGCATCTTGCAGACAAACTTGCACCATACAGCCTTGGAGCGACAGCACTTACCTGGCTTCTTACAAGAAACACAACCAAGGCATTATCGATTCTGATGGTTGATTTCAGCTGTGCGCTGAAACTTGCAATGCCAATTGCAGTATTATCAGCAATCCGGGAAGCAAGCCTTTATAACCTGACGGTAAAAGGTGGTAAGTTCTTAGAAGCAGTTGCAGAAGCGGATACGATTGTCTTTGATAAGACAGGTACTCTTACCAAGGCACAGCCTACAGTTGCAAAAGTTGTATCGTTTAATGACCAGGATGCAGACGAATTGCTGCGTCTGGCCGCATGTCTCGAAGAACATTTTCCGCATTCCATGGCAAAAGCGGTTGTGGATGCAGCGAAGAAGAAACAACTCGAACATGAAGAGATGCATTCGAAGGTCGAATACATTGTTGCACATGGAATCGCATCCAAGATTGATGAAAAACGTGTTGTGATTGGAAGCTATCACTTTGTTTTTGAAGATGAAAAGTGCACGATTCCAGAAGGAAAACAGGAAGTATTTGATGCACTTCCAAAGGAATATTCGCATCTGTATCTCGCAATCGACAATCAGCTTGCAGCAGTTATCTGTATAGAAGACCCACTTCGTGAAGAGGCTTCAGCTGTTGTGAATTCGCTGAAGAGAGCCGGACTGTCAAAAGTTGTCATGATGACCGGAGACAGTGAGCGGACTGCGGCAGCAATTGCAAAGAAAGTTGGAGTGGATGAGTATTATTCGGAAGTTCTTCCGGAGGACAAAGCTCATTATGTAGAAAAAGAGAAAGAGGCGGGACGAAAAGTCATCATGATCGGTGATGGCATTAATGATTCGCCGGCACTTTCCGCAGCAGATGTCGGAATTGCGATCAGCGATGGTGCAGAAATCGCAAGAGAAATTGCAGATATCACGGTTGGAGTGGATGATCTCTATCAGATCGTCACATTGAAACTGTTAAGCGATAATCTGGTGAAACGAATTCATAAAAACTATCAGGTGATCGTCGGATTTAATACAATGTTGATCGTACTTGGTGTTGCAGGAGTAATTCCTCCGACGACATCGGCACTTTTACATAATACATCGACACTGATGATTGCATTAAAGAGCATGAATAACCTGCTTGACTAACAAGGAGCAGACGTATATGATTTGTCATATACGTCTGTTTTTGCGTATAAATGAATATTTTTATTGTTAGAAAAAGGGGAAAAATGAAAAAGAAATCTTTTTTATGTATTTTGCTGGCAGGAAGTTTACTTGCCGGTTGCCAGAATGTGAAGCAGGTGGAATCGAACAGAGAAAATGATACGCAGGCAGAAACTTCAAATGTGGGTGATTACAGAGAGACAGAGCAAGATCAGGAAGTGAATGGGCGTACACAGGAAGAAACAGAGCAGGAGGCACAGGAAGTGTCGCTTGTGATGGTTGGCGATGTCCTGCTTCATACATCGGTTGCAGAAAGTGGCAGAAAAGAAGATGGAAGCTATGAGTTTCATCAGTTGTTCGAACATGTAGATGCAATCAGGCATGCTGATATTGCAATTGCCAATCAGGAGGTTATCATTGGCGGCGAAGAGCTTGGAATTACCGGATATCCATGTTTTAATGCGCCATATGAGCTTGGAGATGCATTATCGGATGCAGGCTTTGATATTGTTTTGCATGCGACCAACCATGCACTGGATAAAGGCAGAAGCGGACTTGTCAATTGCCTGGATTACTGGAAAACACAGCATCCGGATATGACGGTACTTGGCATTCATGACAGCCAGGAATCCCAGAATGATATCTGCATTTATGAGAAAAATGGAATTCGCATCGCATTTTTAAATTATACGTATGGAACCAATGGAATCGCACTTCCTGCGGATATGCCTTATGGAATTGATTATCTTGAGGAAGATAAGGTAATTTCGGATCTGAAACAGGCCGAGGAACAGGCTGATTTTACGGTTGTCTGTCCACATTGGGGAACCGAATATGAGCTTGCACCGACAGAGGAACAGAAGTACTGGGCAGAAATTTTTGCGGAAAATGGAGCAGACCTTGTGATCGGTACACATCCTCATGTGATCGAACCGGTAGAATGGTATGGAGAAGATCAGAAGATGCTTGTATATTATTCTCTGGGAAATTTTGTGAACTGGACATCGGATTCCGGAAGCGGGATTGCAAACCGCATGGTTGGTGGAATGGCAGAAGTAACACTGGCAAGAGAAGAGGATGGACAGGTAAGGATACAGGATTACGGTGTAGAGCCACTTGTTTCGGATCTAAAGGAAGGATTTGGTGGCGTGACAGTCTATCCGCTCAGTGACTATACCGAGGAGATGGCTGAGCAGAACGAAATCCGGAAACAGGATCCGGATTTCTCGCTTCAGTATTGTAAAGATCTTTGCGATCAGGTCTGGAAGAAACAATAGCAATCAGCCGGATTAAATGGCCCGGGTTGTCCATTCTTCGCAGTTCCAGATATCATTTACAATGTCTTCATAGAATTCAGGCTCATGGCAGATCAGGAGAATACTTCCCTTGTATGCCATGAGAGCACGTTTTAACTCGTCTTTGGCATCGACATCCAGATGGTTGGTCGGCTCGTCTAAAAGGAGAAGATTCGTATCATGGTTGATCAGCTTGCACAGACGGACTTTTGCCTGTTCGCCACCACTTAACACTTTCATCAGACTTTCGATATGTTTGGTCATAAGTCCGCATTTGGCAAGGGCAGAACGCACTTCATACTGGCTCATGGATGGAAATTCCTCCCAGAGCTCATCGATACAGGTAATATTCGTCTCGTATTTTTTCTCCTGTTCAAAATATCCCGGATAGAGGTAGTCGCCGAGAATGGACTCGCCGGAATATGGTTTGATATATCCCATAATACTTTTCAGAAGCGTTGTTTTTCCAATACCGTTTGCACCAACCATCGCAATTTTCTGACCGCGTTCCATTGTTAGGTTTAACGGTTTGGAAAGTGGCTCATCGTAGCCGATGACAAGGTCTTTTGTTTCAAAAATAATCTTTCCGGAGGTACGTGCTTCACGGAACTGGAATTCCGGCTTTGGTTTCTCCTGAGCCAGTTCGATCACATCCATTTTATCCAGTTTTTTCTGGCGTGACATGGCCATATTCCGGGTGGCAACACGTGCCTTGTTTCTTGCAACGAAATCTTTCAGATCGCTGATCTCCTGCTGTTGTTTCTTATAGGCAGCTTCGAGCTGTGCTTTTTTCATTTCATACACACGCATATAATCGTCATAATTGCCGACATAACGTGTCAGGACACCCTGGTCGATGTGGTAGATCAGGTTAATGACACTGTTTAAAAATGGAATATCATGCGAGATGAGAATAAAGGCGTTCTCATATTCGTTCAGATAGCGTTTCAGCCATTCGATATGGGATTCATCCAGATAATTGGTCGGCTCATCTAACAGCAGGATATCAGGCTTCTCAAGCAGCAGTTTGCCAAGAAGAACTTTGGTTCGCTGTCCACCACTGAGTTCCGTGACATCCCGCTCAAGTCCGATGTCGGAAAGACCGAATGCGCGCGCAACTTCTTCAATTTTAGTGTCAATGATGTAAAAATCATGAGAATCCAGTGTGTCCTGGATCTCACCGAGTTCTGCCATCATAAGATCAAGATCTTCCGGAGTGGCTTCCCCCATATTGTCACAGATCGCATTCATGCGGGTCTCTAATTCAAACAGATATTGAAATGCACTCTTTAATACATCATAGATCGTCTGGCCTTTTTCAAGGACTGCATGCTGGTCAAGATAGCCAACGCGGATATTCTTAGCCCACTCGATCTTACCCTCATCCGGCTGGAGATGGCCTGTGATGATGTTCATAAAAGTTGATTTGCCTTCGCCGTTGGCTCCGATAAAGCCAACGTGTTCGCCTTTGAGAAGACGGAAAGTGACATCTTTTAAGATGGCACGGTCACCAAAACCGTGATTTAAATGTTCAACGTTTAATATACTCATAATTACCTCAGATTTTCTTGTGTTTTCGAAGAATATTTTATCATGCCGGATAAAGGATGAAAAGGAAGTTTGGAAAAATATAAATAAAATTTGTTCCATATGATTTTTCCGTGTATAATGATAGCTAGTGATAAAAATTATCAATAGAATACAAGTGAGAAAGAAAAGAGTAAACACGTTATGACATTAGCAGAGTTGAAAAAGGGACAGAGTGCCAAAATCTGTGCAGTAGGCGGAGAGGGCGCACTGCGTCAGCATTTTCTGGATATGGGAATTATTCCGGGAACCGAGATCACATATATGAAAGCAGCGCCTATGGGCGATCCGATCGAATTTCGTGTCTGGGGCTACGAACTGACACTTCGTGTATCAGAAGCAGAGAAGATCCAGATCGTACAGGTTGCTGATGCAAAAAGGGAACAGGACAATACAACGGACAGCAGAAAGAATGATACACCATCCCTGCACCCGGGACTTGGTGAGATGGGAATCTATCATGTGAAGCAGCGTGGTGAGGTGATTCCAAAAGGAGAACTGCTTACGTTTGGACTCGCAGGCAACCAGAACTGCGGAAAGACGACACTGTTTAATCAGCTGACCGGTTCTAATCAGCATGTGGGCAATTTCCCGGGTGTTACGGTTGACCGTAAGGACGGACAGATCCGGAAACAGGAGAATACACTGGTTACAGACCTTCCGGGCATTTATTCCATGTCTCCGTATACCAGTGAGGAGATCGTTACAAGAGAGTTCTTTTTGAATGACCGGCCAAGAGGAATCATTAATATTGTAGATGCAACGAATATTGAGAGGAATCTTTATCTGACCATGCAGCTGATCGAACTGGATATTCCGATGGTTCTGGCACTGAATATGATGGATGAAGTGCGGGAAAACGGTGGAACGATCGACGTCAATAAGCTCGAACAGACGCTTGGAATTCCGGTTGTTCCGATCTCGGCAGCCAAAAACGAAGGAATCGACGAGCTGATCGATCATGTTGTGCATGTTGCAAAATACAGGGAACGCCCGGGACGTATGGATTTTTGTGACGCAGAAGGACCGGATGGAGGAGCAATGCACAGATGTATTCATTCGATCATGCATCTGATCGAGGATCATACGCATCACTATAAGATCCCTACCCGTTTTGCAGCAACCAAGCTGGTAGAAGGTGATCAGATGATCGAAGAGAAGCTTCATCTGGATCAGAATGAGAAGGAAATGATCGAGCATATCATCTGTCAGCTGGAAAAAGAAAGCGGTATGGACAGACAGGCGGCACTTGCCAATATGCGTTTTACATTTATCGATAAAGTATGTCAGGCAACCGTTGTAAAGCCTCATGAGAGTAAAGAGCACATCCGTTCGCAGAAGATTGACCGCATTCTTACCGGAAAATACACGGCAATACCAATGTTTGTGGGAATCATGCTGCTTATTTTCTGGCTTACATTCGGAGTGATCGGTGCATGGCTTTCGGATCTTATGGATCTTGGAATCGGAGCAGTAACCGAATTGTGTGATAAAGCACTGCAGGCGGCACATGTCAATGAAGTCGTACATTCTCTTGTAATCGATGGTATCTTTACCGGAGTAGGAAGCGTACTCAGCTTCCTTCCAACAATCGTGACACTGTTCTTTTTCCTGTCACTTCTGGAAGACAGTGGATATATGGCAAGAGTTGCTTTTGTCATGGATAAGCTGCTGCGTAAGATCGGTTTATCCGGAAGAAGCTTTGTCCCGATGATTATCGGTTTTGGCTGTTCGGTTCCTGCAATTATGGCAACAAGAACGCTTCCATCGGAGCGTGACCGTAAGATGACAATCCTTCTGACCCCGTTTATGAGCTGTTCGGCAAAACTTCCGATCTATGCCTTTTTTACGGCGGCATTTTTCCCGAAAAAGGGTGCTCTTGTGATGTCACTTATGTATTTTACCGGAATTCTGGTTGGAATCATCTATGCAGTGATCATGGATCATACAGTATTTCGTGGAGAACCTGTTCCATTCGTTATGGAGCTGCCAAATTATCGTATGCCGGGAGCAAAGAGCGTTGGAAGACTGATCTGGGATAAGGCAAAGGATTTTATCAGCAGGGCATTTACGATTATTTTCCTTGCAACCATTATTATCTGGTTCCTGCAGACCTTTGATACACATCTGAATATTGTAACAGATTCGAAAGACAGTATGCTGGCATTGATCGGAAGTCTTGTAGCACCGGTATTTGCTCCACTGGGATTCGGTGACTGGAGAATCTCAACAGCGCTGCTGACAGGATTTATGGCAAAAGAGAGTGTTGTGAGCACACTTACGATCCTGATCAGTGGAACTGCGATGAGCCAGATCTTTACACCGTTCCATGCAGTCGTATTTCTGGTTTTCACACTTCTGTATACACCATGCGTTGCTGCAATTGCATCCGTAAAACGTGAACTTGGTGGAAAATGGGCAGTCCTCGTGGTCATCATGCAGTGTGTGATCGCCTGGATCGCAGCGTTTGCAGTCCAGATATTCGGAATTGTGACAGGATTAGTGTGATTCTGCAAATTATCGACTTTTTCCGCTATTCATTGTCGGTAAGCAATGATATAATGAGCAAAAAGGCGAAGGAGGAGAAGCAGTGGAGACATTTGACGTAACACCATATCGGGTTGTCTATGAGGACAATCCGATGGCATTTGCGATTGTAAAACTCCTCTTAAATGAACTCGGGCGTCCGGCTGAAGCTCGTTTTGCATATGCGAATCCGGCTTTGGAGGACATGTTACAGAGACCGAAAGGATCGTTAGAGGGGGCAAGTCTTGCGGGACTTTTTCTAAATCCGAATATCGACTGGATCGATGAGTGTATTGCCGAACTGGATAAGCAGAAACCGTTCCGGCTGACTGTGTATGATAAGAATGTACGCAAGCATATCAGTTCGGTATTTTACCGTGTTTCGCAGGATCATATTGCGCTTTATATACAGGACGTTACGAAAATTGTTGAAGCAGAGCGCAATGAATCGGAAGAAAAGAAGTTAAAAGCGGATCTGTTAAACAGTATGGGGCATGATCTGAGAACACCGTTAAATGCGATTATCGGTTTTACAGAGCTGGCTCTGCGCAGTGACAGTTATGATGAGACAAGAGAACATCTGACGAAGATACAGACATCAGCGGAATATATGCAGAATATCCTGAATGACTGTCTGGATATGAACCGTATTGGAAGCGGTAAAATGAAGCTGTTTTTAGAGCCGGTCAGCTATGAAGAATTGATGTATGGAATCCGGACGCTGCTTCTTATGCGCGCGGAGAAGAAAAAGGTATCTTTGATCTTTTCACAGAGTGCGGTCAATCAGAGAAGGATCATGCTCGATGTGCTGCATATGCAGCAGGTACTCATGACACTTGTGGATAATGCAATCAAATTTACACCGGAGGGTGGAATAATTGAATGTATTACGGAAGCTTTGATTCCGGTAGATGGTTATCTGCCGGTTAATTTTATTGTGCGTGATAATGGAATTGGAATGTCACAGGAATTTGTGGACAAACACCTTTTTCATGAATTTGAGCAGGAGAATCCGGAGGATGGAGAGAATCAGGGAACCGGTCTTGGACTGTTTATTGCACAGCATCTGATCCGGATGATGGACGGAACGATTACCTGCAAGAGTGAAAAGGGAGCTGGCACGGAATTTCAGATTTCCATGCTCTGCCCGATCGCATCGGATATCCCTGAGATGCTGCAGATTGATGAAGATGATGAGGTCCTTCGTGGAAAAAGAGTGCTGATCTGTGAAGACCATAAAATCAATGCGATGTTAGTAGGAAAAATGCTTGAAAAGAAAGAAGTTCTGTCTGAATGGGCGAAAAATGGTAAGATCGGATGCGAGATGTTTGAAGCGCATGAACCTGGCTATTATGATGCAATTATTATGGATCTGCGTATGCCGGTTCAAAACGGTGCAGATGCAGCATGCTATATTCGGAATCTGAAGCGCGAAGACAGCAGAAAGATACCGATCATAGCAATGACAGCAAGTGCATTTTCGGAAGATCTGGAATCCTGTCATAAGGCAGGAATGAATGAGTATCTTGCAAAACCGATCGAACCGGAGCAGATGTATATGCTTTTATCAAAAGTGTTTCGTTAATTATTGACAGGCTGGTGGGCGCCTGGACTGGATGCGTCAAGCGGAAGGAAGGTATATCCGTTGGCAAGTCCCCATACAATGATTTTCTCGACGGCATCCACACTGAAGCCTTTGATGTCATGCTGGAGAACAACAGAGACATCATGTTGCTGCACGCCGTTTATGACATTTTCAAATATCGTCTCGGTATCGGTAGTGCCACCGGCATCGCCGCTGGATACATTCCAGTCAAAATACTGATATCCCTGATCGGTCACAGCCTGAGTCAGTGCGGACATGATGCCCTGGCAGTATTTGGCACTGACTTTATTGGAACTTCCACCTGGAAAACGGATCAGTGTCGGACGGACACCGGTCTGTGAAGTAATGATGGATTCCATCTGGTGAAGATCTGCAAAGTAAGCATCTTCACTTGCATAGATTGTAGCATAATCGTGTGTTGCACTGTGAATGCCGACGCTGTGTCCCGCGGCCGCTTCCTGTGCGATCAGAGAGGTATATTTGGTGTTGACCGTGAAAAAAGTTGCTTTTACATTATATTTTGCGAGTGTATCTAACAGCTGGCTGGTGTAAGGTCCAGGTCCGTCATCGAAAGTAAGATAGATGATCTTTCCGGATGGAACGACAACATCCGGCTGACGGATCGCATTGACGGTTACCTGGCGGGAGGCAGCTGCAGTATTGCCGTAGCTGTCGGAAACTGTGTAATTTAATGTATAAGTACCGGCGCGGTAGGTATCCACATTCCCATCGACGGTTACCTGACTGGTCAGATCACCGTCACAGTTGTCGGTTGCGGTATAACCGGGTTCGGTGTAAGTCTGTCCGGCCTGGATCGTAATATTCATATCTCCGGAAAGTGTGATTTCCGGTGGGATTGGGTCGTTGTAACGAATCTGTCTGGTTACACTTGTCTCATTTCCGGAAGAGTCACAAACCGTATAGGTAACGACTCCGTCTTTTTCTTCTGAGGTCACCTGATTGGTCAGGTCACCGTCATAATTATCCTTTGCAGTATAACCTTCTTCAATATATGGCTGGCCGGGAAGTGTATAATTGTCCGGATTGCTGATCAGAGTAATCTCCGGAGCAACGCGGTCTTCTACCACGATGGTACGTGTCGCTTTGGCATGTAAGTGGTATTTTTCAGCAGTGTAGGTGGTTTCATAGGTGCCAACCTTACTGCTGTCTACCGTTCCATCTGTGGTGACTGGAACATCCCAGCCCTTTTTAAAAATAAGTGAACCATGAAGACGTGCGGTTGCACCAGCTTCCGAATAGGAGTCTTCATATTCGATGGTCTGAGTGTCATCTCCGTTCATTACCAGGGTGATGCTCCAGCGGTTGATCACAAAAAAGAAGAGCAAAGCCAGAATCATCACAGATGCAATCGCAGCAATGACAGCAATCAGAAGCTTTTTCTTAGAAGTACTTAGTGTTTTCATATTTATCCCCTTTATCTTTGGCATATATATAGCATAGCACGGACGAATCCGGGCTTCAATGGAAGAAGTGCGTAAAGAATTCTTAAGTTTTCATGAATGTAAAAAAGGCTGGAACCGGACAGAAAATCCGGCATATGATATAGAAAATATACCGAAGGAATGCTTAAAATAATGGCAGTTCGTGAAAAAATTGTTCCAACGGATGCAGCATATTCATCCGGACTTTTGCAGGATATTATAAAGCAGTTACAGAAACGATATCCGTGGATGGAACTGACATCGATCGGGAACAGTGTAATGGGCAATCCAATCTGGGCAATCACGATCGGAGAAGGCAGTGTCGAAGTATTTTATAATGCGTCTTTTCATGCAAACGAATGGATCACGACACCGGTTCTACTGCGGTTCGCAGAAGAATTCTTAGAAGCAGTCGATCAGGGAAAAAGCATCTATGGTGTAGATGCAGACTGGCTGTACCGGACATTCCGGCTTTATCTGGTTCCGATGGTCAACCCGGATGGCGTGGATCTTGTAAATGAGAAGATTGATCAAACCAAATTGAATCCGGATGGAATCCCATACTATGATCAGGCAAGAACAATTGCAGCCGGATATCCAAATATTCCGTTTCCATCCGGCTGGAAAGCGAATATAAACGGTGTAGATTTAAACCTCCAGTTCCCGGCTGGATGGGAAGAAGCAAAAAAGATCAAGTCAGAACTCGGATTTACGTCTTTTGCACCGAGAGATTTTCCGGGAGAAGGACCACTCACAGAACCGGAAAGCCTTGCAGTATATCGTTTTACCAGACAGCATGATTTTCATCTGATTCTTGCTTATCATACGCAGGGAGAAGTGATCTACTGGAGGTATCTGGATTATGAACCGCCCGGTTCAAGAAGAATCGCAAGATATTTTGGTGAAGTAAGCGGATATGAAGTTGCAGAAACACCAAGAGAATCCGGGTATGCAGGGTATAAAGACTGGTTTATCCAGGATTATAACAGACCAGGATACACGATAGAGGTTGGAAGAGGGGAAAATCCGCTTCCGGTCACGCAGTTTGAAGAGATATACGATGCGAATATCGGGATACTGATTGGCGGAATGGTTCAGCTTCTGGTATAATAATCATATACAAAAGAGAAATATGGGGGAATGGGGGAATGGGGTATGTACTATTTCATTGTGAATACCAGATCCAGGACCGGAAAAGCAAAACTGATCTGGAATGAAGTGAAAGAGGAACTTAAGAAGCGCGGAGTCGCTTATGAGGCTTATATTACCCAGCACAAAGGGCATGCAACTGAATTGGCGGAGGAGATTACGTCGAGAACATCGGAAACGGTCCGTCTTATCATTGTCGGTGGAGACGGAACCGCGAATGAGGTGTTCAATGGAATCTTTGATTTTACCAGAACAAAAGTCGGTCTGATCCCGACAGGATCCGGCAATGATCTCGGAAGAGGACTTGGGATAAAAGGAACACCCAAAGAGCAGCTGCTTCGGATTCTGGATTCTGATACGATCCGCAAGGTTGATCTTGGCTGTGTATCCTGGGATCACGGCAGAGAAAAACGGATTTTTGCAATCAGTTCGGGCATCGGACTCGATGCGGAGGTATGCTGGAAGGCACTTACCGCGCCGGTGAAGAAGCTGTTAAATGCGATTCATCTTGGAAGTCTGACCTATGTTCTTTTGACGATCGAGACACTTTTTACCATGGAAACAACGAGCGCAAAGGCAATTCTGGATGAGGGGCAGATTGTGGAAATGAAGAAAATGATCTGTTCGGTTGCAATGAATCTGCGTTATGAAGGTGGCGGCGTTCCAATGGCACCCCATGCGGACTGCGAAGATGGAAAACTTTCGATGTGCTGCATATCCGGAATCCCGAAATGGAGAACTTTTCTGTGCCTTCCTGCACTGGTTTCCGGAAAGCACACCGGAATTGCAGGTTTTACCATGGCAGACAGCAGGGAGATGGATATTGAACTGGAGAGAGCAATGATCGTTCATGCTGATGGAGAATACTGTGGAGAACACAGAAAGCTGCATTATAGCTGTCTGCCACAACTGCTTCAGCTGATATGGTAAAGGAGGAGAAGGGGTTATGGGAATACTGTTTTTGATCTATACGATACCGGTGATGATGCTTTTGAGTGTTCTGATCTATCAGCCGTGGCGCAAAAATTATGTATCGGTGAAGACCGTTGCGAGCATTGCATTTCTGCTGCTTGCATTGTGGTGTGGAATGCAGGGAACGAATCAGACGCTTATGCGATTAGAACTTCCGGCATTTGTGCTGTGTCTGTGTGGAGATGTGTTTCTGGGATTTTACAATGGAAGCAGGAAAAAGAAATATTTTATAGGAGGAGTGTTCGCTTTTCTTATAGGGCATGTGTTCTTCCTGATCAGCTTCTGCAGTATACAGTCTATGTCATGGGTAGATTTTCTGTTTCCATTTCTGGGGACGGCATTTACAGTATTTCTGACAAATCTGGAAAAAATGTGTCTTGGAAAACTAAGACCATATGTATATCTGTATTCTTTCTTTATCACGATGCTGTTTGTAAAGGCTGTGCATATTCAGATGCAGATGCCAGACACCGGAAATCTGTGCAGGGCAATTGGAACCGGTCTGATCCTGATCTCAGATTTCCTGATTCTGTTTCTTTATTTTTATAAGAATCGGCCGTGGTCGACGCATGGGTGGAATCTTGTAACCTATTATTATGGCATGTTTTTTATCGCGGCTGGTTTGTTATATTAGAATTGTTCATATGAATCAAAAAAATCATTGACAACGGAATCGACTTTTGGTATGATAGCAGATGTCACAGAAGTGACAGAGATATATGCGATAGTGGCGTAGTTGGTAACGCGCGACCTTGCCAAGGTCGAGACCGCGGGTTCGAGCCCCGTCTATCGCTCTTGCATAAAGGACTATCGCAATAGCGATAGTCCTTTTTTTGGTGTAAGTAGCAAAGCGGAGCCACTTACCCATGGAGCACCAATTATCAACGGAGGAGAAAAATGTTTGATCGTACATCATTACACGTAGCATTGCTGTTATGGGGATTCATATTTTCTTTGATTGCAGCGTTGTGTATGTTTATGAGTAAGAATTTTGATAAAACAAAGAGAAAATTGCTGCTGGCATTACTGCTGAACTGTTCGCTCTTATTGTTCGGCGATGCGCTTGCATGGGAATTTCGGGGAACACCTGGAACCGTCGCTTATTACGTAGTAAAAATCAGCAACTTTGCCGTTTTCTTCCTGAGTGACAGTTTGCTGTTTTTCTATCATACATATTTATGCGTGTGCCTGTTTCGCGGAAAGAAGCAGATTCCGAGACAACGTATTATCATGGTATACGGAATTGCAATCATAGGAATGGCACTTGTCATTGCATCGCAGTTTCTGAATTTTTATTATTATATTGATGCACATAATTTCTATCACAGGAATTTTCTTCATCCGTTATCCATGTTTCTGCCAATTTTGGGTATGATCATTGATTTCTCATTCGTGTTTCAGTGGCGGAGGGAAATCAGCAGACAATTGTTCATATCACTGGTTTCCTATATGGTGTTACCACTTCTTGCAATGATATTACAGACATTTTATTATGGAATTTCATTAGTGAATATCGCAATCAGCATATCTATGATATTATTGTTTGTAGTAGCAATGATTGAACAGAATCAGAATCTGGCCCAAAAGGAAAAAGAAGCAGCAGATCTGCGTATATCGATTATGATCTCACAGATTGCACCACATTTTATTTATAATACGCTTACCAGTATCCAGCAGTTGTGCGACACAGATCCGAAACAGGCGGAGGAAACGGTAGGAGAATTCGCAGAGTATCTGCGGGGGAATCTCGAGTCTCTTGGACTTGATCGTCCGGTGCCATTTGAGAGGGAGCTGAACCATGTGAAAAGCTATCTTGCAATCGAGAAGAAACGATTTGGGGATCGCGTAAAGACCGCTTATAATATACAGGAAGAGGAATTCTTAATTCCATCTTTAACTTTACAACCAATGGTGGAAAATGCAGTAAAACATGGACTGTGTAAGAAAAAGGGTGGAGGAACTGTCTGCATTAGTACGAAACGTGATGGGGATTATGTACAGATCGTGATTCAGGACGACGGAGCAGGTTTTGATGTAAATCGGAAGATGGATGATGGCAGGGTACATGTGGGAATCCAGAATGTACGGACCAGATTAAAGGATATGTGTGACGGAACGCTTGAGGTGAGCAGTACGCCGGGAAAAGGAACACAGGTTGTGATCACATTACCACAAAAATAAAATAAACGAGGGGAAGAGAGGATAATAATGAGAATAATAGCAGCGGATGATGAAGCTCTTGCACTGCAGAGTCTGGAAAAAGCAATCAGAGCAGCGAAGCCGGAGGAAGAGGTTGTATCGTTTCAGGAGCCGGAAGATGTACTGGAATACGCAAAAGAACATCCAATCGATGTCGCATTTCTGGATGTTGAGATGGGAACAATGTCTGGCATAGAGGTTGCAAAGCAGTTAAAAGTCTGGTATCCCAAAATCAATATCATCTTTGTGACCGGATATGATAAATATATGGCACAGGCAATCGAACTTCGTATGAGTGGTTATGTCACAAAGCCTGCGACAAAAGAAAAGATTCTAGTCGAACTGGAGGATTTGAAACACCCTGTTCAGACAATTAAGGCAAATACATTGACGGTCAAATGTTTCGGGAATTTTGAAGTGTTTGTGAACGGAAAGATCCTGGAATTCGAGAAGAACAAGACAAAGGAAATGCTGGCTTATTTGATAGACCGCAGGGGAAGCAGCGTGACATCGGGAGAACTGAGAAGTATCCTGTGGGAAGATGATTCTGTGTCAGACAGCAATACACGGTCTTATCTATCAAAATTAAAGAAAGATTTAATAAAAACACTAAAGAAAGCGGGGGTGCAGGATGCCTTTGTTGAAACCAGAGGAAAATATGCAATAGCACCTGAAAAAATCAGTTGTGATTATTATGATTATCTCGATGACAAGCCGGAGGGAATAAGGGCTTACAACGGAGAGTATATGTCACAATATAGCTGGGGAGAGTTAAATCAGAAGGCTTTTCTATGATGGCGGGAGACTGTAATTGATAAACAGTCTCTCGTTTTTGATTTCAAAATTTTTATATTTTTTAAAATAATGTCTCAAAAAGCAACGTTTTGGCAACATTGGACTATTATAATGAATATAAAGTACTAAATAATGCTTGTTGATATCGAAAAGAGGTGAGGCGATGTGCATTTTAATCTATGAAGAAGATAGGAAAAGACGCACAATGTTAGAGCGGACAATTATGCAGTATGAACGCAAGAAGGAATTTGCAATCAAGGTTAAAAGCTTTGATGATGCACAGGAGGCGTTTCTGCATGCACAGCAAAATCACATTGAAGCTGCATTTATCAGTATGGAAGACAGATACGGACATGGGTTTTTTCTGGCCAAAAAATTAAAAAAGAAGAATCCACATCTAAATCTGATTCCAATGTCTATGGAGCCTCGTTTCGAAAAGGAACTGATGAATATGCATATCAGCGGTTATCTTGCAGGACTTTGTACGAAAGGAAAGATCCTGGAGGAGTTGGAAAACCTTCGTTATTAGGAAAGCAAAACATACAAAAGGATAAAAAAGAGAAAAGGAGAAATTGCTATGAAAAATAAAAAAATAGCATTATTGACAAAAGTAGTTACTGCGGCATTGTTTGCAGGAATTTTTGCAATTACAGGAATCCCAGGGAAAAATATGGGATCAAGTGAAGTTCAGGCAGCAAGTAATACAGGAACCATATATTATGGCTTTAATGAAATTACTGATATTAATAATATGAAGACAAGTACTGCTTATATGTTTCTGACGGAACATTATTCGAATGAGGATGCCGTTGTTGCAATCCCAAGTGGTAGTGCAAGATTAACATTAACAGCTGTTCCGGCCTCAGATGGTAACTCAGATAAGGCGGTTACAACAGATGGAGGACAAAAAGCAACGCAGGGAAATGTTCATGTAGAACAAAGTGGAGCCGGATTTGATGGATGCCAAAATGGTCATATTGGATATCTGACACGTCAGGGAAAAACGGGATGGTACTATGGATGTGATGCCGGGGGAGCTACAAATAAAGGACCATTTTATGCGTACACTTATACTACTAAAAATTTTAGTACAAGTGATATTACAATAGAAGTAACAGACGCATTTGATGTACCGACAAGTCAACGTTCCTATACAGATAGTAATGATCTTACAGGTCTGAAAGTTAAGATTACGGTAAACGAAAGAGAGTTTAATGTTCCATATTTTACAGTGTCAGCAGAAGATAACAGCGTAGATCCGGAAACCGGTGATACCAGTGTTATTTTAAATATCGGTGGAGTAGAAAAAGAGGCAGAATTAAAATGCAGACAGGTAACTCCGGCGGGACAGACAGATTACACAACAGGAGAACTGAAAAATTTAACACCAAAGAGTGATTACGTGATTACTGTAGATGGAGAAAAAATAACAGTTACTGCAGATGAAAATGGTAATTTGGATTTAACCCCATATGCTGGTAAAACAATTACAATTGCCAAAAAGGGAAATGGAAGTAATGTAGTAGACTCTGAACCACAGACGATCGAAGTAAAGAAAAGCGAATCAGCACCAGAAGAAAAACAATTTGGTACAAAGGTAGAAGGTGATAACACAGTTATTTCCGGGGTTGGCGCTGACAAAGAATACAGTCTGGACGGAGGAAAGACCTGGACAACAGGAAACGGAGCAGACATTGTTATTCCAACCGGAACAGATATTCAGATAAGAACAAAGGCAACAACAGATACACCTGCTTCTGAAATTATCAGACTAGAGTACAAAAATGAAACACCAGACGGAACACCGGATTATACAGAAGGAAAACTGACCGGCTTAAAACCGAATGAGAAGTATATTCTGAAAGCAGACGGAAAAGAGACAGAAGTAACAGCAGATACAGAAGGAAAGATAGATTTAACCCCATATGCTGGAAAAACAATTGAAGTAATCAAACCAGGAAATGGAGATAACCTGTTAGACTCAGATGCACAGGTAATTGGCGTAAAACCAGGTGCAGCAGCTCCAAAGAAAGATGACTATAAAGTAATTGTAAATGGCGCATATACGAATATTTCCGGAATCACTAAAGATCAGGAATATAGTCTGGATGGAGGAAAAACATGGACTCCTGGAACTGGTGCAGCAATTCGTGTAAAAACAGGAAAAGAAGTCTTGGTAAGAGTAAAGGCAACCAAAGATGAACCGGCGTCTGAAATTGTAAGAGTAACAACAATCGGCGAAAAAACAAACCTGGCTGCTGGAACAATACAAGACAGCAAGGGAAAACCATGTGCAGGAGCAGAAATAGAATTAAGAAATGGTACTACAGTCATTGCTGCAACCACGACAGCAGAAGATGGAAGTTTTGCCTTTGTTGGTGTGCCGGAAGGAACTTATAATTTCGTTGTAAAACAGAATGGAAAAACAGAAACTTATGTAGTAAAAATTGCGGATGGAAAGGTTAATTTAGAAAAAATTACAGTTGATGACGGAAAACGAAATTCTACAGTAAATATTGCAGAGGGTACACCAAGCACGATTGTGGGAAATATTCAGTCGCAGTTTGATACAATTGTTGAAGATACACGTAAAGGCTATACAAAGGAAGATGATGCGATTGTAAAGTCAGGCGGTTCCGCAGAGATTAATGTAAATGTAGAAGCTGTAAAATCTGATGTTGAGAACACAAAATATATGACACAGGTTGCTTCAAAAGATGGAATGAAAATTGGTAACTTTATTGATATTGTCATTACAAAGATTATTACGGATATGGATGGTAAACAAACCAAAACAGGTCTGATCGAGCTTCCTAAGTTATTGACATTTTACTTTGATATTGATTCCACCATGCAGGGAAAACAAAGCTATGTAGTATATCGTTACCATCAGGCTTATATTGATACACTGACCACAACACCAAATGAAGATGGAGAGTACATTGAAGTAAGCGAAGATGGAACAAAATTGATCTTACATGCAAAAAAATTCTCTACTTATGCGGTTGGATACAGTGATGAGGAAAAAACAGTAGATAATAAGTCAGTTGCGGTTGATTCACTGATTGAAAAAGTAAATGCACCAATCGCAGAAACAACATCGACAGCAACACCAGCACCAACAGCAACACCAACAGCAACACCAACAGCAGCTCCAGTAGCAAAAGCTGCACCAGACACTGGTGACAACAGCACAGCATGGTTATTTATAATGATGCTGTTCGCAGGAACTGGAATCGCAGTATTTAGCAGAAAGAAAAAAGTAAACAGATAAAATTATTTTAAAGGGAAATTCCGACAGTGCAATGATTGCCGGAATTTTTCTTATATTTTTCTAAACAATGTGAAGACTATCTGAAAGTTTATTAAGGTTATCTGATACTTTGCCCAAACCTATTGCTTTTTGGTTTTGAAATGGTATTCTGTACTCAGAAACAAGCAGATGCCCCGATTCAGAAAGGATTGGTTTTATATGAAAAGTGATAACGTAAGAATTGCAGAACTTCTTCTGGGATATATGCTTTTAGGAACAGTTTTGACTGGAAACACGGCACATGCAGTTACAGCAACACAGCCGGCGGCAATCACAACTTCCTGTGATCAGACAGTCAGCGATGAAGAAGAAAGTTAAAATATAATTTAACTCTATGCCTCCATTGCTTCAAAAATCAGGAATGTAATATCTTTTTTTACATATGATTATAGTAAGCAAGGAATGGAGGCGTTAGGGTGAGTGCAAAAACAAAAATCGTGGTGCTTCATATGAAGGAGCTCATTTTTACAGGAATACTTGCAGTTCTTGGGATTTTTTTGATCATCATGCTTTTGGTGATGTTTCTTCCGAAAGACGGAAGCACGAAAGAAAATGCAGAAAGTACCGGAAAGTATCAGCCGGGGGTCTATACTGCGTCGGTAATGCTGAATGATTCAGCATTGGATGTTCAGGTGGTCGTGGATGAGAATAACATCAATTCTGTTTCACTTGTGAACCTGGATGAGACCGTTGAGACAATGTACCCTCTTGTTAAGCCTGCGATGGAGGAACTGGCACAACAGATTGTAGATACCCAGTCTCTGGATAATATTACATATTCGCAGAGTAATCAGTATACGTCGATCGTTCTTATGAATGCCATCGAGGAAGCAATAGAAAAAGCATCACTGGATTAGCCAGTGATGCTTTTTGGTTCCCCGATTCCTTTATACAGATATCCAAGCACTATTCGCTATCGCTTGTTAAAGTGCTTAAGTAGCTATCAAGATCTGTGGTAGATACGTGATAGGTCTTAGCTGGTTTCTTGGATTCATAATAGTTATATCCGCTGAATCCGGCCCATCCGACAATTGCAAGACATACGACCCATGTGCAGACGACTGCAATGGCGTGTTTTCTCTTTTCTTTTGCTAAAGTCTTTTTACGATTTGCTTTCTCTTTTTTATATTGTTCAACTTTTGCCTGACTCATCTCATTCTCCTTCAAAGCTTTTCGCTTTAATGAATATATATTACATGTTTTTAACAGGAAATGCAAGAATTGTTTTTGGAAAAGCCGACTATTCCTTGCGTTTCCCTTCTAAATTGTTTAAAATACTATGTTAGAATACACTGTTGGAATGTTGCGGAAAGTGAGACCGTACAGACCACGATAATCGATACAGGAGGATTGGATTTCATGAGTTTAGCAGATAAGATATTCGTTGATATGTGTAACGATATTTTAAATAACGGAGTCAGTACGGAGGGCGAGAAAGTCCGCCCGCATTGGGAGGATGGAACAAGCGCATATACGATTAAGAAATTCGGTGTTGTGAACCGCTATGATCTGTCAAAGGAATTTCCGGCAATTACACTCCGGAAAACTGCGATCAAGACATGTACGGAGGAGATGCTCTGGATATGGCAGCGGAAATCGAACAATATCCATGATTTGAAAAGCACTGTCTGGGATGAATGGGCAGATGAGAACGGCTCGATCGGAAAGGCATATGGATATCAGCTTGGAGTAAAGCATCAGTATAAGGAAGGCATGATGGATCAGGTGGACCGTGTGATCTATGATCTGAAGAACAATCCGTTCAGCCGGCGGATTCTTACCAACATCTATGTACATGCGGATCTGCATGAGATGAATCTTTATCCGTGTGCATACAGCATGACGTTTAATGTAACGCAGCATCCGGGTGATGATAAGCTGACCTTGAATGCGATCTTAAACCAGCGTTCCCAGGATATACTCACA
Organism: Roseburia porci; assembly: GCF_009695765.1. Taxonomy (GTDB): domain Bacteria; phylum Bacillota; class Clostridia; order Lachnospirales; family Lachnospiraceae; genus Roseburia; species Roseburia porci. The sequence continues at coordinate 21,214 of NZ_VUNI01000008.1, forward strand.
GCAAATAACTGGAACGTGTGTCAGTATGCAGTGCTTATGCATATGCTTGCACAGGTCTGTGATATGAAGGTCGGAGAGCTTGTGCATGTCATTGCAGATGCACATATTTATGACAGACATATACCACTTGTAAAGGAACTCATTACAAGAGAACAGTTTCCAGCGCCAAAATTCTGGCTGAATCCGGAGATTAAGGATTTTTATCAGTTTACAACAGATGATATCAAGATCACCGACTATCAGACAGGACCACAGATAAAAAATATTCCGGTTGCGGTATAACGAATGATACAAAGAGAGAACAGGAGGACGACGAAATGAATTTAATTGCAGCAGTGGATAAGAATTGGGCTATTGGAAAAAATAACCAGCTTCTGGTAAGAATTCCGATGGATCAGAAATTTTTCAGAGAGACAACAACCGGGAAAGTCGTCGTTATGGGAAGAAAGACGCTTGAGAGTTTTCCGGGGGGCGTACCACTGAAAAACCGTACGAATATTGTGATGACACACAATCCAAATTATCAGGTGAAGGATGCGATCGTTGTACATTCCATGGATGAACTTCATGAGGAACTGAAAAAGTATCCAAGCGAGGATATCTATGTGATCGGCGGTGAGAAGATCTATGAGCAGCTTGTCGATGAATGTGATGTTGCCCATATCACCAAGATTGATTTCGCTTATGACGCAGATGCATATTTTCCGAATCTGGATGAGAAAGAAGAGTGGAAAGTGACTGCGGACAGCGAGGAACAGACGTACTTTGATCTGATCTTCTATTTCTATAAATATGAGAAGGTGAAATAGAAAGATTATGAATGATTTTATATTCAGTATTAATGTAACCTTTCCGATTTTCCTTGTTATGGTTATCGGATGGGTGTTAAAACAGATCGGAATGTTAAATGACAATTTTGTAACGGTTGCAAACCGCTTCAATTTCAAGGTGACACTTCCTTTTATGTTGTTTCGCGATATTTCTTCCGTGGACATCAAAGCAGTGTTTGATCTGAAATTCGTACTTTTTTGTGCAATTGCAAGTTCGATCTGTTTCTGGGCGATCTGGGGCGTCACAAAGCTGTTTTTAAAAGACCGTACGATGCGTGGCGCATTTGTGCAGGCTTCTTTCCGGAGCAGCGCAGCAGTCATGGGGCTTGCATTTATCAGTAATATTTACGGAGCATCGGCAATGGGACCGCTCATGATCATTGGTGCAGTTCCGCTTTATAATATTTATTCCGTTCTTGTTCTGACATTTGAAGCAGATAATGGAGATGAGGCGCGTGATACGGGAAAAATTAAACAGGCGTGCATCAACATTGCAAAGAACCCGATCATTATTGCAATCGTGCTGGGACTTGTCGTGGCACTTGCTGGAATTCATTTTCCGGTGATCGTGGATAAGACAGTCAATTCGGTTGCCCAGATGGCAACACCGCTTGCCCTGATCGCTCTGGGAGCTGGATTTGAGGGAAGAAAAGCGCTTGCAAAGATGAAGCCGACGTTATGGGCATCAGCGATCAAACTTGTGATCCAGCCGCTTATTTTCCTTCCGGTTGCGGCATATCTTGGATTTGATGGAGAGAAGATGATCGCAATTTTGATCATGCTTGCAGCACCGGCAACTCCGAGCTGTTATATTATGGCAAAAAATATGAAAAATGATGGTGTGCTCACGGCAAGTATTGTTGTTACAACAACGCTTCTTGCAGCATTCACACTGACCGGATGGATCTATATCCTTCGTGTGATGGCATTGATATAGAAAGGGGATTTTCCATGGATATTACAGGAAGAAAATTATTTGTAAAAGCATTGGAAGAAGAGGGCGTTGACATTTTATTCGGATATCCGGGTGGAACAGTTACCGACCTTTTTGATGAGTTATACAAACAGGACAGCATACGGGTCGTACTTCCAAGACATGAGCAGGGGCTGATTCATGAAGCGGAAGGGTATGCGCGCTCAACCGGAAAAGTCGGAGTGTGCCTTGTAACATCCGGACCGGGAGCAACGAATATTATCACAGGTCTTGCGGATGCGCATTATGATAATATCCCTCTTGTATGTTTTACAGGCCAGGTTCCACTCAGTCTGATCGGTAATGACGCATTCCAGGAGGTAGATATTGTCGGCATGACAAGAAGTATCACCAAATACTGCGTGACCGTACGTGACAGAAAGGACCTTGGAAAAACAATCAAGATGGCGTTTCATATCGCACGCACCGGTAAACCCGGTCCGGTTCTGATCGACATCCCAAAAGATATCCAGACTGCGTCCGGAGATGCAGAATACCCGGATCATGTGGATATCCGTGGATATAAACCGTGCAACAGTGTACATGTTGGTCAGTTGAAAAAGGCATATAAGCTTTTGAAGTCAGCGAAAAAACCGTTGATCCTTGCAGGAGGAGGTATTAATATCTCCAGAGCCAACCTGTTGCTTCAGCAGTTTGCAGAAAAGATGAATGTTCCGGTTGTTACCACGATCATGGGAAAGGGTGCACTTCCAGCAGGACATCCGCTTTATATTGGAAACTGTGGAATGCATGGCCGTTTTTCTGCAAACAAGGCTGTCAGTGAATGTGATGTCCTGTTTTCCATCGGAACCCGGTTTAATGACAGGATCACTGGTGATCTGAATGAATTTGCGCCGAAAGCACAGATTGTACATATCGATATTGATACGGCTTCCATCTCCAGAAACGTTGTTGTGGATGTTCCGGTTGTATCGGATGCAAGACTTGCACTTGAGAAGTTGATGGAATGGGCAGAACCAAAGAAGACAAAATCGTGGATTGAAGAGATTCATGCATGGGAGGAAGCCAATCCGCTTGAGATGCGCAGAGACCGTGGAATGACACCGCAGATGATCATGGAGCATATCAACTCCAATTATCCAGACGGCATCTATGTTACGGATGTAGGACAGCATCAGATGTGGGCAACCCAGTATCTTACCCTGGATTCATCCAGCCAGATGATTACCTCCGGAGGACTTGGAACCATGGGATTTGGTTTTCCGGCGGCAATCGGTGCCAAGATTGGTAATCCTGACCGCGATGTAATCTGTATTTCCGGAGATGGTGGAATGCAGATGAACATTCAGGAGATGGCAACTGCAATCACACAGGGTGCAGGTGTTACCGTCTGTATTTTAAATAACTATTATCTTGGAATGGTACGGCAGATGCAGCAGCTTTTTTATGGAAAGCGTTATTCTGCAACCTGCTTAAGAAGAAGGGCTTCCTGTCCTTCGAACTGCAAAGGACCGAATCCGTCCTGTCCTCCATATACACCGGATTTTGTAAAACTGGCAGAAAGCTACGGAGCTTATGGAATTCGTGTGGAGCGGGAAGAGGATATTGATGCTGCTTTTGCAGAGGCAAAGAAGCACAAAGATGTTCCAACGGTGATCGAGTTTATGATTGCAACGGATGAAATCGTTCTTCCAATGGTTAAGAGTGGTAATCCGATGAGCGAAATGATTTTGAAATAAGGAGGGGCTCATATGTCCAATATGAAAAATCGATGGATTGCATTATATGTGGAGAATGAGGTCGGAGTTCTTGCGAAAGTTTCAGGACTTTTCTCAGGAAAATCTTACAATCTGCAGAGCCTGACGGTAGGAACTACAGAGGATGAGACAATATCCCGTATGACAATCTGTGTAACGAGTGATGATATTACATTTGAACAGATCAAAAAGCAGTTGAACCGTATGGTTGAAGTGATTAAAGTTATGGATCTTACGGATGTTCCACTTCATATGAAAGAGATCCTGTTTGCAAAAGTGCTCGACGTCAATGCCGCAGAAAAAGAAGAGGTATTCCAGATCGCACAGGTTTTCAAAGTCGATGTTGTGGATATCGGTAAGGACAGTGTACTTCTGGAATGCAAGCTGACGGCAAGAAGAAACGATGATCTTATTGCACTCTTGAAATCCAAATTCCACAGGATCGAAGTGGTTCGCGGAGGTGCTGTTGCGATTGAGTCGATCAGCACAGGCTGCCGCTGATCGAGGGAACGCGGAGGTTTTTGAATGAGTAAATTTTATGCAAAAACATCAGATGAGATAACGGAACTTGAGAAAGCCAATCTGGAACAGGTCAGATCCTATGCGAGTGAATGTATGGTGCTTCTGGAAAACGATGGGACACTTCCACTTTCCGAAGAGAAAAAGGAACTTGCTGTTTTCGGAAATGGAGTACGGCATACGGTAAAAGGCGGCACAGGGTCCGGGGAGGTCAATTCCAGAGGGGCTGTTACGATTGAACAGGGATTAAAAGACGCAGGGATTACGATTACCACGAAGGACTGGCTGGATCGTTATGACGAGGTGTTAAAAGAGGCTGAGCGTGCATATCGTGAGCAGTTGGAGCGTATTGCAAAGGAACGTAATATGCCTGTTTTTCAGGCTTCTTTTGAATGCCAGATGGAGAATCCAAAGATTCCGGAGATTACAGAAGAAGATCTGGAAAAAACAGATGGTGATACCGCTGTTTATGTGCTTGCGCGCAATTCAGGCGAAGGCACAGACCGGCATTACGAAAAGGGAGATTATCTGCTTAGTGATGAGGAAGCTGCTGCAATCCATCTTCTCGGTCAGAAATTCAGCCACGTGATCGTACTGTTAAATACCGGTGGAATCATTGATGCTACAGCCATCAAATGTACACCGGGAATCAGTGCGCTGCTTCTGGTCGGACAAAGCGGAGATGTCGGTGGCTCCGTAGTTGCCGATGTTTTGTATGGAAGAAAAGTTCCATCCGGAAAACTCACGGATACATGGGCAGTTTCCTATAAGGATTATCCATCTTCGGCAGAGTTCAGTCATAATAACGGCAATGTGGATGATGAATATTACAGGGAAGGCATCTTTGTTGGATACCGGTATTTCGATACGTTCGGAATTAAGCCGCAGTATTGCTTCGGCTTTGGAAGGTCTTATACGAATTTTTCCATTCAGACGGTTTCTGTGAAAGCGGATGAAAAACAGGTTATTTTAGACGTTGAAGTTACCAATACCGGTTCTGTTTATTCCGGAAAAGAAGTTGTCCAGGTATATTATTCGGCACCGGAGGGAATTTTGGAAAAGCCATATCAGGAGCTTGCTGCCTTTGCAAAGACAAGGCTGTTGTCACCGGGAGAAAAGCAGCGGATGGAGATCCGTTTTGCAACGACAGATATGGCATCCTATGATACAGAAGAGGCATCCTACAAACTTGAAGAGGGAGAATATCTGCTCCGCGTTGGAAACAGTTCACGCAATACCAGTGTCGCAGCGGTTCTTTTTCTTCCGCAGACAACGGTTGTACAGAAGCTTCGGAATGCATTTTCAGATGAAGAGCAGTTTGAAGAATTGAGCAAAAAAGATGCAGTCAGCATCCATTCGGTCAATGAAAGAGATCAGAAGTGGGATGCGGTAAAGATCATGCTTTCTCCGCGTGCATTTGAGACAAGATCGGTTCTTTATCAGACGGAACGGGTGGAGCTTACCAACCAGCAGCCACAGAAGAAACTTACGCTTGAAGACGTCAGAAAGGGCAAAGCTACTGTGCAGCAGCTTACGGCTCAGCTGACCGTGGAAGAGCTTGCAACGCTTTGTGTGGGCAGGTTCGCAAAAGAAAAGGAAGGGAAGGCAACGATCATAGGAACGGCATCGGTGTCAGCACCTGGAGCGGCCGCGGATACGAATGATTTTCTTTTCAAAACAAGAAAGATTCCGAATCTTATTCTGGCAGATGGACCGGCCGGACTGCGTTTACAGCCACATTTTATCACAAACGGCAGAGGGCAGCTTTTAGACGGTGGACAGGGCTTTGGAAAAGAGATGGTACCATTTCCGGAGAAGCTTCCGAAAGGCGCAAAACATTATTATCAGTATTGCACAGCGATACCGATCGCAACAAATCTGGCACAATCCTGGAATATGCCGCTTATTGAGAAAATGGGTGAGATCGTCGGCAGGGAGATGTCGGAATATCATATCGACCTCTGGCTTGCACCGGGAATGAACATTCACAGGAATCCACTGTGCGGACGCAATTTTGAATATTATTCGGAAGATCCGCTGTTAAGCGGACGTTGCGCTGCTGCGGGTACGAATGGAGTACAAAGTACCGGAAATCATGGAACGACACTGAAGCATTTTGCTGGAAATAATCAGGAAGACAATCGGATGTTTTGCAATTCCCATATCAGTGAGCGTGCGCTGCGCGAGATTTATCTGAAAGGATTCGAGATTGCAATCCGTGAATCACAGCCATATGCGCTTATGACATCTTACAATTTACTGAATGGAACACATTCAGCGAACAATTATGAGCTGCTTGAGATGTGCGCACGCAATGAGTGGGGATTTTATGGTGTTGTCATGACAGACTGGTGTACAACGATGGAGCCTTCGGCGTGGCTTGTGGATAAGATCCAATATCCACAGGCATCGAGTGCAGGTTGTATCGCTGCGGGTAATGATCTGATCATGCCTGGATGCCAGAAGGATGTAGATGACATTGTTCAGGCAGTTCAGGAAGGTGATGAGATCACGATTGCAGACCTTCAGTATTGCGTGGTTCATATTTTACAGTCAATTCTGCGATGCACTGCATAAATGAAAGCAGAAGCCTGCTTTTGCATGTGTCCGGAATTGACAAGCTGTCAAAAATGATATAATATAAAACCCACAAGAATAGTAGGAGATAAAGAGATGCTTACACAATTTTCAAGAACAGAATTATTACTTGGAAAAGAGGCAATGACGAAGCTGGAGAAATCCAGAGTTGCAGTATTCGGAGTGGGTGGAGTCGGCGGTTATGTCTGTGAGGCACTTGTCCGCAGTGGAGTTGGTGCCCTTGATCTGATTGACGATGACAAGGTCTGTCTGACAAATTTAAACAGACAGATTATCGCTACAAGAAAAACCGTTGGACAGTATAAGGCAGACGTGATGCGTGACCGTATTCTGGAGATCAATCCGAATGCAGATGTGCGTATTCACAAATGCTTTTTTCTTCCGGAGAATCAGGACGATTTTCCTTTTGAAGAGTACGATTATATCGTGGATGCCGTTGATACTGTGACAGCGAAGATTGCGCTTGTCATGAAGGCAAAAGAACTTGACATTCCAATCATCAGCAGTATGGGAGCCGGCAATAAATTAGATGCCAGCCAGTTCCGGGTGGCAGACATTTACAAAACAAAGGTCTGTCCGTTAGCCAAGGTGATGCGGAGAGAACTGAAAAAACGTGGTGTGAAGAAGTTAAAGGTTGTCTATTCCGAAGAGAAACCGATAAGACCGATCGAGGATATGGCAATCAGCTGCAGAACAAACTGTATCTGCCCGCCGGGAGCAGCACATAAATGTACGGAACGACGTGACATTCCGGGAAGTGTGGCATTTGTTCCTTCGGTTGCAGGACTGATCATTGCAGGAGAAGTTGTAAAAGATCTGATTAAATAGTATGAAAAAGACCTAGATATTTTGGATGAATTAATCCAAATATCCAGGTCTTTTCTTATAGAAATTAGGGTGTCAAAAGGTCGCTTTTAATTTTGAAATTAGCAAATTGCACAAAGCAGTGCCTATTATGTTCCATTGTTCGAAAATAAGAAAATCTAAGTTTACCTGATTTGTATTTTACAAAAGTGACGTGTACGTCTTAAACGCACCATCCATGGTGCGTTAAGACTTTGGCTGCCGTCCATGGCAGCCAAACACTAGACACACACAGGCAAACTAAGATTTTCTAATTTTCTTCCAAGTCACAAAATCAGGCGCTGTTTTGTGCAATTTGCCAGCCACTAAGCCAAAAGCGACATTTTGACACCCTAATCCTGTATAAATATGATTAACGGGCCATGACTTCGATGATTTCACCTACGTACATCTCATGCATGTCATGATCTGCGTACCAGCGTTCCATGATCTGTGGATCAAGGAATGTATCCTCTGTGATCGGGATACGGGCCATTTTACGGCAGAGCATAACAAGGTTTGCCTCATCCGGGTACGGAATACTGTGACGGAATTCCGGTGTGAGTCCTGCATTCGCCCATTTGTCATTGTCGGTTCTTCCAGAATGTGCTCCGCAATACTGAAGAGAAGCACGATGTTCCTCGGAAAGGAAAGACAGAGAGAAGAATTCTCCGTTATCGATGAATTCCTTGGTGTATCTGGAATCACGGATGAAAATGTATACCACATTTTTGCCCCAGAGAACGCCGACACCACCCCAGCTTACCGTCATGGTGTTGCATTTGTTTTTGTCACCGGCTGTGACAAGTGCCCATTCTTTACCGATCTTGGTAAATGGATTCATATCGAATTGTTCAATTGGAAAAGTTTGAAATGCATGCATAGAATTACCTCTTTTTCAATTTATTTTCGTAACTGTGAAGATGTTGAACAGCTACTTATCCTTATATATGTATTATAGCAAATTGCCGGCATAATGTAACCCCCTGTATGACAGAAGCATATCATAAAAAGAATGACAAAAAAGGTAAGTATATGAAAAATCTGCATTATTTACAACAGGAGGCCGTAGATAAAGGAAAACTGCGGGTGAATGTAACAACAAGTCAGAGTATTCCGATTGCAGATGCAAAGATTACTTTGACATACACAGGGAATCCTTCACAGATCCTAGAGGAGGTGAATACAGATGCATCGGGAAACTCACAGGTCTTTACACTGGATACTCCGCCCCTTGAGTATTCTATGGAACCGGCCAGGCAGCAGCCATACGCAGAATACACCATTAATGTCAGCGCTAGCGGATATCGACCGATTAACATATCTGCTATCGATGTGCTGCCGGAAGAAACGGCGCTGCAGAGCGTGCAGCTCGAAGAGGAAGACGCACCGGGGAATCCGATAGATAATATTGTAATTCCGGCACATACGTTGTATGGAGATTATCCACCGAAAATCCCGGAATCAGAAGTGAAACCGGTAACAGAGACCGGAGAGATCGTATTGAGCCGTGTTGTTATTCCGGAATATGTAGTAGTCCATGATGGTGTGCCAACAGATCCGACTGCCAACAACTATTATGTGCGTTACCGTGATTACATTAAAAATGTTGCATCCAGTGAAATTTATGCAACATGGCCGGATGCAACACTTCGTGCCAATATTCTGGCAATTATGTCTTTTACCATGAACCGCGTGTATACGGAGTGGTATCGGGGCAAAGGATATGACTTTACGATTACATCGTCGACTGCATTCGATCATAAATTTGTGTATGGAAGAAATGTTTTTGAAAATATTTCCCGTGTCGTAGATGAGCTTTTTGAAAATTATCTTTCGCGTCCAAATGTTACACAGCCAATTCTTACGCAGTATTGTGACGGTCAGAAGGTGACGTGTCCGGAGTGGATGACACAGTGGGGCAGCAAGTATCTGGGCGATCAAAATTACTCAGCAATCGAGATTTTAAGAGAGTTTTATGGAAATGATATGTATATCAATACGGCAGAAGCAATTTCAGGAATTCCTGCATCCTGGCCGGGATATAATCTTGGAATTGGTGCAACCGGAGCCAAAGTAAGACAGATGCAGGAGCAGTTACAGCGGATTGCACTGAGTTATCCGGCAATTCCGGAAATCACGCCGGATGGAATCTATGGAGAGCAGACGAGAAGAGCCGTAGAAGCATTTCAGTCGGTATTTGGTCTCCCGGTTACCGGAATTGTTGATTATAGAACCTGGTATCAGATTTCAGCAATCTATGTAGCCGTTACAAGGATAGCAGAGCTTGTGTAGGTGACAACCCTGCACGAAACATGGTATAATGACGTAAGCAACGAGCAAACGCTTGCGTTTGCGAGCATGCACTGGGGAGTTTGTTTAGATGCATGTGAACGCGCCCGCGAGCACGAAAACCAGAAGGGGGTTCGTGCTTTTGCCGGAGCGGAGTTCGTTGGCCATTGTTTTCTCCGTAAACGGAGAAAAATGAGTCATTACACCGAAAAATTTACATTTTTCATCACAGGAAATGCCGGATTCTCCGTAGAGAAAAGAAAATTATCGATTACACCGCCAATCTACGAAGAAATGATGGTGTAATCAAAAAGAAATGCTCATTTACGGAGAAAACGCTATGCATACTACGCAGCATAGGAATGTAATTAGGCGTAAATGAAAGAAATACCGCGATTACGGAGAAAATCCATGGCATATGCCATGCATTTCGCAAATGCGAACTAGTACGGCAAAAAATATATAAAAAAGTATACGAAACATAAGGATAACACCATGAAAAATTATACAATCACGGTTCAATATGATGGAACCAGGTACAAAGGCTGGCAGGTACAAAAATCAACAGACCAGACAATTCAGGGAAAACTTCAGAATGTGTTGCAGACACTTGCAGGACATCCGGTGGAAGTGATCGGATCTGGAAGAACGGATGCAGGTGTGCATGCAAGAGGACAGGTGGCAAATTTTCATCTGGATGAACATTTTTCCATGGATGAGATTTTTCAGTGGCTGAACCGGTATCTTCCGGAAGATATTGCAGTAATTGCTATTGAAGAGGTGGACGAGCGCTTCCATGCAAGATATCATGCCGTGGAGAAAACCTATCAGTACCGGATTCATACAGGAATCGTGCCCAATGTATTTGAACGGCGCGAATTATATGACTATAAGCAGCCATTAGACATAGAAAAAATGAAAAAGGCAGCAGAGCTTTTATGCGGAACGCATGATTATACGTCATTTTGTGGTAACCGCAAATTTAAAAAGTCGGCCGTGCGTACCGTGTATCGCATTGATGTGGAGAAGAAAGGGGACGAAATACGTCTTACTTATTCCGGGGATGGATTTTTGCAGAACATGATACGGATTCTGACGGGAACACTGATCGAGGTTGGAAATGGAAGCCGCGAGCTGGAAGAAATGACAGAAATATTAGAAGCAAAAGACCGGGCAAGAGCCGGATATACAGCTCCTCCACAGGGGCTTACGTTATTACATGTGACTTATGAGAAAGACTGGTAGCAGGCAATGGAACAGTGGTTTTTAACAAATAAAAAAGCGGATTTTAAAGGGATTGGGGAACGCTTTCATATTGATCAGGTGACCGCCCGGATTATTCGAAACCGTGACATTATTGAAGATGCGGATATCCGGAAGTTTTTAAGTGGAACGGTGGAAGATTGTTATGATCCGCTTTCTATGAAAGACATGGATCTTCTGACCGACATTTTATGTGTGAAGATTGCTGAGAATGCCGCAATCCGCGTGATCGGTGATTATGATATCGATGGCGTGATGTCATCTTACATACTTGTTACAGCTTTGCGCAGGTGTGGGGCCAATGTCAGTGTGCAGATACCGGATCGCATGAAAGACGGATATGGATTAAACCGGAATCTGATCGATGAAGCAGAGCAGGCTGGTGTTGATACGATACTTACCTGCGACAATGGAATTGCAGCGATTGAGGAGATTGCATATGCAAAACAGTTCGGCATGACGGTGCTTGTGACAGATCATCATGAGATCCCTTATACGGAGATAAATGGTGTCCGGGAGTATTTAACAAGTGAAGCCGATGCGATTGTCAACCCGCATCAGAAAGAGTGTCCGTACCCGTATAAAGAGTTATGTGGAGCAGCAGTTGCATGGAAAATGGTATGCGTACTGTATCAGAAACTCGGTATTCCGGAAAAGGAAAGTCTCGATTTCCTGGAGAATGTTGCTTTTGCAACAGTGGGCGATGTTATGGAGCTTACGGATGAGAACCGGATTCTGGTTCGCGAAGGACTAAAACGGATCCATCATACGAAAAACGTCGGAATGCGGGCATTGATCGCACAGTGTGGGCTTGAGCCGGAGGAAATCGAGGTATATCATTTTGGCTTTGTGATTGGTCCATGCATCAATGCAAGCGGAAGACTGGATACGGCAAAAAGAGCATTAAGCCTTTTACTGGAGACGGATGAAAAAAAGGCAGTCCAGACAGCAAATGAGCTTGTCGTTTTAAATGCAGAGCGCAAGGACATGACAGCAGAAGGGGTAGAAAACGCACGGAAGATTTGCGAAGAAGAAGGATACAGCAAAGATAAAGTGATTGTTCTGTATCTTCCGGAGGTTCATGAGAGTATTGCAGGAATTATTGCCGGACGTATCCGGGAAGCCTATTATCGCCCGGTATTTGTTCTCACAAAGAGTGAGGAGGGGGTAAAAGGTTCTGGACGATCGATCGAAGGGTATTCGATGTACGAAGAAATGTGTAAATGCAGTGAACTTTTTACCAGGTTTGGAGGTCATCCGATGGCAGCCGGGCTATCAATGAATGAGTCTGATGTTGATGTTTTCCGGAAACGAATCAATGAACTGGCAGAACTTCCTGAGGAAGACCTGATTCCGAAAGTGAAAATTGATGTGCCAATGCCAATGGATTATGTTACAAAGGATCTGGTACGTGAATTTTCATTATTACAGCCGTTTGGAAAAGGGAATCCGAAGCCCGTATTTGCTGACCGGAATGTCAGAATTTCACGGATGTGGACGGTTGGAAAAACACGTAAGATCTGGAAAATGACACTGATTACCCAGAGCGGAAGGCCGGTTCCCGGAATTTATTTTGGAGATCCGGATCAGTTTATGGATGATATCAGTAACCGGTTTGGAGCAGATGAACTGGACGCGTCTATGCATGGGAGAAGCAATGCAATTACGTTGTCGATTGTGTATTTTCCCAAGATCAATTCCTATCGTGGAGAGGAAAGTCTGCAGTTTGAAATACAATATTACCAATAAGATTGAGTGAAAATAGATGATACAGGAGGTAGAAATATGTTTGGCGGCAGAAAAAAGGCTTTAAAAGAGGAACTTCAGAAGGTAAAAGAACATTTGCAGAAAAGTGATGAGATAGTGGCAGATCTTGCGGAGCAGAAGCAGCGTGTGGAAGGCTGCTATTCCGAGATGGCGGAATCAGCTGGTCAGCTTGAGGCAGAATTTGAACAGATCAGCAGTAACACGGATACTACGCTTGAATATGTATCACAGAATGCAGACATGGAAAAGATTTTGGAGCAGAAAATCATGGAATTACAGCAGTCTGTAACAGACATGACAGAAAAAAGCAAAAAAACATCAGAACAGCTGAATGATCAGAAGGAACAGTGGAGACAGCTTCTGGATGCACAGAAACAATATGAGGCACCGGTCGGGTATCTGAATGGATTTTCGTCTTCCATGCGGGAACAGAATAAAGAATATCTGGACAAAATGGAGCAGATGACGGCACTTGGAAAGGACATGGGGGTTCTGGCACTTACCGCTGCAATAGAAGCTGGACGAATGGGAGAGACAGGAAGAAATTTTGTAGAGACCGCGCAGAAAATACGTGATCAGTCTTCTGAATATGAGCGCATCGCAGTCTCTGTAAAAAATAAACTGGAAGCAGATGAAAGCAGAATACAGAAGCTGGAGGAACAGGTTGGTATTCTTACTGGAATACTGAAAGAGAATAACATCCTTGAAACAGAGATGCTGAAACACTTTGAAGAGACAAAAGAAACAGCAGCAGAGGCATTTGATGATGGGGTTTCGGCAGAACTTGCAGAGATGAAAGAACAGGTTACCGGACTTTGGAATGCAGAACAGGAAATCTTAAAAGTTCAGAAACGCAATCAGATACAGCTTGGTGATATGAAGGAAGAATATCAGGCATGGCAGAAAATCACAGATGATGCGGTGCAGATGATACAGCCGGTTATGAAGTCGGCATCAGAATACATAAGGGTAAAGGGAGAGTAACAACATGAAGAAAGAAACATTTGGTTTTTTATCAAAGGACGGAAAGACAAAGATCTATGCAGTAAAATGGATACCGTCATCTGGAGAATACAAGGCTGTTTTGCAGATTACGCATGGAATGATTGAATTTGTGGAACGGTACCAGGCTTTTGCATCCTATCTCACAGAACACGGATTTCTTGTTGTGGGACATGATCATCTGGGACATGGAGCATCCGTTGCATCCAGAGAAGACTGGGGGTATTTTGCACCGAAGAATCCAAGTGACATTCTGATTGAGGACATGCATACCCTTCGTACCATGATCCAGAAAGACAATCCGGATGTTCCGTATTTTATGCTGGGGCACAGCATGGGTTCTTATATGCTTCGGAAATATCTTGCATTCCACAATGACCATCTTGCAGGAGCTATTATCATGGGAACAGGCTATATGCCGGAGGCAGTGACAAAGGCAGGTCTGATTACTGCAAAACTTACCGGTGCATTGCGTGGAGGACATTACAGAAGTAAGATGCTGGAAAATCTTACGTTTGGGGCTCCATATAAGAGATATGATCTTACCGGAAAAGATACAGCAAACAGCTGGCTTACCAAAGATGCAAAAAGTGTAAAAAAATATTACAATGATCCACGCTGCACATTCCGTTTTACGGCCAATGGTTATCAGGGGCTTGCAGAAGCTGTTCTGTTTAGCTGTAATCAGAAAAATATCGATACATATAACAAAGCACTTCCGGTATTTCTGGTTTCCGGAGCAGATGACCCGGTTGGCAATATGGGAGAGGGCGTTAAGATTGTATGTGAGATGTTTAAGAAGGCGGGAATCCGCGATGTTTCCTGCAAACTGTATGCGAATGATCGTCATGAGATCTTAAATGAGACCGATAAAGAAACGGTATATAAAGATATTCTGGATTGGATGGAAGAAAGAAAAGAATCACATCAGTAACTGAAAATGGCGGTACATATCAAAACGATATGTACCGCCATTTGAGTAAGATTCTATTGCTACATCCGAATTAAAGCTGAGGAAGTGATTTCTCGTAGTTGTCCGCTGCTGCCGGGACTTTGGACCAGCCACGTACATAAACAATATAATACATAACACCTGCAAGAAGAAATGCAGTAAATACATCAAATGTAGAATGCTGTTTGATGAACATGGTTGATAGAATAATGCTGACCATCAGTATTCCGGAAAGCAGACGTACGGTTTTCCGGTTTTTGAATTCCTTACTTTTTACAACAGCCAGATGAATGGCAAGAGAATTATAAACATGGATACTTGGGAAAAGGTTTGTCGGAGTATCCGTTGAATACAGCCATTCACAGAGCATGGTAAATACATTGTGATGTGTAAAATAATAAGGACGCAGGAACTGTCCATTCGGG
Source organism: Roseburia porci (assembly GCF_009695765.1). GTDB lineage: Bacteria > Bacillota > Clostridia > Lachnospirales > Lachnospiraceae > Roseburia > Roseburia porci. The sequence goes on from NZ_VUNI01000008.1 coordinate 36,396, forward strand.
AATACCGTCGAAATGATCAGAAAGATGGTCATTCCGGTAAACAGGAAAGCACAGAGTCTGTAATAAATATCCTTGTTATGTATTGCAAAATATGCGATACCCCATGCAACATATCCAAACCACATCAGATACGGAATAACGAAATATTCGCAGAATGGAATATAATCATCCAGCGCGGTATGTATCACATGAAAGTGTGTAGTCACATTTTTCTCTACATAGGAAAACCATGCGAGATAGATAAAAAAATAATTAAGTATCAGAAGATGCTTGTATTTTTCAAAAAAAGTCAAGAAACGTTTCTTAAGAGATTTCATATCCTTCACCTTTCGAAAATATATTGGTATTTTTACGAGTTGAATTATAACACAGCATTTTTTAACATACAATTGACATTCGGCTTTCTTAATAAAATTTATGAAAAAATTAAGATTCTTCCATGAAAACATGAGTGCTCTTGTGCAGAAAATACAACAGAAAAATTACGAAAATATTACAAAAATAGTTTTTTTTTGACAATATTAAAACAAACGGTATAATGATACATGGCATAATGGAGGTTATGCCAAAAGTACCATTCTACGAGTGATAAATTTTAGAAAAGAGGAGTTATATGTTTAAGAATATTCATTTGAATAAGAAAACAGTACTGATAACTGCGGGTATTATCTGCGGAGTGCTTGCAGCTGTCTATATTGGTTTTTCTGTATTCTTTATGAACCATTTCTTTTTCCGCACGACCATTAATGGAATGCCGGTAGCAGGCTGTACTGCGGATAAGGTGGAGAAGAATGCTGAGGAATCGGTAAAGGGATACGCACTGAATATTGCCGAGCGCGATGGCAAAAGCGAGACCATTTCCGGAGATGATTTTGGATTAAAGGCAGAGTCAGATGGAACGATGGAAAAGCTTTTAAAGAAACAGAATGGATTTGCATGGATTGCAAAGCTTTTCAAACCGGATCATCTGACAAGTGAGACACTTGTTTCCTATGACGAGGACAAACTGAAAAGCGTTGCAGAAGATCTGGACTGTATGGATGAAAAGAATCAGAAAGAGCCGGTAGACGCCAGAATTTCAGATTATGATGCGAAAAACGGATTCACGATCGAAGAGGAACAGGAAGGCACTGCAGTTGATTCTGATAAAACGCTTGCAGCCATTAAGGATGCTGTAGACGGTCTTAGCGAAAACGTTGATTTGGAACAGGCAGGATGTTATAAGGAGCCATCGGTTACAGCTGATGATGAAAAGCTTAAAACAGCTTGTGATGCATTGAACAAATATTTAAAATCCAGCATTACCTATCAGGTTGGCGATCAGAGCCAGACACTGGATGCTTCCACGTTTGCTTCCTGGCTTTCACTGGATGACGACCTTCAGCCGGTCGTAGATCAGGCTGCGGTTGAGGATTATGTTTCCGGTCTTGCGGATAAATATAATACCTGCTATGGAAATAAAACACTCAATACTTCGTATGGAACGACGGTAAGCATTGGAAACGTTCATTATGGATGGAAAGTGGATAATGCAGCAGAGGCGTCTGCGATTATTTCAGATCTGGAGGGTGGAGCGCCTGTGACCAGAGATCTGAATTATTCCATGACAGCAGCGAGCCATGGGGCAAATGACTATGGGGATTCCTATGTTGAGATCAACCTGACAGCGCAGCATCTGTTTTTATATAAAAACGGAAGTCTTGTGCTGGAAACAGATGTCGTAACCGGAAAACCGGATGGTTCCCACGAGACACCACCTGGAGTATTTGGAATTACATATTGCGAGAAAAATGCTACTTTACGTGGAGCAAACTATGCGACTCCAGTCAGCTACTGGATGCCGTTTAACGGAGATATCGGACTGCATGATGCTACCTGGCAGCCGGCATTCGGAGGAACTTTGTACAAGACAAGAGGTTCTCACGGATGTGTCAATCTGCCGCTTGGCGTTGCACAGCAGATTTTTGATAATGTAGAAGCCGGATTTCCAGTTCTTTGCTATGATCTTCCGGGAACAGAACATCTGAGTCCGGATGAACAGGCTGCAGCAGATGCAAGTGCCGCAATTGATGCAATCGGTAATGTGACACTGGATTCAGAGCCGGCAATCAATGCAGCGCGTACACAATACGATGCATTATCGGCATTGGGAAAGAAACTTGTAAAGAATTATGATACACTTACGGCTGCTGAGGATACATTTATTCAGATGAGAGATGCCCAGGCTGCACAGCAACAGCAGCCTGCGGATTCCACAGCAGATCCGGCAGCGCCACAGCAGTAATAGGCAGTAATAGCTGCGAAACGAAATAAAACAGCCCGTTGTCATGAGAATGACAGCGGGCTATTTGTTTGAAAACAATTTTGCCAGTGCATGGAATGCGGAAAAATTTAATATTCAAGGATTGCAACACCCCATGGATCCAGCTGGATCTCTTCGTTCTGGCAGATGGTTTTACCGGAAAGCAGTTCAGTTGCATCATCCGCAGAATTGTAAACATGCTGGAAGTCATGGGAATAATTGAGCAGATACAGGATCGAGTGTCCCTGCTCATTGATTCCCTGCTTTGCAACTACCGGGTAAGATGCAGTTACCGGGATTTTCTGTGGCTCCTTCAGACCGATCTCATCAAAGAATTCGGAAAAAAGACGGATCAGGACGGCTTCATCAAAAAGTGTTGCAAGATACATGGCATGTCCTTTTCCGTACTGGTTGACAGAGACGGCACTGTAACGATCCCAGACACGGTGTCCATAGTGAACCAGAGAGCGGGCAGTATCACAGGAGACAAGTTCCATCCATTCGCGTGCAGTTCCGGCGATGCCATGGTAGGACACGGAGACATGATGCGGCAGAGTGAACTGGTCATAGTGGATGCCAAGCGCTTTATGGAGAATATGAGGCTGTGTATCTGCGTAGATTTTTAAGTGCTCATCGGAAAAACCACTCTTAAATGTCACGATCAGGCTGCCTCCGTCTTCTACATAGCGATTCAGTGCGGTCAGTGTGGATTCAGATGCACTGTACAGCGCAGGTACCAGTATGCAGTCATATTTGGAAAACAATGTTTCATCCGCCGGGATCATATCATATTCGATATTCATATGAAACAGCGTATCACAAAGCCAGCGCAGAATTGTATTATAGCTGTATTCGCCGTTTGTTTCAGTCGGGAAAAGCCGAAGCCCGGTCAGAGAACGGTTGTCGGCGATGACTGCGATCCGGTTTGTTTTTTGCAGGTTTTTCAGATGGCTTCCAATCCGCTTCCATTCATTCCCGATCACACAGCAGTCGCGGTATGTCTCATTTTCTTTCAGATCATGGGAAAGTACGCCTTTCCAGTAGCTTTCGATGGCATTGTGGATTGAATGCCAGTGCCAGTACATGACGGAATTGGAGCCGTTTGCAATATGGCTGTATGCCTGGAGGCGAAGCTGTCCCGGATAAGGCAGCCATCCGGGATTTCCCTGTGCTTCTGTCTCAAGAACAAGATAGTTGTCGCGCAGCAGACCGCGTGCAATATTTCCGCAGACTGTAATCTCGGCACCGGTCAGATCGTCTTCGCCTGGATGATAGATGTCACAGCCTGCGACAGTCATGGAACGGACCGCTTCAAACTGGTCGACTTCCGGCTGCAGACCATAAGAATAATCATGCCATTCATAGTCAAAGTTTTGCGTGATGAATTGATCCGGGCGCTTATATTCTTCCACGATTGCAGCCTGCCATGCAAGAAAGTCTGTGACAAGCTTTCGCTGGAAAGCCGCATATTCGCCGGCAAGACTCTGGTTGATCGTGCCCCGGATATCGGGAAAATCATCCCAGTTGTCAATACGGTTACTCCAGTAGTCGAGACCGAATTCGTGGTTGAATACACGAATGTCCGGGTATTGTTTTTTGAGAGCATCAACAAACATTTTCTGCGCTCTTGGCGAGCAGGTATCGTAATGTTTGGTCTCATTATCCAGCTGGAAGCCGATGACATGCGGTTCATCTTTGACTTCTTCCATCAGTCTGCGGATGATTTTTTCCGCATAGGACAGATAGACAGGATGCGTAATATCCATGTTCTGGCGGTGACCGTAGAGCTCCTGGCCTCCATGGTTCAGAGCCAGGATGTCATCTGCTTTTTTGGCAAGCCAGGATGGGATTGCATAGGTTGGTGTTCCGATGATGACGGAAATATGATGCTTTCTTGCGGTATCCAGCATGCGGTGGAGATGGGAAAAATTATATTGCCCTTCCTGTGGCTCCCAGGTACTCCAGGTAGATTCGGCGATCCGGATCACATTCATTCCGGCTTTTTCCATCATTGTCATGTCTGTTTCAATGCGGTCATATGGCATATATTCATCGTAATATGCAGCTCCATAATAAAGTTTGTCAGTTTTCATAAGTACCCCCTCTTAATATTATGAACAACCGATTGTTCATAAGCAAATTCAAGTGTTTTACAGAAATAGTATAACATTTTTGGAAAGAATGCAAAGAAAAAACAGAATAATATTGACTTTTCTGTGTAAAAAAAAGAAAATAGAAATGTGCAGCTGCGCACACGGAAGAGGGAGAAAAATGAGTGAACAGTACAAAAATATTACGATTTCAGATGTTGCCGAAGCATTGGGGGTTTCGAAGACAACCGTATCAAGAGCCATATCCGGAAAGGGAAGAATCGGGGAAGCAACCAGACAGCGGATACTGGAGTATATAGAAGAGCATGATTATAAACCGAATGTTATTGCGAAAGGACTTGCGCAGTCCAGAACCTATAATATCTGTGTGGTAATGCCTGGAAATTACAGCCTGGTGGATCTTCCGTTTTTTCAGGAGATCATTATGGGAATCCAGGAAGTGGCAGGAATGTCAGAGTATGATATTCTTCTTTGTACCTGTCAGGAGAATGATGTTGCCGCACTTGAACGCATCGTATCCAATCGTAAGGTAGATGGTGTAATCCTGCTCCGCACCTATGTGAAGGATGCACAGATCGAACTTCTGCAAAGTAAAAAGCTTCCGTTTGTTACGGTCGGAAGTACGGACTATGAACATGTCGTGCAGATCGATCATGATCATGAGAGTGCCTGCAGGGAATTGACATCGATTATGCTGATGCGGAAGATGAAGCGCATTGCCCTGCTTGGGGGAAATGATGCGTTTGTGGTCACGAAGAGCAGGTATAAGGGTTTCACGGAAGCATTTACCTCATTTGGACGGGAGCCGGAGAATGAATTAATCTATATGAATCTGGAGAGCCGGGTGCAGATCGAGAAAGCAGTGGAAGAGCTGATTGATAAAAAGGCAGACTGTATCATATGTATGGATGATGCAATCTGCAGCAGGGTTCTTGTAAAGCTGAGACAGGAAGAGATCCATGTGCCTCAGGATGTGCGGATTGCATCATTTTATAACAGTTCTGTCCTCGAAAACAGTACGCCGTCTATCACATCATTAAGTTTTGATGTCAGGGAACTTGGAATGGCATCCTGCAAAGAACTTCTCCAGATGATCGAGAATGAGAGTGTTCCGGAAAAGACACTTCTGACTTATGAGGTTGTATTAAAAGAATCTACAAAATAATTTCAAATATTGGAAAAGGTACAGATTATATGATCTGTATCTTTTTTTTGTTCACTTTTTGATCAACCGATTGCGCAGCGCGATGGTCGGATTTGAGACGATTTGTGAAATGTGTGCAAAAAAAGACGCAAAATATATCAAAAGTGTACATTGACACAAGAAGTACAGGCTGATATACTACAGATAAAGAACAACCGATTGCGCAACTTGTTGTGCATCAGAAATTATAAAAATGGTTACGGAGGGAGACAGTGATGGACAAATTTATTGTGAACATCATTCACCGCCCGGAGATGGTTCCAGAATATTCTGCAACAGTTACCGGACAGGGAAAAGAAGAGGATATTGGAGATAAAGCACTTTTAACAGAATCACTTGACATTTTCAGAACACAGCAGAGACTGGCACATGAGAATGGACTGAAAGTTACGATCCAGATGACCTATGCATCATTATTTAACGATGAGGCTGTTGAGATCGCAAAGCATGATCATGAAGAGTTTGGAGATGAGATCGGATTATCATTGCTTGGTCTTCCATGTGAAGAATTCCGTGAAAAATATAAGACAAAAGATTTCTGCATCTGGATGTTCTCTATGGAGGACAAGAAAGCCATTGTGAACGACGTATTTGAAAAGTTCCATGACCGCTTTGGATTTTATCCGGAATCCACAAGCTCCTATTATATGGACGCAGATCTGATCAATTACATCAAGGCTACATATCCAACCGTGAAATGTGCAGTTGCAACCTGCTGGGAAGAAGGACCAAAAGCATATCATACCTGCAATAACTCCTGGTATACATTGTTTGATGGCGGCCCATGGGCACCATGGATTCCATCCAAACAGAATACACATGCACCGGCTGCAAACGAAGCCGAGGATAGTGGAATCGTTGCAATCCCACATCTTTCCAGAGATCTGATCGCATGCTATGACGGAAATGGTTCCAACTTCGGAACACATCCACAGAATGTTCTCCGTGGAATGATCTATGATACCAAGACATGGGAGTATCCATACTTGTATAATCTGATCGATCAGTATCGCGATCTGTACAAATACAATAATGGATACGCATACAACATGATGTTTGTCGGACCTGGCTGGATGAACAAAATGGGCCGCTGGGAGCAGCCATATGAACTGCTTTTGAAATCTTATACAGACGGATGCGCATACTACGGAAAACTCAAAAAAGAAGGCAAACTGATCGACATGACCATGTCTGAGTTCGCTGATTATTACAGAAAGAAAAAGGGTGTTACAGACGAAAAACGTTACACGGAACCGGAATGTGCACTTTGGAGAGATATTTTATACGGATCTGACAAACAGTTATTCTGGTATTGTGATCCATATATGAGAGCATGCGTGAACATGGATCAGGGTGGCGCGATTGTTGACCTTCGTCCATATGCTGCAAAACTGGAGTGGCCGGTTGGAATCGGAACAAAACACGTACAGGATGCGTCTTATCCATTCCTGATTCAGGAGAAATATCGTGCCGGATACTTTACACATTATGCAGGAGAAGGAACCGTAAGAAGTGCAAAACTTTCCTATAACGGAGAGGAAGTTGATCTGTGTCTCTGCCCGACACATGCACATTTCTCACAGGAGGGAAGAACAAGAATCCTGACACTGGACCCTGTAGAAATCGAGTTCCATGGTCTGACCGTAAAATTACAGACAAAAGAGTATTTTGAAGAAGGCTCTTCCAATATTAAGATCGAACGTCACATTTTAGAGATGAGTGATCCAACTGCAGAAGTTACACTGGATGAGTATATGGTAGCTTGCTACGGTACAACAGAATATCCGGAAGATATGACTTCCGTTGTTTTAAGATGTGAAGGAAAAGATGAGAAGAGAATCGACTATGCATATAAATGCCGCACCGAATCTCTTCAGGGCGCAGACGCAGTCAGCGCTGTAGTGCCTCCAATCGACACAAAAGTTTCCCTGACTGCATCAGTAGAAGCAGAAGGTTACATTGAAGAAGGCTATGCATTCTCACCAATGTTTAAACTTGGATATAAGAAGAAGATCGCAGATAAGGAGGTATTTGCAACATGGCTCAACTTGGAAAAGGCAAATTAAATTACAGATGTCCGTCCTGCTTTATGAGAGACCTTGACATCGATATGTTCTACAACAAAGATACAAAGATCTACAGCTGCATCCGCTGCCAGTACAGAGGTACAGAAGAGGATGTTCTGGCGAAAAATGAAATGGTTCGTTTCCGTTATGGAGCAATGAACAAAAGATTTGATAAGTTTGACTTTGATTAAACCAGATCAGATCTGTGGGGTGTAACATAGCAAAGCATAAAAAGAACGCAAAAAGAAAGGAACCGGAGGCGAAAGCGGCTTCGGTTCCTTTCTTGCTATAAAGATCAGAGTGTCAAAATGTGACTTTTTAATTTTCGAATTAGCAAATCGTACAGGTTTTTATGTTATGATATAGCTATCTATTATGGAAGAAAGCAGGAGGAGCGCGATGGGAAAAAAGAAAAAGGAAACAATGGAATTTCGCTATTACGATATTCCACAGAAAGAAACCGTGCTTGCTCTTTTAGGGGACAGCTGGAGAAGGGTATACGGACATGATGAATTCCATCTTCATTTTCATAATCTGATGGAGGTTGGATATTGCAGACAGGGAGCTGGAGTGGTGTGTCTGGATGAGGAAAAATGCAGATACAGTACAGGAATGATTTCGGTGATTCCGGCGAATTATCCACACATCACGATCAGTGATGGAGAGGATACGAATTTCTGGGAGTATATATTCTTTGATCCGGAACAGATCATAAGGGAGATTTATCCGGACAATCCAATATATCAGCGTGAAATGCTTGATGTTTTGAACAAGAATGCAATTCTCAGATTTGAAAGTGAGTGCATGTCACTTGTGGATATGGTCAAAATGATCATGGAGGAGATGCGTTTTAAACGCCCGCATTATATGGAAGTGGTACGGAGTCTCGCAAAAGCACTGGTTCTTGAAATTATCCGGGTGAATGAACAGTACGAGGCACAGGCAGCAGAACCGGTAAAAACAATGAAAAATACGCAGATTACTGCGGCAATGGAATATGTAAATGAACATTATGCAAGTCCACTCCGGGCACAGGAACTGGCTGCGGTCTGCAATATGAGTGAAACTCATTTCCGCAGAGTTTTTGAAGAGAATATCAACATGTCACCGATGGACTATGTAAATATGGTACGGGTCCAGAAAGCATGTGACCTCATGAAAAAGACAAATGATTCCATGGATATCGTTGCGGTGAAGTGCGGATTTGCTACAACATCCACATTTAACCGTAATTTTAAGAAGTTTTTGTCAACTTCACCATATCAGTGGAAGATTAATCCGGCTAATTATGAGCGAAAATTATTGAATTTTAATATTTCTGCGTTAAAAGGGTGGTAATTGACACTTTTTTCACAAAGATATATGGTTGAATTTGCGTGTTTTATAGCGGAATTGGTTCACACAAATTACAATTTATTCGTTATAATACACATATAATCGAAGCGAGGGAAACATAAACTTGACAAATTGCACAAAACAGAATTGCAAGTGCGAAACAAATTGCGGGGATTATGACTATAAAGTAACATTGGGAGGAAGGAAATATGAAGAGAAAGGTTTTATCAGTTTTACTGGTAGCTGCAATGACAGCTTCCATGGTGGCAGGATGTGGCACCGGAAAAGGTTCCGGAAGCTCTGCAGGTGGGGATACACAGAGCGCAGAGAATCCGACAGCTGGCGAGGATGAACATACATTAAGCGTTTCTGCATGGGATAAGAGTTTCAATATTCCGGCACTCGAGGCAGCTGCAAAAGATTATCAGGAGAATGTAGACCCTGATTTTAAACTCAACATCAACGAAGTATCTCAGTCATCCGATATTGAGAATTCAATCACACTTGCTGGTTCGGCAGGAGATTACAGCACATTGACAGACATTGTTCTGTTCCAGGATCACTGGATTCAGAAATACGTAGCAGATTATCCGGATGCTTTCCAGGATGTCAACGATGCAGATATTAACTGGGACGATTTCGCAGAAGAGAAGCTTTCTTTCTCTACCATTGATGACAAACATTACGGTGTTCCGGTAGATAACGGAACTGTAGTAGCTGCATACCGGATCGACTTACTTGAGGAAGCCGGACATTCCATCGATGAATTGAAAGGCTGCACCTGGGATAAATTCATCGAGATCGGCGAGGATGTTTATAACAAGACTGGTAAATATTTATTATCCATGGATGGCGATGGAAACGACCTTGTTTATATGATGCTTCAGGCAGAAGGCGAGTCACAGTTTAAAGATGGCAAACCAAACATCGTTGAGAATGACAAGTTAGTTAAGATTGTTGAGATTATTGATGAAATGGTTCAGAAGAATGTATTATATCTTGCAAATGACTGGAATGATTACACAGACCAGACAATCTTAGGAGATATGGTTGCCGGCGTTATCAATGGTAACTGGATCATTCCTACTATTGAGAAAGTAGAAGCAAACAGTGGTAAATGGGAGATTACAACAATGCCTACTATCGAAGGCGGCGATGGATATGCTTCAAACGGTGGAGCTTCCCTTTACGTGACAGCAAACTGCCAGAATAAAGAGCTTGCAGAGAAATTCTTAGCATACACATTCGGTGGAAGCCAGACTACATATGATGCAGCACTGAAAAACGGTGGCGTTATCACAACATGTATCTCTGCTGGTAAATCCGATGTATACAATGAGGGTGTTGAGTACTTCAACAATACACCAATCTACGCCGAGATCGTAGAAATGGGTTCACACGTTAAACCTGTAGAACAGAGTGAATATCATTATACCTGCCGTGAAAAAGTTGCAGCAGCAATCATTAATATCACGCAGAATGGAGCGGATGTTAAGGATGCATTACAGGATGCAGAAGACCAGTTGAACTTTGAAATGGGCAATTAATATTACAACATAAGTAAGAGCAGAACAGGAAAACGGGGAATCGGTGATCTGACTCCCCGTTTTATCCAAAACAGAGAGCTTCTTTTGATACTACAGGAAGGACTGAGTCAAAGATGAAGAAAAACAAGATGAGCGTTACCTCAAAGCAACACGCAGCCGGATGGGCGTTTCTGGCACCGGCAACACTGCTGATCGTGATCATGAGTTTTTATCCGATCATTCAGGCAGTTTTTACATCATTAAAAACCGGCTCAAGTGCCAACATGAAATGGGCAGAGCCATTACTCTATAATTACACACGAATGTTCAAGGACAAATTGTTCATGAGATCTGTGGGCAACACGTTCTTATATTTACTGATAGAAGTACCAATTATGTTAATCCTGGCAATTTTACTTGCGCAGATCCTGAACAATAAAGATCTGAAACTGAAAGGCTTTTTCAGAACCTGTGTATTCCTGCCATGTGCAACATCACTGGTATCATACTCATTGATTTTTAAATCCTTATTTGCAACCAATGGACTGATCAATTCCATTCTTGTAAATCTTGGAATACTGGAAACAAACTATAATTTCCTTGGAAATGCAAAATCAGCAAAGGTTATTATCATTATTGCACTGATCTGGAGATGGACCGGATACAACATGGTATTTTTCCTCGCTGGATTACAGAATATTGAATATTCCGTATATGAAGCAGCTAAGATCGATGGAGCAAGCTCATGGAAGACCTTCTGGAATATCACAGTTCCACTGCTTCGTCCGACAATTGTTATGACAATGATCATGTCAATCAATGGTACATTACAGTTGTTCGATGAGTCTGTAAACTTAACAAACGGTGGTCCGGCAAATGCCACAATAACAATGTCACATTATATTTACAACAATTCCTTCGGACAGGGTGTTGCAAACTTCGGATATGCTTCAGCAATGTCGTTCTTTGTATTTATCCTGGTTGCAATTCTTGCATTTATCAATATGAAAGTAGGTGACAAGCGTGACTAAGAAGAAAATTCATACATCATCCATACAGAAGAGACTGATCCCTTCTTACATATTTTTGATTATCGTATCATTTATTTCGGTGTTCCCGCTTTACTGGATGTTTAGCGCTGCGACAAACTCAACCGTTGATGTCGCAAGAGGAAAGATCACATTTGGTACGCAGGCGGTTGAAAACTTCCGCAAGCTTTTGGAACAGCAGGATCTGTTTGGTGCGCTTGGTAACTCTTTCCTTTATGCGATTGTACAGACGGTAGTTGCTTTACTAATTTGTTCACTCGCTGGTTATGGATTTGAATTATATCATGATCGTCATAAAGACAGAGTATTTTCGTTTTTACTGCTTGCAATGATGGTGCCTCAGGTAGCTACCATGATCCCGTTATTTAAGATGATGTCATCAATGGGACTTTTAAATACAGTATGGGCATTTATTCTTCCATCGATTTCAACACCGTTTCTGATCATGATGTTCAGACAGAACTCCAGAAACTTCCCAATCGATGTTATGGAAGCAGCGCGTATCGACGGACTGAATGAGATTCAGATCTTCTTCCGTATGTATATGCCAATCCAGAAATCCACTTATGCGGCAGCAGCAGTTATTACCTTTATGAATGCATGGAATGCATACTTATGGCCAAAGGTTGTAATGAGTGATAACCGTGCACAGACAATGCCAATGTTGATTGCCAATCTGGCAGCCGGCTATTCGGTTGATTACGGAGTACTGATGATGGGCGTATTATTCTGCTCCATCCCTACCATGGTTGTATTCTTCGTATTACAGAAACAGTTTGCAGAAGGTATTACAGGCTCTGTAAAATAAGAGCAGATTTCGTACAAATGTACAATGAAATGAAAAGGGCAGATAACACTTGTTATTTGCCCTTTTTTTAAAAGAATTGAGGTAAAAGCATGGAAAATTTTGATTACAATATTGTAAAAAATCCTGAAATTTTTGAGCAGAATCGTATGCCGGCACATTCGGATCACATCTGCTATGCATCAGAATATGAAAAAGAAGCAAAAAAGAGCAGTCTTTCCGTTAAACTGGACGGAATATGGAAATTCAGTTATGCAAAAAATATGTCTTTGGCTGTGCAGGGCTTTGAAAGCGAAGAATATGATTGCAGATCCTGGGATGATATACGTGTTCCGGCACATATCCAGATGGAAGGCTACGATGCTCCACAATATGCCAATGTACAGTATCCGTGGGATGGAAAGGAAGTTTTGAGACCGGGACAGATTCCGGAGGAATTCAATCCGGTGGCAAGCTACGTGAAATATTTTACATTGCCACAGCAGATGAAAGGGCATCCGGTCTGCATCTCATTTCATGGTGTGGAAAGCGGATTTGCAGTATGGCTGAACGGATATTATGTTGGTTATAGTGAAGATACATTTGATCCGGCTGATTTTGATCTTACTCCATATCTGAAGGATGGAGAGAATAAGCTTGCGGTACGTGTATTTAAATGGACCTCAGGCAGCTGGTGTGAAGACCAGGATTTCTACCGGTTTTCCGGAATTTTCCGGAGTGTTGTTCTCTATATGATCCCGGAAGCTCATATCTGGGATATGTCTGTAGTTCCGGTCGTTTCAAAGAATCTGGAAGAGGCAGAGGTGGAACTGAAACTTCGAACATCTGGAAAAGGTCAGATCAAGGCTGTTCTTATGGATGGAAAAACAAAACTGTTCTCCGGAGAGGCAGACTGTGAAGATGAGACAAAGATACAGTTTCATGTAGATCATCCAAAACTTTGGAGTGCAGAAGAACCTGTTCTTTATGAACTGCAGATTACCGTCCTGAATGAAGCAGGAGAGATCTGTGAAGTGATCTCGCAGAATGTCGGATTCCGGCGGTTTGAGATGGAAAATGGAATTATGAAATTAAACGGGAAACGGATCGTATTTAAAGGTGTGAACCGGCATGAATTCAGTTCGCTTACCGGCCGTGTTCCGAACAAAGAAGAAGTGATCCGTGATATTGTGACCATGAAGAAGAATAATATCAATGCGATCCGTACCAGCCATTATCCGGACGATTCATTACTCTATGAACTTTGTGACCGTTATGGATTATATATGATCGCAGAGAACAATCTGGAGTCACATGGATCATGGGATGCATATTTAAGAGGCAGGGCGGATGAAAGTTATATTGTACCGAATGATCATGATGAATGGATGGATATGATGCTTGACCGTGTAAATTCCTGCTATCAGAGAGATAAAAATCATCCTGCAATCCTGATCTGGTCCTGTGGAAATGAATCCTACGGTGGAAAAGTAATCTATGAAATGTCGCAGCTTTTCCGCAAACTGGACCCGCACAGACTGGTACATTATGAAGGAGTATTTCATGATCGACGTTACAACGCAACGAGTGATATGGAAAGCCAGATGTATCCTTCTGTGGACAGCATTAAGGAGTTTCTTGCAAAGAACCCGGAGAAACCATTTATCTGTTGTGAATATACGCATGCGATGGGAAATTCCTGTGGTGCAATGCACAAATATACGGATCTGACGGACACGGAACCAAGATATCAGGGTGGATTTATCTGGGATTATGTGGATCAGTCGATCTATAAGAAGGATCGCTATGGAAAATGGTTCCTGGCATACGGCGGGGATTTTGATGAACGGCCATCGGATTACAATTTTAGTGGAAACGGTATTGTATATGGGGGAGAAAGAAAACCATCTCCGAAAATGCAGGAAGTCAAATATAATTATCAGAATATTACTGTCGAATTTGAGCCGGGAAGATTTCAGGTCATCAATAAGAATCTGTTTGTGAATACCGATCGTTTCCAGGCATTTGTGATTCTGCAAAAGGATGGAGAAGAGATTCTGAAAGTTCCGGTTGATACAGATACTGCGCCACTTTCTGTACAGACATATGAGATACCGGAAGAAATCCAGTCTGTTATTGATGGGGCGATGGTTGCAGCAGAGGCGATGCATTCAGAAATTCCGGAATATGCAGTGACAGTGTCTTTTGTGTTAAAACACGATGAACTCTGGGCAAAAGCCGGACATGAAGTGGCTTTTGGACAGTATGTATATAAGAAAGAAGCCAGACCATACAGCTGCAGCAAAGCATTTCAGGTGATTCACGGACATTATAATCTCGGCGTTAAGGGAGAGAACTTCTATGCAATGTTTTCAACGCTTACAGCAGGGCTTACCTCTTATGTATATGGTGGCGTGGAAATGATCAAAGCTGTGCCAATGCCGAATTTCTGGAGAGCACCGGTGGATAATGATACTGGAAATCTGATGCAGTCACGTTATGCACAGTGGAAGATTGCAAGTATGTATGTGACGGCCAAGAGTTGTGATCGTTTTGAAGATACAGCACCAAAGGTAGAAGAACTGGAAAACAGTGTAAAAGTTACATATAAGTATTATATGCCGACGACACCACAGAGCAGTTGTCTGGTTACCTATGAAGTGTTTGGTGATGGTACGATCCAGACAACTTTAAGCTATGATCCGGTAGAGGGACTTTCGGATATGCCGGAATTTGGCATGATCTTTAAATTTGATGCAGATTATGAACGTGTCAGATGGTATGGACTCGGACCGGCAGAAACATATGCAGACCGTAAACATGGTGGAAGACTCGGACTTTATGAGAATCGTGTCGCAGATAATATGGCTGAATATCTTGTTCCACAGGAATGCGGGAACAAATGTGGCGTGCGATATGCAAAAGTGATGGATAAAAAAGGTCGTGGAATGGAATTCTTTGGAGATGAACTTTCATTCAGTGCACTTCCATATACACCGCATGAAATCGAGAATGCAACGCATGGTTATGAGCTTCCGCAGATCCATTATACGGTTGTCCGTGTAGCAAAGCAGCAGATGGGTGTGGCCGGAGATGACAGCTGGGGAGCGAAAATACATCCGGAATATCTGATTGATGTATCATGCAAAGTAGAATTTACATTCTGCTTCCGTGGCATATAAAAGTGAACAGGAGATAGAAGATGAAGAAATTTATTAAGGGCATGGATTTGTCTACATTATTGGAAATGGAACGATGCAACGCAAAATATTATGATCATGGTCAGGAGATGGACATTCTTGAGATTATGAAAAAATATGATGTGGATACAATTCGTCTGAGATTATGGAATGACCCGAAATCTGAGACCGGAGAACCGTATGGAGCCGGAAATAATGATCTTGAGGAAACGATCGCAATTGGAAAACGTGTAACAGAAGCCGGACTTGGTGTGCTTTTGAACTTCCATTACAGTGATTTCTGGGCAGATCCTGGAAAACAGATCAAGCCAAAGGCATGGAAGGATTATGGAGTAGAAGAACTGGAGAAGGCGGTATATGATTTTACACTGGAGTCCCTGCAGAAAGTGATTGGAGCGGGTGTTCGTGTAACAATGATCCAGGTTGGAAACGAGCTTTCCAATGGTCTGCTCTGGCCGGAAGGACAGGTTCCGAATTATGACAATATTGCACGTTTTGTAAGTGCCGGAATACGTGCATGCCGCAAAGTGGATGCAAAGATCCCGCTCATGATTCATCTCGATAATGGTGGAAATAATGAACTTTACCGCAGATGGTTTGATAACTATATGAAACGTGGAGAGGATTTTGAGTATATCGGATTATCTTATTATCCGTTCTGGCATGGAAGTTTAAAACAGCTGGAGGATAATATGAACGACATTGCGGTGCGCTATGGAAAAGACCTGATCATTGCAGAAGTGTCAATGGGCTTTACCATGGATGACTACAAAGATTATGAAAAGCTTTCTGACAGTGAGAGAAAAGGTTATGCGACGAAACCGGAACTTGTTGCCAAAATCGAGTATCCGATGACGATAGAAGGGCAGAAGGCATTTACAGAGGATTTCTTAAATCGCGTGGCAAAAGTGCCGGATGATCATGGATGCGGCTTTTTCTGGTGGGAACCTGCATGGATTCCGGTTCCGGGGTCTGGCTGGGCAACGGAGGCGTCTTTAAAATATATGAATGATCCGGGACCATGTGGAAATGAGTGGGCCAATCAGGCATTGTTTGATTACGATGGTAATGCACTTCCAACACTTGAGGTGATCCGTGATTTCAGGAAAAAGTAATCAATTCTTATATGTAATTATGTTGCATGTTTCTCTAGGAATGTTGCAACATCCTGCGGATATATTGAAAAGAAACATGCATCCGTTATAATGAGAATAACAGAGAAATGAGGCGGCTGTGTGAGAAGATACACAGCTGCTGTTATCATAAAAAAGAGGAGAATATCAATGATTCAGAATGATGTATTAGCAAAATTCAAAGAGATTTTTGGTGAGGGTGGCGAAATCGGTGTTTATTTTGCACCGGGTCGTGTCAATATGATCGGAGAGCATACCGACTATAATGGAGGCCATGTATTTCCTTGTGCACTTACCATCGGTACATATGGTGTTGCAAGAAAAAGAGAGGATAAAAAGTTACGTTTTTATTCCATGAACTTTGAAGAGCTTGGCGTGATCGAGTCTTCTGTTGAGGGATTAAAACCGGAAAAGGAAGCAGACTGGACCAATTATCCAAAGGGAGTTATGTGGGCTTTTGGTGAAAAAGGAATGAAAGTAGAACAGGGAATGGATCTTTTATTGTTTGGAAATATTCCAAATGGTTCCGGACTTTCTTCTTCTGCATCTGTAGAAGTACTGACCGGCTATATCTTAAAGGATCTGTTTGGTTTTGAAGTGACCAATCAGGATCTGGCTCTGATCGGTCAGTTTTCAGAGAACAAATTTAATGGTGTAAACTGCGGAATCATGGATCAGTTTGCGATCGCCATGGGTAAAGCGGGACATGCAATTTTCCTGGATACTGCAACACTGGAATATACCTATGCTCCGATTAAGCTGGAGAACGCTAAGATCGTAATTTCCTGCAGCAATAAGAAACGTGGACTTGGAGATTCCAAATACAACGAGAGAAGACAGGAGTGTGAGACTGCACTTGCTGAGCTTCAGAAAGTAGTGGATATCAAATCTCTCGGAGAACTTACGGAAGAACAGTTTGAACAGTACAAATCCGCAATTAAAGATGAGATTCGTGTAAAGAGAGCAAAACATGCAGTATATGAGAATCAGAGAACCATCAAAGCTGTGGAGGCTCTGAAAAATAACGATGTGAAATTATTCGGAGAGCTTATGAATGCATCCCACGTATCTTTAAGAGATGATTATGAAGTTACCGGAATTGAGCTTGATACACTGGTAGAAGAGGCATGGAAGATCCAGGGTGTCATCGGATCACGTATGACAGGTGCCGGATTTGGTGGATGTACTGTAAGTATTGTAAAAGATGATGCAGTGGATACTTTCATCAAAGAAGTCGGATCTGCCTATGAAAAGAAGATTGGTTATGCAGCAGATTTTTATGTCGTAGAGATTGGAGACGGTCCAAGAAAGCTTGCTTAATTTGCCAGGATGATCGTGGACAGTGAAGGAGAGATATAAAATGATTCAGGAAAGAATTTTAGAACTGACCGAGTATGGTCTTGTAACAGGACTGATCACAGAGGATGATAAGATCTATACGATCAATCGTCTGATGGAGTTGTTTGAACTCGATGAAATGGAAGACAGTGTGTTTGAGGCATATGCATCACGTCAGCCGATGACACAGCAGACCGCAGAGGAGTCTCTGGAAGATATCCTTGCAGAGATGATGGATTATGCTTATGAAAAAGGTATCATGAAAGAAAACAGTATTGTATACAAGGATCTTTTTGATACAAAAATCATGGGAATCCTGCTTCCGAGACCGGCTGAGGTACGTGCCAGATTTAAAGATCTGTATGAGCATACTTCTGCACAGGCTGCAACTGACTATTTCTATAAATTGAGCTGTGACAGCAATTATATCCGCAGACAGAGAATCAAAAAAGATCGGAAATGGACAACAGAAACCGAGTTTGGAACACTCGACATCACCATCAATCTGTCCAAACCGGAAAAAGATCCCAAAGCGATCGCTGCTGCGAAGAATGCAAAACAGAGTGCTTATCCAAAATGCCAGCTCTGCAAAGAAAATGAAGGCTATGCAGGAAGAGTAAACCATCCGGCAAGGCAGAATCATCGTATCATTCCGGTGACAATCAATCACAGTGACTGGTATTTCCAGTATTCGCCATATGTATATTATAATGAGCATTGCATCGTATTTAACTCGCTTCATACACCAATGAAGATTGAGCGGGCTACATTTGGAAAACTCTTAGATTTTGTAACACAGTTCCCTCATTATTTTGTAGGATCGAATGCGGATCTTCCGATTGTCGGAGGCTCTATTTTAAGTCACGACCATTTCCAGGGTGGACATTATACATTTGCGATGGCAAAAGCACCGATCGAGAAAACACTTACATTCAAAGGTTTTGAAGATGTCAAAGCAGGTATTGTAAAATGGCCAATGTCCGTAATCCGTATCAGCAGTGCAGATAAGGACAGACTGATCGAGCTTGCAGACAGGATTTTAAAAGCCTGGAGAGGTTATACAGACGAAGATGCATTTATTTTCGCTGAGACGAATGGAGAACCGCATAATACAATCACTCCGATCGCAAGAAAACGCGGAGAGGATTATGAGTTAGACCTTGTGCTCCGCAATAATATCACAACAGAGGAACATCCACTTGGGGTATACCATCCACATGCAAAACTGCATCATATCAAGAAAGAGAATATCGGACTGATCGAGGTTATGGGGCTTGCAGTACTTCCGGCAAGATTAAAGGATGAAATGGCAGCACTTTCGAAAGCAATTCTTGAGAAGAAAGATATCCGTGCGGATGAAGTGCTTGCAAAACATGCAGACTGGGTAGAAGAGTTCCTTCCAAAATACGATCATATCGATGAAACAAATATCATGGATATCCTTCATGAAGAGATCGGACTTGTATTTAATGAAGTTTTAAAAGATGCGGGTGTATATAAGTGCACAGAAGAAGGCAGAAAAGCATTTATGAGATTTATAGATACGGTATAAAAAACAGGCATTCTCATAGGATGCCTGTAAGTACTAACATTTACGGTGGCAGGAAAGCTTAATCCTGCCACTTTTTCTTTAATTTATTCCTTGTGTAGAAGAATGCAGGGATCAGGAATGCGTCAGCAAAAATCCATGCAGTCGGACTGGCAAAGCAGGCTGCGGAAAATCCAAAGATCGGTACAAATACAAGTCCGACTAAGGTTCGTGCGACCATTTCGCAGAGTCCTGCAAGCATTGCAAAACCGGAGAAGCCCATTCCCTGAATAAGAAAACGTACGATATTGACAAGTGCCAGCGGAAAATAGAACAGGGCATTGGCAATCAGAAATTCCTGGGAATTGGCAATAACTTCTACTTCAGATGCACTTACAAATAACAGATTCAGCTGTTCTCCAAAGAAATACAGAATGGCCAGTGCAATCAGGGAATAAATCAGGCCAAGAAGCGTGCTGGCTTTTAAGCCTTTTCCGAGCCGCTCGAGACGACCGGCACCGACATTCTGACCGCCATAGGTTGCCATAGTAGAACCCAGGGCATCAAATGGGCAGACGATAAAGCAGGATATTTTGGTCGCAGCAGTCATTGCGGCGACAGCTCCGGAGCCAAGTGGATTTACGGCTGCCTGTAAAATAACGCTTCCAATTGCGGTAATAGAATACTGCAGCCCCATAGGAAGCCCCATGGTGAGCAGTACACGGACATAGGCACTGTCAAGTTTCCAGTCCGAGCGTTTCAGATGCATGATCGTAAATTTCTTCATGATCAGAAACAGACATAAAAGTCCGGAAATACCCTGTGAGATCACAGTTGCAAAAGAGGCACCGAATACACCCCAGTGGAATACCACGATAAAAAGCAGATCCAGACCGATGTTAAGGCAGGCTGCGAGAACCAGGAAAATGACCGGAGTGACCGCATCACCCAATGACCGGATATAACCGGAAAGCAGGTTATATAGAATGATCGCTGGAATTCCAATAAATATGACAACAATATAATTATACGCAAGATCAATGATATCGGGTGGTGTGCTCATAAGTTCAAGGATCGGACGGCAGAAAAGTGTCGTCACGATCGTGATCGCAAGCCCAAGAATGATGGAGAGCACGGCGGAATTGCCAATGTATTTACGCAGACCATCTTCGTCTTTGGCTCCGAATCTCTGGGCAACAGGGAGTGCAAATCCACTGCACATTCCATTGCAGAATCCAATGATCAGAAAGTTGATACTTCCGGTCGCACCAACGGCGGCAAGTGCTTTTACCCCAAGAAACTGCCCCACAATAATTGTATCTACAAGGCTGTAGATCTGCTGAAAAAGCATTCCAAAAAGCAGCGGAACCGCAAAACCAAGAATTAATTTCATTGGTGATCCGACTGTCATGTCTTTTGTAGTACTTTTAGACATAAAAATCCCCCTCTTTAGCACTATAAATTTTAGTTTCACGATATTTTATCACAATTAATCAATCTTTACAATTATATAGAAATGATGTAAAGTTTTAAGTAATATAATTAAAATTAATAACAAAAAAGAGAGAACTTTCTGGAGGAAATGAACGTGGCAAAATGGGAAGAAAATATCCGAAAAGTGATTCCATATACACCGGGAGAACAGCCGGACAAAAGCAGCATGATCAAATTAAATACGAATGAGAATCCGTATCCACCTGCACCTGGGGTTACAGAGGCGCTTCAGCATATTGATACCGATAAGCTCCGGTTGTATCCGGATCCGGCAGTCAGTGATCTGACAGGTGCAATTGCTGATTTCTATAAGGTAGGAAAAGATCAGGTATTTGTCGGTGTTGGGTCGGATGATGTGCTTGCAATGAGTTTTATGACATTTTTTAATTCCGATAAACCGATTCTGTTTCCGGATATTACGTATTCCTTTTATGATGTCTGGGCAGATATGCTCCGCATTCCATATGAGCGTATTCCGCTGGATGAGAAGTTTCAGATCTGTGCAGCAGATTATAAGAGAGAGAACGGCGGTGTGGTATTTCCGAATCCAAATGCACCAACAGGTGAATTGCTGCCTTTAGATATGGTTGAAGAGATCATTGCAGCGAACAAAGATGTGATTGTAATTGTGGATGAAGCATATATTGACTTTGGGGGAGAAAGTGCCTTGCCATTGTTAGAAAAATATGATAATCTGCTGGTTGTGCAGACATTTTCCAAATCCCGTTCCATGGCTGGCATGCGGATTGGATTTGCAATTGGAAGCCCGGTATTGATTAAATATTTAAATGATGTGAAATACTCCTTTAATTCCTACACGATGGACCGTATTACGATCCAGCTTGGGGTCAAGGCAGTGGAAGACCGGGCATATTTTGAAGAAACAAAAGAAAAGATCATCCGTACAAGAGAATGGACCAAGACAGAACTGAGAAGACTTGGATTTGAATTTGGCGATTCCAAGAGCAACTTTATTTTTGCAAGACATCCGAAAGTTCCTGCAATGGAATTATTTGAGGCGTTGAAGAAAAAAGACATTTATGTACGTCACTTCAACAAACCGGAGCGAATTGCGGATTATCTGCGGATCAGTATTGGAACCGATGCGGAAATGAAAGCTTTTGTTGACTTCCTAGATCAGTATCTGACGGATTGTAAAATTGTGACTGCATAGTATATTTTTAGTGAGGACTCTGTTTATGTTGAATTATTTAATCGTATTTTTTATTTCGATGGTTCCGCTTGTGGAGCTGCGAGGAGCAATCCCGTATTCGCAGATTCTGCATCTGCCGTTGCTGCAATCTTATATCATTGCAATTATCGGTAATATGCTGCCGGTACCGGTCATTTATCTATTCGCAAGAAAAGTACTGGAATGGGGTTGTGATAAGCCAGTGATCGGAAAGCCTTTCACATGGTGCCTTGAAAAAGGGGAGAAAGGCGGAAAGAAGCTTCAGGCAAAGGCCGGAAAAGGTCTTTTTGTTGCTCTTTTACTTTTTGTAGGAATTCCGCTGCCGGGCACAGGAGCCTGGACTGGAACACTTGCAGCAAGTATTCTTGATATGGATTTCAAGTCAACAGTTACAGCAGTTATGCTTGGTGTACTGCTTGCGGGTGTGATCATGATGATCGTAAGTTTTGCAGGGGTAAGTATTTTCCTGTAAGATATGTGAAATAACCAAAAGAAAACCCATGAAAGAAGTCAGAAGGCTTTTTTCATGGGTTTTCTTTTCGACATAATGAATGACACATATTAGCACACACAATCCGGAAGTGGTTTTTTACGCATGCCCAGGCGGAAGACAGAAATTCCGGAAGCGGTCAGTACGACAGCAACGATCAGGAAGAACACAAAGGAAAGTGGGGTATTGCCATAGCTTAAATGTTCGGAGATCAGTGTTCCCCAGATGTTAAACAGGAAGTGAAGGAACATGGAATAGTAAATGCTTCCTCCGCGTTCACAGACATATCCGAGGATCAGACCGAGACAGAATGCGTAGCAACCCTGGATCATGTTCATATGGTACAGACCGAAAAGGAACGCCTGGAGCAGATTGGCGAACCAGAAACTGAAGTGGCGTCTTGCGATACGCATTGTAACACCACGGAAGATCAGCTCTTCGCCGATTGGTGCAAGGAAAACAGAATAAATAAGCATTGCTAGGGTGATCGTTTCATCAAGGCCGGCCGATTCCAGAAGCTTTTCGTATGCCTCCAGCCAGCTTGGAAAAATGACTGCGAGGATGGAGATAAGGTAGCCGCTTAAAAGCTGCATTCCCGGAACAAGAAGAAGAACTCCGACCAGTTTGTAAGGCTGGAAGATCTTTCCTGCACTCGGAAGAAAATTACCGCCGTAGCTGTGATAATACCAGATTCCGTAGGAGCAGATGACAATCAGGGAATAGATGATCATCAGTACGGTTGAAAAATCAGAATTTGATAATATATAGAGCAGATTTGAAAATGTGGATCTGGAAAAAGACATCGATGGAAATGCCATCAGCAGATAGATCCCAAAAAGAAAAAGTGTTGCCAGAATCTGGATTCCGACAGCTAAAAGCATCGGTATAAAACTAAAAAAGAAACAACCTGTTTTTTTCATGGTAAAAACTCCAATCTTTTTGTATAATGTAAATTCTATTATATATCATTGTGTGTGATTATTGCAAGAAACCTGTTTACTTTACAACTTTAATATGCTAAAATAAGAACAGTTCAATAAGACAAAGAAGAAGGAGTAGTGCAAATGAGCAAGAAACTTAGAACAGAGGCTGTGGATCATTTATTTGATGCGATCTTATGCCTTGAGAATCGAGAGGAATGCTATACATTTTTTGAGGATGTATGTACTGTAAATGAATTATTATCACTGTCTCAGAGATTTGAAGTAGCAAAGATGCTTCGTGAACAGAAGACATATTTAGATATTGCAGAGAAGACCGGTGCTTCTACTGCTACGATAAGCCGTGTAAACCGTTCTTTGAATTATGGAAATGATGGATATGACATGGTATTTTCCCGTATGGAGGACAAGCAGGAACAATAATCCGGCACATATTATAAAACCCCGTGAACCAGGCTATGAGCAGTCCGGTTCACGGGGTTTTGTTATGACCTATTTATTTTTTCCATGTTGTTCGTTTGAGGAAGAAACTTTTTCTGCATTTAATTCGTCAATGGTGCGTTCGATGAGCATTTTCTTAATGTAGACATCGTAGCTCAGTAAGCAGATGAAACTGAATGCGTGTAAGAACTTGCGGTCTTCTTCCGGAAACTGGTTAAAGGTATCGTTTGCAATTTTGTATTTTTTGCCGAGATCCTTTAAAAGCTTCTGGGATTCTTCATGTTCTAAATTAAATACTTCATTGTAGACATCTTCCATATCAAATCCGTCTTTATTACCAAAATAGTTCTCGGTGATCGGATTTAAGATGGACTGGATATCGCTGATGCTTAAAATATTCTTCAGATAGTAGATAAAGATCAGTGTCAGAACATGTTCTTTGGAATATTTCTTCTTCTCAGGAGGAGGAAGCAGATCGTTCTTGGCATAGTTATTGATCATGGTCTTTGTCAGGATCTTATCATCCTCATGGCGTTTGGAAGCCTCCAACTGGCTGTCCATAAAGGTTGTGATCTGATCCATATATAAATCGATATTTGGAATATCTTCCGGCTTAACATAGCCAATAGACTGGAGGTTTTTTAAGAGCATCTCCAGAAACTCGTGAATGTCATTTGCCATAATTTTCACCTCATTATCACATTATATAGTAATTAAAACTATATGACAAGGAGAAAAACCATTAATTTTTTCATTTCCCGAACATAGTTTCTGTGTTATACTTACGGAAGTATAATACAGAAAGGATTGTGCAGATGAATTTAGAGATGTTAAATACTCCGCAGAGAGAGGCAGTTGAGCATACGGAAGGACCACTTCTGATCCTTGCAGGAGCGGGATCTGGAAAGACAAGAGTGCTGACACACAGAACCGCATATCTGATCGAAGAACTTGGGGTGAATCCATATCATATCATGGCGATCACTTTTACCAATAAAGCAGCGGGTGAGATGAGAGAGCGAATTGATGACATGGTCGGATATGGCTCGGAGAGCATCTGGGTGACGACGTTTCACAGCACCTGTGTGCGCATTTTAAGGAGATACATTGACCGGCTTGGATATGGAACGAATTTTACAATATATGATGCGGATGACCAGAAAACGCTTATGAAGGAGATCTGTAAGCGGCTGGAGATCGATACGAAGATTTATAAGGAAAAAATGTTCCTGAGTGTCATTTCATCGGCAAAGGATGAATTGATTGATCCAATCGAATTTACGACACGCGCTGCCGGAGATTATAACAAACGCAGACAGGCAGATGTTTACCGGGAATATCAGGCGGAGCTTAAGAAGAATAATGCACTGGATTTTGATGATCTGATTTTTAAGACGGTTGAGTTATTCAAACTGAATAAAGACGTGCTGGATTCTTATCAGGAAAGATTCCGTTATATTATGGTGGACGAGTATCAGGATACGAATACTGCACAGTTCGAACTGATCCGGCTTCTTGCCATGAAATATAAGAATCTTTGTGTGGTAGGTGATGACGATCAGTCGATTTATAAATTCCGTGGCGCCAATATTTACAATATACTGAATTTTGAGAAGCATTTTCCGGATGCAAAAGTAATCAAGCTGGAACAGAATTACCGCTCAACACAGAATATTCTGGATGCGGCGAACAGTGTGATTGCAAACAATGTCGGAAGAAAAGAGAAGTCTCTTTGGACGGATAATGGAAGAGGCGATAAGATCACATTTGAGCAGCTGGATTCAGCGTATGAGGAAGCGGATTATGTGGCAAGAGATATTGCAGGAAAAGTCCGAAGAGGAGAATATACCTATCATGACTGTGCTGTGTTGTACCGCACGAATGCCCAGTCTCGTTTGTTTGAGGAACGTTTTATTAACAGTAACATTCCATATAAGATCGTCGGAGGGGTAAACTTCTATGCCAGAAGAGAAATCAAGGATCTTCTTGCATATCTGAAAACGATTGATAATGGTCGTGATGATCTTGCGGTAAAGCGAATTATCAATGTTCCAAAGAGGGGAATCGGGGCAGCATCTCTGGCAAAGGTCTCTGATTATGCAGCTGAAAAAGAGATGGATTTTTATCAGGCATTGCGCTGGGCTGATGAGATTCCGGGAATTGGAAGAGCAGCAGCAAAGATTAAACCGTTTGTTCTTTTTATCCAGTCGATGAAAGCAAGGGCGGAGAATGGAAGTATTTCGGAACTGCTTCAGAAAATTATCGAAGAGACCGGATATGTAGCGGAATTAGAGGCTGAAGGAACGGATGAAGCACAGAGCAGGATCGAGAATATTGATGAATTTATGAGCAAAGTTGTATCCTATGAGGAAGGAACCGATGAACCGACATTGAGTGGATTTCTAGAGGAAGTTGCTCTGGTAGCTGATATTGATGGATTGGATGACAACAGTGATTATGTGGTTCTTATGACATTGCACAGTGCGAAGGGACTGGAGTTCCCGAATGTATATCTTGCGGGAATGGAAGACGGACTTTTCCCTAGCTATATGTCGATCACGGCAGACAATTCGGATCAGGAGATAGAAGAGGAACGAAGACTGGCATATGTGGGAATCACAAGGGCAAAAGAGCATCTGACGATCACATCGGCAAGAATGCGCATGGTACGCGGACAGACGCAGTATGGCGCAGTCTCACGTTTTGTAAAGGAGATTCCGTCGGAACTTTTAAAAGGTGAGATCTATGAACCGAAGAATTACCACGATGAGCCGATGCAGGAAAGTACATATCAGAAAGCAAGAAAGGCATTTCGTTCCACTCCGGTATCCTATGGAAGCAGGACTCCACAGTATACCCCGGTCACAAATCAGAGATCCTTTGAGAGCAGCAATACAACAGGCGCTGCATTGAGCTATCAGGTTGGAGACCGTGTGCGTCATATGAAGTTTGGAGATGGCGAAGTTAAGGCAATCGTGGCCGGCGGACGCGATTATGAAGTGACTGTTGATTTTGATAAAGCAGGCACGAAAAAAATGTTTTCGTCCTTTGCCAAACTGAAAAAAATTTAAATCATATATTTGTAATTTTTCATAGGAAAATTGGGCATTATATGATATAATAACAGTAAATTATTAGTGATGCCGATCACTTTGCTGAATATAATAACAGGAGTGAGCCGGAAGCAGACTACGAGAAGGAGTGGTGTTCATATGAATAAGATGGAAGAGATCTTAAACGCTGCAAAATTAAATGAATTACTCAACAAGAAAGACGCTGAAGAGAAGAAACCTTCTAAGACAATGATCGTATTTGCAATCATTGGTATTGTTGTAGCAGTTGCTGCAGCTGCTTATGGTATTTATCGTTTCTTTACACCGGATTATCTGGATGATTTTGAAGACGATTTTGATGATGACTTCGATGACGATTTCTTTGAGGATGAGGACGACGACGCAGCAGACAAAGAATAATCGCTACAGAAAGTTGTAACGAGACAGGATCCGCGAAGCGGATGCAACTGAATAGAAATGACGCAGGGGCTGCAGGAATGTAGCCCTTGTTTTGTGCATCGTGCGTAGCAAGCAGCACATGATATAGAACAATATACGAACAGGGAGAGAAGATGAAAAAAGGACAGATTGCAGAAGGAATTGTAGAACGTGTAGAATTTCCAAATAAAGGGATTGCATATACCGCAGATGGAGACAGGGTGATTGTCAAGAATACCATTCCGGGACAAAAAGTATCATTTGCAGTGAACAAAGTACGAAAGGGAAAGGCAGAAGGACGGTTACTGCAAGTGGTAGAGCCTTCTGCACTGGAGGTGGATTCTGCCTGCCCGCATTTTGGAGCCTGCGGTGGATGCATCTATCAGACGCTTCCATATGAGGAGCAGTTGAAGCTGAAATCCGGACAGGTAAAGAAGCTTATGGATGATGCAATCAATGGGGCATGTGAGTATGAATTTCTGGGCATCAAACCAAGTCCGAAACAGTATGAATACCGGAATAAGATGGAATTTTCATTTGGTGATGAATATAAAGACGGACCGCTTGCTCTGGGTATGCACAAAAGAGGCAGTTTCTATGATATTGTGACCGTTACGGACTGCCAGATCGTCGATGCGGATTTTCGTGCAGTTTTAAAAGCAACACTGAAATTTTTCCAGGAGCATGGACAGAAGTTTTACCATAGACTCAGCCATGAAGGTTATCTTCGCCATCTTCTTGTTCGAAAAGCGGCAAAGACCGGAGAGATATTGATCGACCTGATCACAACAACACAGAATCCGGGAAGCAGCGTAACTGAGGAAGAACTTCTTCAGGCGTGGGCAGACGTTCTTTGTGGACTTTCTCTGGATGGAACGATCCGCGGAATTCTTCACACCAGAAATGATAGTGTCGCGGATGTTGTCAAGAATGAAGGAACAGACATCCTTTATGGAGAAGATTTCTTTTATGAGGAACTGTTGGGACTTCGTTTTAAAATCTCGCCGTTTTCTTTCTTCCAGACGAATTCGCTTGGGGCGGAGGTCCTTTACAGCACAGCAAGGGATTTTATTAAAGAGCAGAATAGCCTGGATGGTAAGACGGTGTTTGATCTGTACAGTGGAACTGGAACAATCGCACAGATGCTTGCACCGGTATGTAAAGAAGTAGTCGGCGTTGAAATCGTGGAAGAAGCCGTTGAGACAGCAAAAGAAAATGCTGCCTTAAACGGACTTTCCAACTGCCGCTTTATTGCGGGGGATGTACTGAAAGTACTGGATGAAGTTTTGGAAAAACCAGATTACATTGTTCTTGATCCGCCACGTGACGGAATTCATCCAAAGGCAATTACAAAGATCATTGACTATGGAGTGGAGAACATGATCTATATCTCATGCAAGCCGACAAGTCTTGCAAGAGATCTTGAAATTTTTCTTGCACATGGTTATACAGTCGGGAAAATCTGCTGTGTCGATATGTTTGCAGCAACTCCGCATGTGGAAACAATAGTTGCACTACATCGGACCGGTATGTAAAAATCCTTGATTTTAGGCACTTTGAGAGATTTTTTAGGTTTGACCAGAGTGACCGAAAAACATACAAAAAAGCAATTTCCGACGGTGTAAATGTGTCGGTTGTATTGGATAGCGTGTGTGGAAACACATCTAAGCGTAATTAATATCATTATTATTTAACTGAATAAAAAGTAGCGTGAAAGACCGTTCATTTTCAAGAAAATTGAAAGTGAGCGGTCTTTCTTTTTATCAAAAAGGAAGTTGACTGATTACTTTTAATACATTATTCATTTTGGTTATTTCAGGAAGGAGCGATTGTATGGAAAAGATTAAGAATGTATCTATCATCGAATTGCATAATTTCAGGAATCACCCGTTTAAGGTGGAGACAAATGTGGAATTATGCGAACTAATGAAAAGTATAGAAAAGGAAGGTGTGCTTGTGCCACTCCTTGTAAGAACAAATCCCTATGGGGATGGATACGAAGTCGTATCAGGACACAGAAGAAAAGAAGCTGCAAAGTGGGCAGGTAAGACAGAGGTTCCTGTTGTCGTAAGGGAACTTGATGATGACCAGGCAGTTGTGGCGATGGTGGATTCCAATCTGCACAGGGAGAATCTGAAACCGAGTGAGAAAGCCTTTGCTTATCGTATGAAGTTAGAGGCTATGAAACATCAGGGAAAGAAGTTGACAACTAATAATGATGATATGACTTTGGCTCAAGTTGAGCCGATGTCTGCTGATATGGAAACAGTAGATATTGTTTCAAATGTAATGCGTAGTAATGAGAGACTTGCAAGACAGGCTGGAGAGAGTGTGGCACAGATTAAAAGGTATATTCGGCTGACCTATCTGATACCTAAAATATTGGATATGGTCGATGATGGGAAAATTGCATTTACGATTGCAGTGGAACTTTCTTATCTAAAGGAAGAGGAGCAATATGAGCTTCATGCGGTTATGGATTTAGAACAGTGCACACCGTCACTGTCGCAGGCAAACAGGTTGAAGCGTTTGAGCCAGAGTGGAAAGCTGGATATGGATGCGATTTATTCGGTTCTGGAAGAGGAAAAACCGAACCAGAGGGAGCAGATAAAGATTCGGGCAGATGTTTTAGCAGATTATTTTCCTGATGATTTTACTCCTAAACAGAAGGTGGAACTGATTGAGAAACTTGTGAAGGAATGGCATGAGAAACAAGTTTACAGGAATGAGACGAAGCAGCCAGGAAGATAGTGTGGGAAAGAGAGGTACAGAGCAATGAGCATTGAAACAGACAGAAGAGGAGGGAGTTTATCATGATACTATTTACAGACAGTGTGAATGAGGAAACGAATGGTAACTATGACAACAGATTATGTAAGACTGGCAGTTATGCCGGAGAAAGAGAGGATATTATGACAGAGAAGATTAGAGAATATAAGATGAACGGAAGCTTGATTATTGGAGTGGATGCAGGCTATGGAAATTATAAGACTGCGAGAAGAATTTTCCCTACTGCAATAAGTATGAGTGAGAAAGCACCAGTGTTTGCGAAAGATTATATAGAGATGGATGGAAAATACTATATCATAGGAGAAGGACACAAGGGATTTGTGGCGGATAAGGTGACGGATGATGATAACTATGTGCTTACCATGGCGGCAGTAGTGAAAGAATTGGAAGCAAGGGGATATATCGACAGTAGAAATGCTGTGCGTGTGCATCTTGCAGTGGGACTTCCGTTGAAATGGGTTCAGGCACAGAGAGAAGAATTTAAAACATATATGCTAAAGAACAGATATGTAAGAATCGGATATAAGCAGAGAGTATATGAGCTTGATATTGCGGGCTGTACGGTTATGCCACAGTGCTATTCGGCGGTTGCGGAAAATCTTAAGGAGTTTAAGGGAATGAATCTTGTTGTGGATATCGGAAACGGAACCATGAACCTGATGTATCTGAACAATGGCAGGGCGATGGAGAGCAGGTCGTGGACGGAAAAGCTGGGAGTGTTCCAGTGCGAGCAGACTATTCGAAATAAGGTTCGTGATAATACAGGATACGAGCTTATGCAGGAAGTAATTGAAAATTTCCTTCGTACAGGGGAAACGGATATTGCAGAATCCTTTTCCGGATTGATGAAAGAAGCTGCAAGAGAGTACGCAGATACAGTTTTTCAGAAGCTCCGGGATTATGAATATAATGAACAGTTCATGAAACTGTATATCATGGGTGGTGGTGCAAAGGTTGTGGAAACATTTGGAACTTTCGATAAGGACAGGGTGCACTTTAATCATGACATCAGAGCCAATGCGAAAGGATATGAGTATTACTGCTACATGATATTACGACATGAGCAGGGAAAGAGGGCGATGTAAATGGCAGAAAAGACATGGAATAAGAATGTCCGCTTCAATATGAACAGAGAGGATGCAGTGCAGGCGTGGAGCCGGCTGCATTCCGAGGAAGTGGACAGGGAGTTTAAGTCGCAGAATGAATTTATCATCTGTGCCATCAATGATTTTTATGCGAGGCATATAAGTAGAAAGAACGATCCATATCTTGAGACTAGAGAAAAAGAAGATGCATTTGTGGATAGGATCGTGGAACAGGTGACAGCAAAAGTTCTTGCCGATATTCCCGCACTTGCAGGGATGTATCTTTTGCAACAGCAGGCAGCATTGGCGGCAGGATTACAGAATGGTGCAATGACGAATGTAAATCCGGTTAATGCAACTGCCGGAGCAACCGGAAATTCTGTGTTACCTGTGGCAAATACCGGAGTAGCTGCAAAGGATGAAATGGATGAAAGTGAGCCGGAGGAGAATGAGTTTCTGGATTTTTCGTTTGGAGCATAACGGTTTTCCCAGTTTCTTTGGAAGCTGGCATAATGAAAAGCAAGTGGTTTAGCAGTAATTTTTAATTATTACACAAAAAGTTTGGAAAAAGAAACTTTTTGTGATAAAATCAATACAAGGCAGGTGAACAATCATGAAATATTATGAGAAAATGCTGGAGCTTGGATGTTTTAATAAAAGTAAAGTGATAGAGTTGACAG
The DNA here is from genome assembly GCF_009695765.1 of Roseburia porci. GTDB lineage: Bacteria > Bacillota > Clostridia > Lachnospirales > Lachnospiraceae > Roseburia > Roseburia porci. The sequence continues at coordinate 68,576 of NZ_VUNI01000008.1, forward strand.
GTTCTGAGGCGGCTGCAAAATCCCTTCTTTATGATTATCAGAAAAAAGGATATATCGAAAAAGTGAAAAGAGATTTTTACGCAGTCATAAGTCTGGAGACGAAGCAGCCGATCTTATCAAGATACCAGATAGGAAGTCAGTTGTTTTCAGATGCAGCCATAACCCATCACAGTGCATTTGAAGCATTTGGTTATGCAAATCAGGTGTTTTACGAAGTTTATGTGGCAACAGATTACAGATTCAGAGACTTTGAGTATAATGGAATATTGTATCATCGCATGGAACGAAATGCATATACGGATATGGTAACAAATGGAAAGCTTCGAGTAACCGGAATAGAGCAGACAATCGTTGACAGTATAAAAGATTTTACAAAGATAGCAGGACTGGAAGAAGTGATACGGTGTATCATGCTTGTTCCCAGTGTGAAAGAGGAGAAAATCCTTGAAGCATTGTCTGTGTATGATAATAAATTCCTATATCAGAAATGTGGTTATATCCTGGAACAGTTACAGGATGAACTGGGACTTAGTAATGATTTTTTTGAATATTTGAGCAGATATACCGCTGAGGGAAAAAGATATCTGATAAAAGAAAACGGACAAAATGTATGGAATTTAAAGTGGAAGATATATGTTCCGGCGGATTTCATGCATTTGGTTGATAAAGGAGTGAGTGATTATGATGCAATTTGACAGAATGGCACTGGGAAGACAGGCAAAGGAACTGGGGTTTGTAAGAGATACCTTTGAAAAAGTATGCAGACTTGCAGATGTATTGAAATTCTTTGAGGGTGATGATTTACTTTCAGAATATCTGGCATTAAAGGGAGGCACTGCAATCAATCTTACGATACTGGATTTACCGAGACTGTCCGTTGATATAGATTTGGATTTTTCAAAGAATATGCCACGAGAAGAAATGCTTGAGGTCAGGGAAATGCTGAGCAGCCGTATCAGCAAATATATGGAGGCAAACGGATACCGGCTGAGTCCGAAATCAAAGAATCATCATGCATTGGATTCCTTTGTTTATGAATACCAGAACGCAGGAGGGATGAAAGATAACCTGAAAATAGAAATCAACTATATGCTCAGGTGTCATGTTCTGCCTGTGGTAAGAAGAAAGGTATATCTTCCGTGGATGACGGATGAACTAACTGTGTTGTCTGTTGATCCGATAGAGATATTTGGTGCAAAGATTGTAGCATTGTTGACAAGAACAGCAACAAGAGATTTATATGATGTTCATAATATGATTACACATGAGCTGTTCGATGAATCGCAACTGGATATGCTTAGAAAATGTGTAGTATTCTACAGTGCAATCGGAGGAGAGCATCCGCCAAAGGAATTTGCCATAGAAAATGTTGGAAAAGTAACCAAACGCAGTATTACAACGGATTTGTATCCAGTTCTTCGGCATGGAGAGAGATTTGAACTGACTGCAGTCCAGAATGAGGTAAGAACGTATCTTTCAGGCTTCTTGAATCCAACCAAGGAGGAGCAAATTTTCTGGAGTGCTTTCGAGAAAGGTATATATGAGCCACAATTTGTATTTGAGGGAGCTGAGTTGCAAAGAATCAAGGAACATCCGATGGCATTATGGAAGTGTCGCAGTAAAGAACAGAATATCAAGACGGAGCCTGTCAAGGGAAGAGTTCGATAAGGAATTCCAAGGGACAATGGCTACAAAGACAGAAAAATCCGGCATCTCCTTTTTGGATGCCGGTATTTTTCTGTCCGGGGGTTCTTAGGGGGCAAAGCCCCTTAAGCAGGTAGCACCGATGGTGCAGACAATGAGGAGAAAAAGAAATGCGGGGTGCCTTGGGGCACTTCGCATTTCTTTTTTGACGAATTGGCAAGCCAGCGGTACTACCTGCCTATATCATCCACACCACATCGGAAAGAGAGGAGAAGATTTCTGCCAGAGAAAAGGGAGATGTGGGAAAGGCTGTCGGAGCATAGAGCGGAGACAGTCTTTCGGAAGTCTGCTGCGTTCTTTGCAGCGGACTGATCTGTGTGGATGATGTGCCCTGCTTGCGGAGAATTTCGGAAAAAGGTTATAGTACAACTTAAATATGGCTATGGCTGGATGATTTATGTTATTGTAGTGTAGCTAAGTTTAGAACAAGTGGCTATAAGCAGAACAGATTATGTAGCATCAGGAGAAAATACGGGCGATTTTAAAAAGCAGTAAGCTATGATTATCATTGATTGTGAAGCCGGTAGAAACCGGATTTATAGCCACTTTAGTGTAGGTAAACATGTTGTAATTAGTATGCGGTTCAAGTTACAGACTGTGGCTGCATTTATAACAATACTGAGATACAGAAATAGAATAAAGGTACAGATAAAAGAAGGAAGCTGACATAGTGCAGAATAGCAATGTGTCTGGCTTCCTTTTTTGTAGCAAAAGCCCGACAAGCGACATTGTGCTTGCACAGAATGTCATTTGCCATTTTATATACCAGAGAGGAGGGATTTTATGGCGAACAGAACAAAGGACGAGGTTATTTATGTACGTGCGGACAGGAGGCTGAAAGGCAGATTTGAAAAACAGAAGGAAGAAAGCGGATATAAAGGAAATGCTGATTTTGTAGGATATCTTTTGGATGTAAATGAGGGGAAAAGAGTGGACGGTGTGACGTTAAAGGAAGTCAGGGAGTTGCTGGCTGAGGCAGTGCATGAACTGAAGAAGCAGGGGGTGAATATCAATCAGATTGCACATGTTGTCAATATGTATGCAGAAATGTTTTCTGACAGTAACTTCAAAGCGACGAATTATTTTCTGAAAAAGATAGAAGACAAGCTGCTACAAATATCGGAGAAACTGATATAAATGGGCAGGGAAAGGAGCTGGATTATGGGTGAAGTATACGGAAATGTAAATGTGAATTACAGCTATTGTAAATCTGTGGCACAGCTAAAAAGTGCAGACGATTATATTCTTGGAAGGCGAAAAGAACAGATTGCTGACGGTGTGGTGAAGACGCAGAATCATCTTTACAATGCATTTGGTTGTAACAGGGATAATTTTTCCAACAGTCTGCTTATGACAAGAAAAATGCATGATAAGAAGTACAGCCGCTATAAACAGAAGGAGATTCTGGCACAGAAGCTGTCTCTATCCTTCCATCCGGATGATAACGGTAAACTTACCTATGAAGATGCCTACAGAATTGCAGAAGAGTTTGCAAGAGAGTTTTTCTGGTCAAAAGGCTATGAGGTATTATTTGCAGTGCATACAGATACTGAGCATATTCATGTGCATTTTCTGGTGAGTAACTGTAACCTGAGAGATGGAAAGTCATTTCGCAGAGGACCGGCAGAACTTAAGGAAATGTGCAGATTTTTTGGAGAACAGTGCAGGGAGCATGGATTGACACATTCTTATAGGGATACTTACTATGTAAAGGATAAGAGCCGTGAGAAATGTAGCTTTGCGGAATACCAGATGAAAAAGAGAGAAAAGTTATCATTCCGGGAAGAGATGAAGATATACCTTAGAATTGCAATGAACTGTCCGGAAACAAAGACACTGGAGGATGTGATCCGTTATGTAAAAGAACATTTTCTGTTGGATGTGAGGCTGCGTGGTAACACAATCTCCTACTCTCTTCCGTACAGACGAAAGAAAAACGGAGAGCCTGTTTCGGTCAGAGGCAAGAGACTTGGTGAGAGGTTTACAGCCGCAGGAATCAAAGCATATTTGGAGCAGAAGGAAAAAAAGCGAATAGAGTATCAGCGGATTGAAGCAGATATTGAGCAAATGAAAGGAAGCTTTCATGATTATGATGAGTGGGAGAAAGAGGCGGAAGAAACAATCCGGGAAGATAAGCCGGAAAACGAAAATCAGGAGAAAGACATTAGTATTTATGAAGGTTTTGACCGGTTCTGCGAAAAAGAAGATATCAGCGAAGAGGATGAAGATATTTTCTATGGTGCTGCATTTGAGCAGTTTAACAGGGAATGGCAGGGGGAAGCAGAGGCTGCTGACACAGTTCAATGTGAGAATAAAGAAACAAAGAGTGTACAAAGGGAAAATCTTAAGAGCATAGAGCCGGATTATAAAAAGATGTCGCTGCAGGAACGTGTGAAAATACTTCCGGAGCCAACCGCGGATGTTATGGAAGAACTGCGAATGTACGAAAAAAGAATGGGCTATGATAAGGATACGATGCGTAGTATGCGGTATAAGATGAGTGTGTATGATGAATTTTTGGAGGAGTATGAGGCGAGAAAGAAACTGTGGGGAACAGAAAGGGTTAGAAATTTTGAGAAACGAAAGGATAGGGGAAATAGATAAGAGAAAGTAAATTAAATTTGTATATCCAAACTACTGATTATTCATTTCAGTACAAAACAGAAAAGATTTATGGTATACTGAAAAAGGTTTATTGCAAATGAAACGAGGTGTTTTTTTGGATAATCACAAGAAATATGTACTGTGGATTATTGATATAGCAAAATTACTGGCAGTTGTTTGTGGTGCAACTCTGCTAGGAATATTGTTTGTAAAGTCGGGATTTCCCGAAACAAACATTGTTGTAATCTATATCTTTGCGGTACTTTTAGTGGCACGTTTTACAAAAGGTTATTTTTATGGGATTCTGTCCTCAGTCGTGTGTCTTTTATGTTTTAATTATTTTTTTACGGCACCTTATCATACTCTGGCAGTCAATGATCCGAGCTACATGATAACCTTTTGTATCATGTTGATTACAGCACTGATTACTAGTGCACTTACGACAAAGGAAAAGTTGATGACAATGGAAGCTACCAGAAAAGGTATGGAGAGTCAGACACTCTATATGCTTTCCAGCAAACTTTCTGATGCAGCAGATATCGAAGCTGTAATAAAGATAGCGGTGGAGAGTATGAGTAGATTATTACAGGTAAATGTAGGATGTATCTATGTAGGAGAACAGGCAGAACCAATCTATATTCAGCAGCTTGAAAAAGAGCAGCTCCACAGAAGTGTTACAGATGTTGATGAAATCCGTAGAAAATTTACAAATCTACGAACAGAATATCTGGAGAATGAGGAAAGCTGGACCTTTCCGGTCAACGGGCAGAACAGACTTTTGGCAGTTATCATGATTGACAGAAAAGTATCAGAAGAAGAACTTTCCTCGAATAAGAAACTGATTCATTCCATGATTGAAAATATTTCTCTTGCATTGGAACGTATTGAGATTACCATTGAAAGAGTAAGAGACCGACAACGGATGGAACGAGAAAGGGAGAGAGCAAATCTTCTCAGAGCAATTTCTCATGATTTGCGCACACCTCTTTCCGGAATTATGGGTTCTGCGGAAATGTTAATGGATATGACCGAAAAGGATGATAATCGCCAGAAACTTTTAAAAGGCATTTATCAGGATGCGGACTGGTTGAAATCATTGGTGGAAAATATACTAAGCTTGACAAGATTGCAGGATGGAAAGATATTAGTACATAAAGAAATGGAGGCACTGGAAGAGGTTATTGCATGTGCGGTGGCACACATAGAAAAAAATTATCCTGACAGGGAAATACAGGTTGAGATACCGGAAGATTTTAGAATGGTTCCTATGGATGCGAAGCTGATTGAACAGGTAATCACCAATCTGTTGGATAATGCGGTAAAGCACACTACTTGTGAGGAAGCGGTTACAGTCTGTGTAAGCTATTTGCCTGACAAGGCACAGGTGACAGTCAAGGACGAAGGAGAAGGGATTGCGAAGGAGGATGAAGGAAATCTGTTCCAGATTTTTTATACCTCAAAGACAAGAGCTGCAGATGTCAGAAAGGGGATTGGACTTGGACTTACAATCTGCGAAACAGTTGTGAATGCTCATGGCGGAACGATTACCGGAAGAAACAGGAAAGATGGTAAGGGTGCTGAGTTTATCTTTACACTACCGGTATCTGTTCAGGAAGAATAATTGTGAAGAAAGAAGGAAGAAAGCCAATGATTCAGGAAAAAATACTTGTGGTAGAGGATGACATACAAATTCAGAATTTTATGGTATATACACTTGAAAATGCAGGATTTGAAGTTGCAGCGGTGCCTAGTGGAAAAGAAGCGATTGAATGTATGATAAGAAAGGACATAGACTTAATCCTGCTTGATCTGGGGCTGCCGGATATGGACGGTATGGATGTTTTACACAAAGTCAGGGAATGGTCTGGTGTGCCAATTATTATAGTTTCAGCAAGAGATCAGGACAAGGAGAAAGTAACAGCTCTTGATGATGGAGCAGATGATTATTTGACAAAACCATTTTCTGCTACTGAGTTAATGGCAAGAATCAGGGTTGCCCTGAGACATTACTATCGGATGAATCAAAAGGAAGAAGCACAGATGCCTGATGATGCAGTTTACACCAACGGAGATATATGCTTGGATAATGGTAAGCATATTGTATATAAATGCGGACAGGAGATACATCTGACGCCAATGGAATATAACCTTTTGTATCTTTTTATGAGAAACCCGGGTAAAGTGCTGACATACCATACAATTCTACAAAAAATCTGGGGAGATGGTTATGGTGAAGATACACAGGTCTTACGTTCTGCCATGGCATCAACCAGAAGAAAGATTGAGAATAATCCTGCAAAACCAGAATATATACAGACAGAAATCGGTATTGGTTACCGTATGAGGGAAAGAGACAAGTAAAGATAAAAACTTCATTTAATCTAAAAAGCAGATAATCTTAAAATCATATGTTTTAAGGTTATCTGCTTTTTTTACATCATTTTTATACATGGTTATCATTCTTACAGAATTCTCACAAGGCATAAGGCAATTCCCACACTATTCTGACAAGGAACAAATTATAATACAGGTAGAGCAAAGGAGGAATGTGACATGAGTAATACATTGGAAGAAAGATGTAGGAAATTGATTTTACAAAGAAAATTTGAACAATGTCAAAAAGAAATAGGAACTGCTATGGCAGAAAATCCTCATTGGGCAATTCCGCATAATTTGATGGGAATTTTAATGGAGAAGGAATCAAACCATATACTTGCCATGAAGCATTTTCGTGCTGCTTATGCACTGGATCCTACTTATGTTCCTGCACGGTATAACATGGAACAGTATGGGCAGATATATCCAACAGGAAAATGTGCCTTTACGGAAGAGGATTGTCCGGTTAAAAATGATCAGCAGTTTGAATTAGTCTATGATGAGCATCATGTTGGTCATTTTGTACGAAAGTAAAGATATAATTCAATAGTTTAAAAGTTCTTAACATAGGAAAGTGCCTTCTTAATACACGTTTAAATTTGTAACAGATATTCAAAAAGCAAAGTGGAACTATCTTTTTGAAAAAGGAGGTCATAGAAAATGTATACATATTCAGATTGGTTATTGTATGGAAAAGTGGGAATATATTAAATGGATACGTCAGTGAGTTGTTCACTGCCCGACTTTATTTCTTTGAGAATATCGTAAGATATATTTCTCACAGCTTTCTTGCATGAATCACACTTTTTCACAACATTCTCACATAGACAAAGAATTCTCACAACATTCACACACCGATGCGATGATTCCCACACCATTCTGACAGAAGAAAAATTATAATACAGACAGAGATTAAAGGAGGATAAGCCTATGGAAAAAAGCTATACAATTATTGCAGGTTGTGGGCGTTTAGGAGCAAGCATTGCAGGTAAGCTATCGGAGCAAAAAAAAGATGTTATGATTATTGACCGTGACAAGACATCTTTTCGTAAATTACCTATATCTTTTGGAGGATTGACGCTGGCTGCAAGTGTAACAGATTTGGAAAGATTGAAAGCGGCAGAAATAGATAAGGCAACAGTATTTATTGCAGTGACAGATGATGACTGCACAAATATTTGTGCAGCACAGATTGCAAAAAAGGTATTTCATATAGAAAAAGTGGTAACACGAATTTATGACGAAGAAAAAATATCTCTTGTAGCGGGAATGGGAATTGATACTATTTGTCCGACCAGGTTATCTGAGAAAGAAATTGCTGATTATATTCAGATAGGAGGACGGGATTATGTGGGGAAATAAAAAGAAAAAAAAGAGTATTTTGATAGTAGGTGGATTTGATGAAGCAAGATCACTTGCTAATTCGCTCCTCGAAAAAGATTATCGTGTAACTGTAGTCAATAAAAATTATGAGGATTGTGAAAAACTTGCAGAACTTAATAAGCTGAATGTGATATATGGAGATGGAAGTAAAAAATTCATATTGGAGGATGCTGATGCAGCATCCTGTCAGGTGGCGATTGCTTTAACCGGAAGCGATGAAACAAATTTGATCATCTGTGAAATGTGTAAGGAATTTTTTCATGTGGAAAAGACGGTTTCCATGTTAAATGATCCGTCAAAAACAGATTTTTTTTACCAGATGGGAATTGACCGGGTGGTATGTGCATTAAACATGATTACCAATATTATGGAAGAAAATGCTCTTATGGATGAAATGATGAAAATGATTCCGCTTGAGGAGGGAAGACTTCACATTGCAGAGACGGCAATCTTACATAATTCTACACTAATAGGGAAGAAGCTATGGGAACTAAATCTTCCGAAAGAGATTATTATCGGCTGTATTTTAAGAGGTGATCAGAGTTTAATTCCAAGAGGAGATACAAGTGTAAAAGAAGGAGATGTATTGCTCATGATTACCTCAGACAAGAATAAACTTAACGAAATAAAGGAGTTGACAAAAGTTGATTACTCATGAAAAGACTTCAATTGCAAGCAATTCGATTGCCGGTAAGATGATGGTACTGGAAGGTATGATATTACTTGTTCCGCTTATCGTGATTCTATTCTATCCTAGAGAAGCCAAGTTGTCTGTTATTTTTTTGATACCCGCATGTTTGTCTGTTATGGCAGGTTTGTTTGTATGTCGTTATGGGAAACAGATTAGTAATAGCAGTCGTCTTGTTGTATTTTCATGGTTTTATGGAATTCTTCTGGCTGCAGTTCCGTTTCTTATGTATGGAGATGTTACACCTGTGCAGGCTCTGTTTGAATCGGTCAGTGGCTTTACTACAACCGGGCTTTCTGTGCTTGATGTAGAAAAACTTCCGCATATATTCTTGTTTTACAGGGCATTTTTGCAATATGTAGGTGGTCTTGGGTTTATTATGACAATGCTTCTTTTCGTGCAGGAAAAGGATTCTGCGGTATTGTATCAGGCAGAAGGGCATCCAGACAGATTGATGCCGGATATCGGTAAGACAGCAAAGGTAATTGGTACTATGTATGGCTTCTTTCTGTTGATTGGCACCGCATTTTATACCATATTTGGAATGCCTTTTTTTGATAGTGTTGTACATACTATGTGTGCATTATCTACAGGTGGATTTTCTAATAGAATGGACAGTATTGGATACTATAACTCGTTGCCAATTGAATGTATTACTGTCATTTTGATGTTAATTGGTACAACAAATTTTTCATTGCTTCTTCTGCTGTTTAAGGGTAGAATCAGGGATTTTTGCAAGTCAAGTGAAATGCGTTTTTTAGGAGGGCTTATTTTAATTACTATCCCTATTCTATCGGGATTTTTAGTGGCAGGAGGAAAAACGATAGGAGAAGGACTGCGTCTCTCGATATTCAATGCATTTTCTGCATTGTCGACAACCGGGTATGCAACCTGCAGTTATAGTGGCTGGTCAGAGAGTGCTCTTGCAGTCATGATTCTTCTTATGATAATTGGTGGAGGATTAGGATCTACTGCGGGTGGAATTAAACTGGCACGTGTGTGTATTTTAATGAAGAATCTTGTTCGGAATGTGCGAAAAAAGATGGTGCCGGATAGAACTGTCCTACTTACCTATTATCACAAGGGAACAGAAAAGGAATTGTTAGAGAATGAACAGATAGAGGAGGCATCAACTTATGCAGGATGTTATATATTGATTTATATATTGGGTACAGTGCTTTTAACCTTTTTCTCTGGGTGTACTTTGGTCCAGGGCGCATTTGAATTTGCATCCTCTCTTGGAACCGTAGGGCTTTCTATCGGAGTAACTAATTTCAATACTTCGACAATATGTCTTTTAATTGAAATTGTAGGAATGGTTTTAGGAAGGCTTGAAATATTTGTAATTTTTAAGGCGTTTTTAGTAAAACAAAGGATATCAGATACTTAAATATTTATTCCTATATTCCAACGCCAGTTCCGGTTTCTTCCATCTTGTATAAAGATTATGAAGATACCGATACACAGATTTCATATAATCATTGTCACATCCCATAGTATCATCAATAATGGATTCGGCAGAAAGAAGGCGGGTTTCGGCTTCCTTCGCATTGCCATCAGACAGTGCAATGACACCATGCATAAGCTCACAAATACCATAATCAAAGGAGTGTGAGCCTTCATGTTCAAGGATAAGAGCCTCATAAGTTGACAGTACCTGCAATGCCAGTTCATTTTCCTTGGAGAGAACGAGCATATTGGAAAGGTTCAGCATCTGCTGGAGCATATCGTGGGATTCAATAAGTCCAAGATGTGCATATTCCCGGCGGATGTTTATGGCAGTTTTTAAGGCATTGGCAGTTTCCTTTGGATTCTTCATCATCAGATACACATTGGAAAGATTATTATACAGATTAGAGAGCAGACTTGCAGTACGCAGGTCTGCTTTATCAGTATGCAGGGTTTCCATTATGGAGATGGCTTTCTGTCTTTTCTTTAAGGCATTGGCATATTCTTTCTTCATATAGAATAATTCTGCCTTGTAGTCTAAGAGCAATGCTCTGTCGCAGAGGGTTACATTTTCAGTAGAATAGTTTATCTGTTTCATAGCATATTCCATTCGTGCCACCAGCTTTGGCAAGTACTCTGTCACAAGATATTTCTCCAGGTATGGGAACATATCCTGTAAGAAGAGAAGAAAAACGGCAGGCTCATCCATGATAATGTGTTCTGAAACACTGATCAGGGAATCAATCACATTGTGAGGCTTTCTTACCTCCAGTCCATGTACGAGACAGATAAGATGAAGACTGTCTATGAGTGTGCGGCAGGTTGATACAGCAGGTGCCGTCTCAAGCAGTACGACTTCCTGTATCAGAGGATGCAGACTGATGGTACGGTTTTCAGAATCGTCATTGATAAAACCATATTTCATTAAGTAATTTACATCATTAAGGTCTGTTAGTTTTAGCCAGTTTTTAAAAGATGCTTTCAGCACACCGGATAATGGGAGCAATGAAAGGTTACGCAGAATGTCCAATCGGGAGTTGGACAATTTACCAAGTTGTAACAGCTTACGCAGGTGTTCTGTCATAAGTCCATCCGTATAATCTCCGTCCTTGTATAATTCCACATCTTCCCCGGAGGACAGATTAAGCCCGCAGGTCTGTAATTCATAGAGCAGTTCATCTGCTTCCATACCGCTTGCAGAAAGGGAGAGTGCCGCAAGTATCACGGTCAGTGTATGCCAGTGTAGCGTGTCAATGATTTTTGATACAGTGTATGCATCATTTTTTGCAGAAGGGCAGTGCTTAAGGAAAAGTTTTGTCAATTCAGTATCTTTATCCAGTTCTGTTAATGTGAGAACAGGATAGTTTTTTAGATGGCATCTGGTGGTGATGAGTAGCTTAAAACGGTTCTGTGCAAATTCTTTGAACAGTGGTTCATCCTTTGGAAGTACATTGAAGTTATCCAGTATGATAAGGCTGTCACCACGCAGTTTCTTTAACCTGGTATAATGCTTTTCAAAGAGGACATTTTCAGAAAAATCATCTGTGTCATCGGTAAAGTCCATCTGTATGATGTTCTGTCTCAGGCTGCCGGAGTAGTACATATAGATGATATTGGTATATTTTTTCTGGTTCTTTCTGGCATAGCATTTTGTAAATTCACTTTTACCAATTCCTGCAACTCCATTTATAAATACAACGTTGTTATCCTGTAAAAGCTTTGCACATTCCTTTAATTCCTCTTTTCTTCCGGTAAATTCCTTTGTAACAGAAGGAAGCAGGCAGTTCAATAAGTCATCTGATAAGTCAGGTGAGAACTGCCCACTGTGTTCATGGTCGGAGAGTATTGCATATCGTACGACCTGTGTGAAAAATGCAGCATTATCTTTCATGGCATTAAGCTCTGCTACTTTGTTACTTCCGATGACAGGTATACTGTCACATACCAGTTCTTCCATCTGGGTGCGTGCGAGGGATTCGTTGATAAGATTTGGGATAATTTCGTCTCGGAAACCATCTTCCATCACATCAAAGTTCTTATCATCTTCATAAGTACGCAGTATCTCCATGGGTATCGGTCTGGCACCGGTGCACCAGCGGCTGTACATGGTATTATCTTCTGAATATATCGTATCGTCGGCATTTCTGCTTCCGAGATATACGGAAAACAGGTCGAAGATAAGCTGGTGCTGCGGGTATGTTTTCTTTTTATTCTCAATCAGAATGTTTATCACATTCGCAAAGGTAAGTCTGTTCTTCAAATATATTCCTCATTTCATCTATCAATCTATGATTGATTTCATTTTTATCTCAATTTTGATATTTTTTGGCAACTGATGGTCAAGTTGCCGTCAATATTTTTCTATGCTTTTCGTTGGTATCATTATCCCATGAAATCGGAACCGGGTAAAGCCAAATGAATGGAAAACCGGTTACGATGATTATAACACGAAACAAACAAATGTTCTACAAGAACTTTGAAGGTGGAGGCAGTATTGCACCTTGAAAATTGAATGAACTTTATCTCATGTCAACAGAGCCGGCAAGGTTATTTTTTATAAGAAAAACAGAGCGGGCGAAGACACTTCCGTCAAGGGTGGGAAAGGAACTCGAGCAGGAGTAGCCCACAGGTCATGATGAATATCAGGGGACTAAAGGTCAGTTGTGAGACTGACAGCATGGGATATGTAGAAAGTCAGAATAACTTTATCTTGCCAATAATTCGGAGATTATCACAGCAGTTATGTGGAAAGAAGGTGATAAGTCAAATATTATAGAAAGGGGTGTTTACACATGGTGAAAGAGTTGGAGTTAGCAAAGAAACTTGCGGTACTCGGCTGGATTTTCCGTAAGGGATTGATCACAGAAGATGAGTACAACAGAACGAAAATTCATATTATGGGAGAATATGGTGTAATCAGTTTTATGACTGCATGACCATACATTCGTTAACATTTTATTTTTGATATAGAGTATAAGCAGTAGCAGTAATACATGTTGCTGCTACTGTTTCGGAACGTTGTTCAGGAAAACATCAAATTATAGAGTCAGATTGATTTTGGGAAAGGAGATTTTTGCATGGAAGAAAAGCAGGTAGAAGTAATAAAGAAAAGTGAAGGTCCTGTTATCAGAGACCGGAGACTTATGGGAAAGCCGCTTACCATTACAAGAAAAAGAGTGGCGGCATATGTGCGAGTCAGCACCAATGGCGAGGAACAGTTACAGAGTTTCAAATCCCAGAAGAAATATTATCAGGACAAGATATCTGCAAATAAGGAATGGGTGCTTGTGGGCATATATGCCGATGAGGGAATTACAGGAACAAAGACAAATAAGAGGGACGAGTTTTTACGCATGATTGATGACTGTATGAATGATCTGATTGATATTGTGATTACGAAGTCAGTATCAAGATTTTCAAGAAATCTTGTAGATACACTTTCCTATACAAGAATGCTGAAGGCAAAGGGTGTAACGGTTATTTTCGAAAAAGAAAACATCGACACATCTACGATGGAAAGTGAAATGCAGTTATCACTTATATCGGCACTTGCACAGAATGAAGTGGAATCCTTATCACAGAATGTTTCTATGGGGGTTCAGATGAAAATGTCCAGAGGAGAACTGATGGGATTTAACGGTTGTTTGGGGTATGATTATCATCCGGAAGATAAAAGTATTACCGTCAATGAAAAGGAAGCTGAAATAGTCCGTATGATTTTTGATTTGTATGTGCAGGGTTATGGTGCATACACGATTGCAAAGGAGCTTACAAGGCTTGGAAAAGTTAACAAAAAAGGCGAGGTCAAGTGGACGGACAGTGGTGTCAGAGGCATAATTAAGAATGAGAAGTATAAAGGTGATTTACTTATGGGAAAGACTTATACGGTTGATCCTATTTCTAAGAGGCGGTTGGATAATCGTGGAGAATCTAACAAGTATTATACTAGAAATCACCATGAAGCAATCATTTCTGAAGAGATATGGAATAAGGCACAGGAAATCCGTGAAAGCCGGTATCATACGAATGAAAATGTTTCTGATGTGGCAAGAACCAAGTATGCCAGAAAGTATGCATTCAGCAGTATGTGTCAGTGTGGCTTCTGCGGTACGAATCTCACAAGGCGTTCCCATCATCAGGATACACAACATAAAAAGCCTGTATGGAAATGTAGGACAGCAGCCAATAAAGGAATTGCAAACTGTCCGAACAGCAAGGCGATAGATGAGGTCATCATAGAGAATGCGTTTCTAGAGATGTTTCAGTTGTTATCAGAGAATTTTGATGATGTGCTTGAAACAGTGCTTACATCATTGGAAGCTTCTGTTTCAAAAGATGAAAGCACAGAGAAGTTAAAGCGTGTGGAAAAGGAAATTTCAACTCTTGAGAAGAAGAGAAAGAAATTGACTGACATGTATCTCGATGATAAAATTACAAAGGAAGCTTATGACGATAAGTACATGGAACTAAAACGTAAGTTAGAAAAGTGCGAGGAAGAAAGGCAGTTGTTCGCAGAGAATGCATTATCGCAGAAGAACATTTCAGGCAGAATGAAAGCAATCAGGACAAAGCTCAAAAATGCTAATATTCTTGATGAATTTGACAGAGTGGTATTTGAGAGTATTGTGGAAAAGGTGATTGTTGGAGAAATTGCAGAGGACGGCACCATTGATCCGTACAAGCTCACGTTTGTTTTAAAGGGCATGGATGAGAGAGCCGTGCCGGATGCAAAGCTCAGGTACAGAAATCTTCATAAGCAGGAAATATAAATCAACAAGGAGGAGTTTAAAATGAGCGATAAACACGATTTGTTGAATGATAATGATATGTGTTCTTTTTCGGGACACGAGGTAGAGGATATGTGTTTCAATAGTGGTGACGACGCATGCAGAAACAATCTGTACATTGCACAAGACGAATTAGTAGAATTTGAGAATATCATCCGGCTGTTTGCGTTTTGGTTTCGCAGGATGATCCTTTCCGTAACCGACAGCGATAACAGCCACGATGATCTCAGTTTCAGGGATCTGAAGCATAGTGCGGATCTTGTCTGCGTCACGGATTCCCATTACCAGTGTATCCAGGCCAAGTTCGGCTGCTTTTAAAAGAAAGTTTTCATTGTGGAGTCCGAGATCATAATATCCCCAACCGTTTCCACCTTCATTGTCTGGTGTTCCACTCCGGTCAAATCCCGAACGGTTTGCAACAAAGGTCGTAACGACAAGTGCGGCACCGGCGGAGCTGTTTGCGTTGAATTCCGGCAGACATTCTTTGCGGAACTGTTCTTTTAAGGTGTCGTCCAGAACACAGTAGTATCTTGCGGTCTGGGAGTTCTTCCAGGATGGAGCCTGGATTCCGGCTTCCACGAGTTCTTTGATCTGCTCTTTGGAAACCGTTTTCTGTTCGTCATAAGATCTGACGCTTCTTCTGGTTTCGAATACAGTTTGTAATTCCATATGTAATACCTCCGTATAAATGGTTAGAATAAACTAACAATATAGTATACAATCATATGGAAAATGTCAATTATACATATCAGGAAAAGGAGAACAATATGGAAAAGGAAACACAGACACCACACAAACGTCGTGTCCGTTATAAAGGAAAATATCCAAAAAAATTTGAAGAAAAATATAAAGAACTACAGCCCGAAAAGTATAAAGATACCATTGAGCATGTAATCAGCAAAGGAAATACACCGGCTGGCATGCATATTTCAATCATGGTCAACGAAATTCTGGATTTTCTTGATATCCAGCCGGGACAGATCGGTTTTGACGCTACGCTTGGCTATGGAGGACATACCAAGGCGATGCTTGAAAAACTTCAGGGAAATGGGTACATTTATGCGACAGATGTAGATCCGGTAGAATCACAGAAGACGAAAAAGCGTCTGGAAGACCAGGGGTATGGAGAGGATATTTTAAGCATTCGTCTGCAGAATTTCTGCACGATCGATGAGATTGCAAAAGAGACCGGTGGATTTGATTTTATTCTGGCGGATCTGGGCGTGTCTTCAATGCAGATCGATAATCCCAAGCGTGGTTTTTCTTTTAAAGTGGATGGGCCTCTTGATCTCAGACTGAATCAGGAAAAGGGAATCAGTGCGGCAGAGAGACTGGATACGATATCAAGGGAAGAACTTGCTGGAATGCTTTATGAGAATTCGGATGAACCCTATTGTGAAGAGCTTGCGAAGGCGATCACGGATGAGATGCGGAAAGGAAACCGGATCGATACGACAACAAAGCTGCGGGAAGTCATTGAAAAAACACTTGATTTTCTTCCAGAGAAAGAGAAGAAGGATACTATCAAAAAGACCTGCCAGAGGACGTTTCAGGCGCTTCGGATTGATGTCAACCGTGAATTTGAAGTGCTGTATGAGTTTATGGAGAAGCTTCCGAATGCACTCAGACCAGGTGGAAGAGTGGCAATTCTGACATTCCATTCCGGAGAGGACAAGCTGGTGAAACAGGCATTAAAAGCCGGATATAAAGCCGGAATTTATTCCGATTATGCCAGGGATGTGATCCGACCGACAGCGCAGGAGTGTGCACAGAACGGAAGAGCACGTTCCACCAAAATGCGCTGGGCGGTTCGCTCTAAGATGTAGTGTGGATCAGGGGAATGCAGATAGCATATAGCATCAGAGTTGTGCTGCATGCAGGAAGTAATAAGTTATATAGAAGAATCAGAAAACAATGAAGCAGAGGTAACACAATGTATATTGTGTTACCTCTGCTTCATTTTATATATCGGCTGTGTGATGAAATACTTAACCCTTTGTTTTAAAAATTTTTATTTCAAAAAATATGGGGAAATAAGAATAACATGGGTTGAAAATTCTGGAATTTAGGGAAAACATTTAAAATGTAACCAAAAAGTATGACAATTTGCCAGAAATTCATTATTTTAAGGAGAAAAAAATGAATACTTCACAGCCAATCAGAACAAAACAGGAACTGGAACAATTTATGAATTATTATAAGAAAGTGCAGCCCCATCCAAGAAACCGGCTGCTCATTGTCATGGGCTTAAATACGGCACTTCGTATATCAGATCTTTTATCACTACGCTGGCGGGATGTGTATGATCCGGGAAGCGGGATATGGAAAGATCATATTTTACTGATCGAAGCCAAAACAGGGAAAGCCTCCAGCATCTATATGAATGAGCATATCAAAAATGCGCTTTCTACGTATAAAAAAGAGTGCGCTGCCAAGACAGATCAGCCACTCACCGGACAGGAATATCTGTTTCCAGGAAAAACAAAGAAACCAATCTCACGGGTGCAGGCATACCGCATTATACGAAAAGCGGCAGAGGCCTGTAATCTTAAGGGCGTGATCAGCCCACATTCTTTAAGAAAAACCTTTGGCTACCATGCATGGAAGCAGGGAACATCTCCGGTACTTCTGATGGATATCTACCATCACTCATCTTACCGAATTACCAAACGATATTTAGGAATTGAACAGGACGACAGAGACGAGGTATTTCGCAATGTGTGTCTGTAGTCACCTTTATTGTCCGGGGGAAGGAACAAAACCCATATGAAAAGCAGAGGTAACACAATATACATTATGTTACCTGCACATAAATATGACGGCTGGCAATTAAAGCTAGTATACACAGTATTTATGGAAAAATACATCGAAAACAGGGAGGTTCTTATGCTGAAATTGTCATTAAAACCGGGAGAATATATCGATATCGGTGAGGACATCCGCATTATATTTTCCGGAGGATCGTCAAACAATATTCATCTGCTTGTCGATGCACCGCGTGAGTACAATATCGCAAGAAGCAGCGCAACCGGTACAAAAGATAAAACGCACTATTATCGCGAGAAAGGAATTTCTGAGGAAGCACAAAAGCAGATTGCAGGAATCTTGAGACGAGAGAAGCAGGCTGCCTCCGGGGAGGCGGAGCACCCACGCACAGATGCGCCTGGAAAAAAGCGCATTTATACCGTAGACAACAGACGGTAATAATATCCGGTTAACCTAGGGACTGGATTTTATTATACAAAAGGGAACGGATTCCCAAAACAATATTTTTTATCACATGGAGGTAAATAAAATGGTAGTACAACACAATATGCAGGCAATGAATGCCAACAGAATGTTAGGAGTAACAACAAGCGCACAGGCAAAATCCACAGAGAAGTTATCTTCCGGATACAGAATTAACCGTGCAGCAGACGATGCAGCAGGATTATCAATTTCCGAAAAAATGAGAAAACAGATCCGTGGTCTGTCACAGGCATCTGATAATGCACAGGATGGCATTTCCTGCGTACAGACAGCCGAAGGTGCTTTAACTGAAGTACATTCCATGTTACAGCGTATGAATGAACTGGCTGTAAAAGCTGGAAACGGAACAATGTCTGAGGATGACCGTCAGAATGTTCAGGATGAGATCGATCAGCTTACCACTGAGATTGATCGTGTTTCTGAGACGACCAAGTTCAATGAGACTTATCTGTTAAAAGGTGATGATACATCAAATGGTAATAAGAGAACTTTTAAAGCTGGAGCTGTGCTTGGAACTGTTGATGGACTTACGGTAAAAGCAAAGGCTGCAACAGCTGCTGAATTGAAGGATAATGCTGATGTTACATTAGGTACTGTTGGAATGCAATCAAGTGATAAGACAAAATTTTCGATTGCGAATGCTGCTCTAGCAGCTAAAGTTGTTGGGGTCACAACAGATGGAACAAATACAACGGTTACATTGGCTGATGGAACTGTAGATACAAAAGCAAAGGCTGATATTGAGACTGCATATGGAATTAAAACAGAAAATGCAGCACAAGCTGGAGACAGTGCAACTATTTCAAAAACTTTAACTCAGGAAACAACTAATGCAGATATTTCTGGTACATATACAGGAAATCTGGATAATATGACTGTAGGTGCTACAGTAACAGCAAAACTTGCAATTAGTGCAACAGGCACATCATCATTAAGCAATAACACGAAAGCATTAATCTTAAGCTTCCAGGTTGGAGCTGAGACATCCAAAGAGAATAAGATTGATGTTACAATGGAGAGCATGAGTGCAAAAGGAATTGGTATAAGCGGTGTAAAAGTTACAGGTAAGGATTCTACCAACGCAGACTCTGCTGTAAACACAATTTCTGACGCAATTAAGAAGGTTTCTTCCCAGCGTTCTGCCCTCGGTGCTGTTCAGAATAGACTTGAGCACACAATCAGCAACTTGGATAACGTTGTTGAGAACACAACCTCTGCTGAGTCTCGTATCCGTGATACCGATATGGCAGAAGAGATGGTCAACTACAGCAAGAATAACATTCTTGCACAGGCTGGACAGTCTATGCTTGCACAGGCTAATCAGTCTACTCAGGGTGTACTTTCTCTGTTACAGTAAAAATAATTATGAAATTGTCAAAAGGAGTCTTCGGACTCCTTTTTGGCATATTTAGGTGTTTTCTCCGTAATAGCGAATTTTCTCTCCGCTACGCCTAATTTTATGACCGTAATGTATAGGAAATCTGGCATTTTCTCCGTAAATCGCCATTTCCTGGTGATTACACCGCCATTTTTTTACTATTTGACGGTGTAATTTAGAATTTTCTTTTCGCTACGGAGAATCTGTTGTTTTCCAAGATGAAATCCGTAAAGGATGCGGTGTAATGTCGATTTTTTGTTGTTTACGGAGAATGTCCGATGAAACTGAAAATTTCTGAATCAACTTTCGCTTCATACTTGGAAAATGACTGAAATCCACTTCTGACATAATCTTACGAACGCCAGGATTCCGATTTACGCCCTGGCATGAATAACAACTGTATACGCTGCATAAGATGAGTTAAACGGCAGATATGATGGGTAGGCAGTATGACATGCAATGAGATCATACAATCAAATGAATATATGGATCTTCTGGTTGCAATGGATGAGATGGAGAAACCGAACATCTTACCAGACTGTACGCAGAGGATCAGCGAAAAATACGAGATCTGGTACTATTACCGAGGAGGGGTTCCACAGCTTTCCGTAATGGATTTTACATTTTCTGCGATTCCAAAGTGCTTTGGACTGCTTGACAGTGGTGCACTTGAGAGCAGTGGGATTCTTCGAGTACAAAATCAGCCGGCACTTGCCCTGAAAGGAAACGGGGTTATTGTCGGCTTTTTGGATACCGGAATCGATTATACACACCCGGCATTCCGTAAGTCAGATGGTTCGACTCGTATTCTTTCCATATGGGATCAGACACAGCTGGCGGGGGATACGCCAGCTGGTTTTGATTATGGGGCACAGTACGATGAGGAGCAGATCAATGAAGCACTTCGTTCGGACGATCCATCTGTGATCGTGCCGGAGACGGACACAAATGGACATGGAACTTATCTTGCGGGTATCGCGTGTGGCAGCGCAGATCCAGTATCCGATTTTACAGGAGCAGCACCGCTTTCTGATATTCTGGTTGTGAAACTGAAGGAAGCAAAACAGTATCTGAAGGATTTTTATTTTATTCCGCAGAATGCCACTGCTTTTCAGGAAAACGATATAATGGCAGCAGTCTCGTGGATGAATGCATATGCAAATGCAAGAAATCAGCCGCTTGTGATCTGTATTGGAATCGGTACCAATAATGGGAGTCATTCGGGAACCAGTGTGTTATCTGATTATCTGAATGAAGTTGGGGCATTCCGAAAACGGGCGATCGTAGTTGCAACCGGGAATGAGGCCAATGCAAGACATCATTATCTGGGAAGGGCATTGGAAGTGAACCAGCCAAAGGTTGTAGAAATCAATGTGGAAGAGGACATGAAAGGTTTTTATGTGGAAATGTGGGCGTATGCACCGGAGATCCTTGCGGTAGCACTTCGTTCTCCGACGGGTGAACTGGTGCCAAAGATCATTCCAAGAAGCAGCGGACATCAGGACTATGATTTTGTATTGGAAAATACACAGATCAGCATCGATTATCGCATCGTTGGCAGAAATCGTGCCGATCAGCTGATTTATATCCAGTTTAAAAATGCGGCAAAAGGAATATGGCAGATTAATGTTTATCCGGAGAATGTTGTGACCGGATCGTTTCATATGTGGCTTCCAATGAGTGGAATGTTAGAGCATGATGTGTTCTTTTTAGAACCAAATCCGGACACAACGCTTACGATTCCGTCTTCGGCAAGGATTCCAATCAGCGTAGGTGGATACGATCACAGAAGCGGAGGGATTTTTATTGATTCCGGAAGAGGATTTACCGCAGATGGACTTGTAAAACCGGATTTTACGGCACCGGCTGTTCGAGTACAGGGGGCAGGACTAAGGAACAATTATGTGGAAAATTCGGGAACGAGCATTGCGGCTGCAATTACAGCGGGCGCCTGCGCACAGGTGATGGAATGGGGCGTTGTACGAGGCAAAGAACCATCTATGAATTCGGTAGAACTGAAAAATATGCTGATACGCGGATGTACAAAAAATCAGGATCTTAATTATCCAAACACTATATGGGGATATGGAAAGCTGAATCTGTACCGGTCTTTTGAAAATATCGTAGGTCTTGGAGGTTAAGAAACCATTTTGCAGGATGCATTTTACGATACTTTCGATTATAATAAAAAATAGAAAGGTCGGTGAGAAGTATGGCAAATATGATGGACTATCTGGAGTGGCGCGGAGATCTGGATTTTCATAAGGCTCCGTTTAATGAAGTGGATAACCTGATTCTGACGCAGATCATTTATCTGGATCTGGAGGGAGTAGTTCCGGGAATCGACCGGGATTCGAAGGTTACGGTTGCAGAAGCCGGACAGCGGTATTTTCATAAATATCCGATAGAGATCGTGAATGCCATGCCACGACTGAAGAAAAGTGCATCGTTTCTTTTGAAGGCGATGATGGAATCCGAGCGATTTAAAAACTGCTATCTTTCCAAGTATGTTGAGGATATCAGTGTGGAAGAGGAATCCCAGTTTTCTGCTGTGAAGATTGACCTGGATGATGGAAGTGTGTTCCTTTCGTTCAGTGGAACAGATAATACGGTGGTCGGCTGGAAAGAAAACTTCAATATGAGTTATCTGACGGAGACTCCGGGACAGCAGAAGGCAGTAAGATATGTGCAGGAGACGGTTCCTTTTTACAAAAACAAACTGAGATTCGGGGGGCATTCCAAAGGTGGCAATCTGGCAGTTTATGCAGCGATGTGTGCAAAACGTTCGATACAGAACCGGCTGATTGCAGTTTATAATAATGACGGGCCGGGATTTACACGTAAAATGATATGCGAGGATGGGTATCAGGCGGTCATGAACCGGATTCATACGATTCTGCCACAGTCATCTGTGGTTGGAATGCTTTTGGAACATGAGGAGGATATGGAGATCATTCAGAGCTCCAATACCGGACTGATGCAGCATGACGCGTTTTCATGGGAAGTAAAAGGTCCTGCTTTTGTACATATGGATGATCTGGAAGAGGATAGTATATATCTGGATCGCACATTAAAGAGCTGGATCGGGGGACTGAACGATGAGCAGAGACACCAGTTTGTGGAAGCTTTGTTTGGAATCCTTGAGAATGCCCAGATCACAGATCTGGATCAGCTTGGAAAGATTAAATTCGGACAGCTGTTAGAACTCTGGAAAGCGATGGAAGGGCTTGAACCGGAGAGCAAGGCGGCATTGAAAGATACACTTCTTAAACTGTTTGAGGCAGCGGTCCGGATGAGGATACAGAAGAAAGTACAGACGGAATTGGACGAATAAATTAGCGGAAAGGGGCAGCAGAGGCAGCTATGCGTAAACAACTGCTGATCTTACTGGCTTCGGTTCTGGTGCTGCTTTTTGTGCTGAAAGCAGGTGGAATGCTTCCTGAGATCCATATAAAAAGGGAAGCAGCAGTGAAAGAGACAGACGAATCGATGCCGTTGATCAATAATGCACAAATTAATACGACACCGATACTTCAGATGCCGGAACTTCCGACAGGATGTGAGAGTGTTGCACTCACTATGGCATTAAACAGCTATGGATTTGATCTGGATAAGACGGCAATCGCAAGTGACTGGCTGATTCATAATGATGAGAATTATGTACTGGGATATGCCGGAGATCCGTTTTCGGAAAATGGTGCAGGTATTTTTCCCCCTGGACTTTGTGATACTGCAAACGATTTTTTGAAAAGCAAAGGATACCCGCATAAAGCGTATGATGTCACAGGAATGGAGATAGAAGATCTGCTTGAATATATTGCAGATGGAATTCCGGTTGTCGTGTGGACAACGATTGATTATTCGGATCCAAAGTATTCGGACTCGGAGATCAGTTACAATGGAAGGACTTACCGCTGGTATTCGAATGAGCATTGTGTGATGCTTGGCGGGTTTGATCAGGGAGCTTCGAGTGTTACGATTTACGATCCAATGCAGGGAAAAACGACAGTGGATATGGAGGTATTCCGTGACAATTATAATAAAATTGGAAAATATGCATTGATCATTGTGTGAAAAAGGAATGTACGAATATGAGAATAGATGAGATACAGAAAATATATAACCGGCTCAGGCAGAATCAGGAGGCAGACTGGGTGATACAAACGGACGAGAAGACCGTTATCCGGCGGTTTATTCCACATCAGAGACTGATTCTTTTAGGAGGAGGACATATTGCAGGTGCGTTATGTCATTTTGCAGCCAGGCTGGATTTTGATGTGACGGTTGTAGATGACAGACCGGATTTTGCCAATGCACAGAGATTCCCGGATGCATCACGGATCGTTTGCGATGGATTTGTTTCTGCAATCCGGAAACTTGAAATCTCTGAATATGATTATGTGGCGATACTGACGAGAGGACACCGCTGGGACAAAGAATGCCTTTTGCAGTTATCAAAAGGAATCCGTCCTTATTATATCGGCCAGGTAGGTTCAAGAAGAAGAGTGCAGGAACTGTTTCGGCTGCTCAGGGAGGAGGAAGGAGTTTCTCCAGCCTTTTTAGAACAGGTTTGTACCCCGATCGGCCTGGATATCGGCGCGCAGACACCACAGGAGATCGCAGTGGCAATTCTTGCAGAACTGATCCAGAAGCGAAACAGAAGATCAAAAGAAGAGCAGTTTCTTGTGCAGACTAATTATGAGGAAGCAATTTTTCAGGATCTGCTTTCTGTAACAGACCACGCAGAACTTGGAAAACGTGTGATCGCGGTGATTGTTGATACAAAGGGATCCGTCCCTGCCAGAACAGGATCCGTTATGTGCTGTAATCTTCTGGGAAGAACTGCGGGAACTGTAGGCGGAGGTTGCGGAGAAAATGCGGTACTTACGGAAGCCAGGGAAGTGTTACAAAGTGGAAAACCGAAGCTGGTATCTGTGGATATGACTGGAGATATTTCAGAAGATGATGGCATGGTGTGCGGTGGATCCATGAAAGTATGGTTGGAACCGGTGATATAATTTGCTATAGAAATATGAACAAAAAAACCGGGCATTGTGCCCGGTTTTTCATCATAGTATTAAATTGTGTTCTGTTTTTTCAGGTAATTCTTTAATGCGGAAAAACTTTCCGGGCTGATGACATGTTCGATACGACATGCATCTTCTGCTGCAATTGCTTCTGGAACGCCCAGAGAAACAAAAAAAGCAGTAATGGATTCATGACGTTCATAGATCATATCTGCGATTGCACGTCCGGTATCTGTTAAGAAAATAAATCCAGCATCACTTACTGTAATATGTCCCTTTTCGCGAAGGTTTTTCATTGCGATGCTGACACTTGATTTCTTGAAACCAAGTTCATTTGCAACATCGACAGAACGAACGACCGGAAGCCTCTTACTCAGGATGAGGATAGTTTCAAGATAATTTTCAGCTGATTCATTGTTGACCATAGTTGTAACCTCCCAATATATAGTGCAAATCACGCAGCTTTTTGTAAAAAGCAGACATTATCATCCGGTGAAAAACTGCGAAATAAGTATTCTATGTAAATATATAATAAGAGTATACCATAAGATTGGAAAATGTGCCAAGGATATATAGGGGATTAGTTAATAAAATTTCTCTAAATCCTGCGAAAAACGTGATTGACATCTAATATAAGTTAGTGTATACTAACTAATGAATCAGAAACGTAAGCTATTGATAGAGAAATAAAAGGTGAAAGGAGCGGCCAATGGGAACTTTTATTGTACTCGTTGTTCTCGGGTTGATTGTGTTTTTGATTATTCGAAGCATGGTGAAAGCAAAGAAGAACGGTAAATCGATTTCCTGCGGTGGCGACTGCAAGAACTGTGGTGGCGGCTGTCACTAGAACAGAAAAAACTGCGGTACATGGATGACATGTATCGCAGTTTTTTTTGACCCAAAAGGTGGAGAAAAAAATGGAAAATTGATATAATTATAAAATTAGAGTAAAGGGAAACAGGAGAGAAGTTATGGTTGTAAGTAAGTATTTTATATGGTTTATATTATTCAGTTTTATGGGTTGGGTGTACGAAACAATATATTGTACACTGAATAAACATCATTGGCAGAACAGAGGCTTTTTGTTTGGCCCGATCTGTCCGATTTATGGCGTTGGTGCGGTTGCAGCTTCTATTGTGTGTTCAGGCGTGGCACTTCCAAAGATGTCGAACCTGAAAATCTTTCTGGTATGTTTTTTCGGAAGTATTATTCTGGAATATGTTACTTCCTGGGTACTTGAAAAACTGTTTCATGCAATCTGGTGGGATTACAGTAATGTGAAATTTAACATTCACGGAAGAGTATGCCTTCCAGCATCTATTGGGTTTGGTCTGGCCGGGCTTCTGGTTGTACATGTGATCCTTCCGTTTGCACAGCATACGACGGGCTTTCTGTCGCCGCTTGCCATGGAGATCCTTGCGCTATTGCTCATGGCGGTGTTTGCGGCGGATACTGCACTTACGGTAAGCGCACTTACCAGCCTGACGCAGAATCTTCAGGCAATTGAAGCACAGGTGAACAAACAGATGGAAGAATTATATTCCAATCTGGAAGACAATCTGAATGAGAAAAAACTGCTTGCCATGGAGCGGAAAGACGAGTTTACAGCCAGTGCCGCAGAGAAAAAGGAGGAGCTTACCAATGCTGCTGTGGAGTCTATGACAAGACTTTTGAATCTTGGACAAAGACACGCATTACACAGTGTAAAAGAGTTCCACTATGAAGATCACACCTCAGGTTTTAGCAGCCGACTGGTACGCATGGAGCAGGAAATACGTAAAAAAGCGAAGAATGCCAAAAATGCTGCAACAGAGAAAGCAGAAGCACTGAAGAATTTTAAAGCTTCGAAAGAGAATACTATGGAGAAAAAAGATGAAGAAGTATAAAAATATTATTTTTGATGTGGGAGATGTTCTGCTGGATTACCGGTGGAAAGAAATGCTTGTGGATGATTACGGACTGGATGAGAAAACCGCGGAGATCGTCGGCAATGAAATGTTTGACGATCCGCTCTGGCATGAGATGGATCTCTGGAATATGACAGAAGAAGAAATTATATGTGGATTTGAGAAAAAATATCCGGAGCATGGGGCGTATATCCGCTGGTTTATTACACATGGGGAAGGCATGAAAGTATCACGTCCAAAGGTATGGGAGAAGTTAAGGCTTTTAAAGAAACAGGGGTATGGGATCTATCTTCTTTCCAACTATCCGGAAAGTCTTTTTGTGAAACATACAAAAGATGCGGATTTTATGAAAGATATTGATGGTGCAGTTGTGTCTTATATGATACATAAGACCAAGCCAGATCGGGAAATTTATGAATATCTGCTTGAGCAGTATCAGCTGAAAGCAGAGGAAAGTCTGTTTTTTGATGATCGAAAAGAAAATGTGGAAGGCGCAATTGCCTGTGGAATTGATTCCAGACAGGTTTTTTCGCAGGAAAGCCTGCTTGAATACATGGATGCGATTCTGAATGGAGGTTTTGAGATAGAATGAAAAAGCTGCTTGTATATTTAAAAGATTATAAACTGGAAAGTGTGTTAGGACCGCTTTTCAAATTGCTGGAGGCTACATTTGAACTGATCGTGCCGCTTGTCATGGCAAGGATTATCGATGTGGGAATCGCACATGGAGATAAGGGCTATATTTTCCGAATGTTCTGTGTGCTGATTCTTCTTGCAACAATTGGACTGACATGTTCCATTACGGCACAGTATTTTGCAGCAAAAGCATCTGTTGGATTTTCAACAACGCTTCGCTATGAACTGTTTAAACATATTCAGACACTTTCTTTTTCTGAGATGGATACGGTTGGAACATCGACACTGATCACACGTATGACCAGCGACATCAATCAGGTACAGTCCGGAGTTAATCTGGTGCTTCGTCTGTTCCTTCGGTCGCCGTTTATTGTATTTGGTGCGATGATCATGTCCTTTACGGTAAATGTGAAGGCGGCACTGGTATTTGTTGTTACGATTCCATTGCTTTCGATTGTCGTATTTGGAGTTATGGTCATCAGTATCCCGATGTTTAAAAAGGTGCAGGCAGCGCTGGACCGTGTACTGGGCAAGACGAGAGAGAATCTGGAGGGTGTCCGTGTTATCCGTGCTTTTAACAAAGAAGAGAACGAAATACAGGATTTCAATGAGCAGAATAACAGACTGACGAACCTTCAGATGGTTGTTGGACGATTGTCAGCGCTGATGAATCCTGCAACCTATATTATCATCAATGTTTCCATCGTTGCGGTAATCTGGATCGGTGGCGGACAGGTATATGACGGAATCATTACACAGGGTGAGGTTGTTGCACTGGTAAGTTACATGTCACAGATTCTTGTGGAACTGATCAAACTGGCCAATCTGATCATTAATATTACGAAATCCATTGCATGTGGAAACCGTATTGCTGAGATTATGGATATGCAGCCTTCCATTCCAAAAGAGATCCGTGCATCCGAGCCTTCCGATACAGAAAAGACGAAGGCAGACGCCAAAATTCCGGCTGTTGAATTTGACCATGTGTGCATGAATTATGCAGGTGCAGGAGAAGAGGCACTTACAGATATTGATTTTAAAGCGATGAGAGGACAGACTATCGGTATTATCGGAGGCACCGGTTCCGGCAAATCTTCTGTCGTGAATCTGATTCCGCGGTTTTATGATGTATCAAAAGGTGCGGTCCGGATCTATGGAAAAGACGTACGTGAATATGATGTGACATCACTTCGGGATAAAATCGGTATGGTAATGCAAAAAGCGGTATTGTTCCATGGCACGATCCGTGAGAATCTGCTCTGGGGTAATCCGGATGCAACTGATGAACAGTTAAATCGTGCGATTGAAATTGCACAGGCAACAGATGTGGTTGCCGGAAAAGAAGGCGGACTGGATTATGAAATTGAACAGAATGGACGAAATCTTTCCGGTGGACAAAAACAGAGACTTACTATTGCAAGAGCGGTGGTGAAAGATCCAGACATCCTGATTCTGGATGACAGTGCATCGGCACTTGATTTCGCAACGGATGCAAGATTAAGAGCGGCGCTTCGGAATATGCAGGGAGAAAAGACAATTTTCATTGTTTCACAGAGGACTTCCTCAATTCAGTTTGCAGATCAGATTCTGGTACTGGATGATGGAAAGACAGTCGGACTTGGAACACATGAGGAATTATTGAAAAATTGCGAGACATACAGGGAAATCTACGAATCACAGTTTAAAAAAGAAGACTTGAAAGCAGGTGAGACAGCATGAGAGAAAAGAAAGAACAGAAAGCAGGACAGATGGCAACCATGCGTAAAGTGCTGCATTATATGAAACGTTATCTACCGCTTCTTATATTTTCCATTATACTTGCAGCAGTCAGTGTTGCACTGACTTTGTATTTTCCAATTCTGACTGGTCGTGCGATCGATCTGATTCTGGCAAAAGGCAAAGTTGATTTTGACGGAATGTTTGTGATCTTAAGGCGCGGCGTAATTGTAGTTGGAATTACGGCGCTTGCGCAGTGGCTTATGAATATGAGCAACAATAAGATGACGTATCACATTGTTCAGGATATTCGTAAGGACGCGTTTGAAAAACTCGAGAAGCTTCCTCTGAAATATATAGACAGTCATTCTCACGGAGATATGGTAAGCCGTATTATCGCAGATGTAGATACGTTTGCGGATGGACTTCTGATGGGATTTACGCAGTTGTTTTCCGGAGTGGCAACAATTCTTGGAACGTTGATTTTTATGCTGACGATCAATGTGAAGATCACCTGCGCAGTTGTTCTGATCACACCGTTATCGCTGTTTGTGGCAAGTTTTATTGCGAAGAAAACATATGCGATGTTTAAGCTCCAGTCCAAGACGAGGGGAGAACAGACCGCACATATTGAGGAAATGATCGGAAATCAGAAAGTTGTCCAGGCGTTTAATCATGAAGATGAAGCTCTGGAAACATTTGATGAGATCAATCAGAGACTGCAGAAATGTTCATTAAGAGCAATCTTTTTCTCAAGCATCACGAATCCGTCTACAAGATTTGTAAACAGTCTGGTATATGCAACCGTCGGTCTGACGGGGGCATTATCCGCCCTTACCGGTGGAATTACCGTTGGTCAGCTTTCCTGCTTCCTGACTTATGCAAACCAGTATACAAAGCCATTTAATGAAATCTCAGGAGTTATCACAGAACTTCAGAATGCGCTGGCATGTGCTGCGAGAATCTTCGAATTGATTGAGGAAGAAGCCGAGATCCCAGATGCACCAGAAGCGGTGGAACTGCAGGAGGCAGATGGCCACGTCGAAATCGAACATGTATATTTCTCTTATGTTCCGGAACAGAAGCTGATCGAAGATTTTAACTTAAAGGTTACACCGGGACAGAGAGTTGCAATTGTCGGTCCTACCGGATGTGGAAAGACGACGTTAATTAATCTTCTGATGCGTTTTTATGATGCGAACAGTGGTAAGATCCGTGTCAGCGGTTATGAGATCGATCAGATCACAAGACACAGTCTGCGCCAGAATTACGGAATGGTGCTTCAGGAAACATGGCTGAAGGCGGGAACAATCCGTGAAAATATCATTATGGGCAAACCAGATGCGACAGAAGAAGAGATGATCGAGGCGGCAAAGGCTTCCCATGCACACAGTTTTATCAAGAGACTTCCAGATGGATATGATACGGTGATCACCGAAGACGGAGGAAATCTTTCACAGGGACAGAAACAGCTGCTGTGTATCACACGTGTAATGCTTTGTCTGCCACCGATGCTGATTCTGGATGAGGCGACATCGTCAATCGATACAAGAACGGAGATGCGTATACAGAATGCATTTTTAAAGATGATGAAAGGCAGAACGAGCTTTATTGTTGCACATCGGCTGTCAACGATCCGTGAGGCGGATATTATTCTTGTGATGAATCAGGGAAAGATTATCGAGCAGGGCAATCATGAAGAACTGCTTGCTATGAACGGGTTTTATGCGAACCTGTACAACAGTCAGTTCTCTGCCTGAGAATGAAAAAAGCATGAGCTTTGAAAAGGGCTCATGCTTTTTTACGTCCTGCAAAGCAGACTGCAGGATTTATGATAGTTCTTATTTACTGTGCGTTTTTATCAACGTAGGATGCTGCGTTTGAAATCTGTGCGCTTTCCGATGTCAGTTCAACCGGAGTACGGTAATAGGCAACTACCGGTGTTCCAACCTCGATCATTCCGTAAAATTCCTGAACTTTATCCAATGCCATATTGATGCAGCCGTGGGAACCATGTGTCAGATACCAGTCACCACCAAATTTTGGCTGCCATGTCGCGTCATGGAATCCGACGTTATAGGCAAATGGCACAAAGTACTGGACCTCAGTATGATAGGTTTCACCGACTAAAACGGATGGACTCTGTTTGTAAACAATTTTATACACACCATCTGGAGAACCGTTTCCGTTGCTTAATTTACCGGACACGAAGTCAGAATCGAAAGTCAGATTCCCGTCTTTGTAATAATACATATGCTGGTTTGAATAATCCAGCTCTACATAAGTATTGCCAATATCGTTTGGACCAGGGGCAACAGCGGTCTGCTCATAAACTGGCTCACGTTCTACTGGTGTTCCGCCGGCGAGATCGCTTTTAATCTGTTCGGCTTCTTTTGTCTTGGCAATGACCCATCCATAGTCACCACCCGAAACCTCAACAACATCGCCTTTTGAAGTGGTGAATTCACGTTTGTCACCATATGTATTATAAGTACTTGCAAGATGCTGGACATAAGAAGTGATTGCATCATCGTTTACCGTTACATTTCCATTGTCATCAATCTGAAGCATTTTAAGAATGTCAGAAGAAGCAAGCTTTTCATCGGCACCTTCGATGTCGTATGTAATTGTAGAAGCCATATAACTGTCAAGCTGGTCTGCCGTTGCCTGAAGTGAGGAATCAGTGGAAAGAATGCTCGGGGATTCATAGCAGGCATCCGATAATGTTACAGATGTTTCCTGGCTGTCGACGGCAGCTTCAATTTCTTTCAATACTTCATCTGGAATCGTGGTTGTTCCCATGGTTTCCGGAATGATTTCATAATTATCGTCCTCAATCTCGATACGTGCGTCAGTAGGTGCAGTCATATAATCTGCGCTCATAAATTCCAGTTTGCTGATCTGTTCTTTCAGTGCATCGGCATCATAAGAAGTAGATGCGGAGAGTGTGTAATCGGAGTGATGGAATAAACTGGATGGCCACAGGAAAGGATTTTGGTTTTTCAGAATTTTTTCTTCTTCTCCGGTAGAATTATACTGAAAGCCAAAATCACTTCCGGTCAGATGAAATTTGTTGTTTTCTCTGTCGTATACTGTTAAAAGATAATCGTCTGCGTTTTGTGTATTACTTTTTTCAACGTATTCTGCAGTTTTTCCACCACAGTTTAACGTACCAATTCTGGTGTGAAAGTAATAGTGGCTGTGGAAGTATGCTGCGAATGCAAAGTATACAACCAGCAGGACTGCCGCAATGCCAAGCAGAACATAAGCAATGATATGCGGAATATCCTTTTTTATTCTCATGTAAAAGTACCTCCCTTTTTATTTTCTTAACCGCTGCGGCTGATATTGCTTAACCGCTACGGCAAAAGTCCGAAAAACCTTCGATTTTCCGGACTCGCGGGCGCGTTCGCATACATTATATCATATTGCCGCCGGAACAAAAAGAAGAAGTTCCGGCGGCAGTATGGAATCAGGAATGGCTCAGATGAGAAACATTCATATAAGATGGAATACCATTGTTGTAGGATACGGATACCTCACCCTGAATCAGAGGG
Organism: Roseburia porci; assembly: GCF_009695765.1. Classification (GTDB taxonomy): domain Bacteria; phylum Bacillota; class Clostridia; order Lachnospirales; family Lachnospiraceae; genus Roseburia; species Roseburia porci. The sequence goes on from NZ_VUNI01000008.1 coordinate 101,037, forward strand.
GAAAGATATTCGATCAGTTCAGGTTTGACATCATTGCCTTTTTCATTGATCCACTCAACTGGAATGGATTTGGCTTCATTTGCAATATCACAGATCTCAGAATAACCGTATTCTACAGTATAAGGATGGTTTGAAGTTCTGGTGATCGTGACCATGGAAGCTGTCACACCGGAGGATGCAAGGGAAACGGCTTTCTGTCCCTGGGCAAAGGCTTCCTCAATATCTGTCAGGGAAGCAAGGTGGGAAGCACATCTCTGCAGAACGTTGACTTCTACAGAACGTACTTTTACACCAATGTTTTCTTTTACCATGAACTCAAGCGCTTTTCCGGCTCCGCTCAGCTGCTGATGACCAAAAGTATCAACTGCGGATTTGGAAGCGGTAATATAATTGCCGTCTGCGTCATGGATTCCTTCGGATACTGCAACAATGACATTATTGCGGTGTTTTAACATGTTGCGTACATCATTTAAAAACTGTTCTTTGTCAAATACAGTCTCCGGAAGATAGATAAGGTGTGGAGCTGTATTGTATTCATTTCTTGCAAGCGCAGATGCTGCGGTAAGCCATCCGGCATCACGTCCCATGATTTCTACGATGGTAACGCTTTTTACGGCATAGATGAACGTGTCATGTGCGATTTCAAGAAGTGATGTTGCAATATATTTTGCAGCAGAGCCAAAACCAGGAGTATGATCGGTTACACACAGATCATTGTCAATCGTTTTTGGTACACCGATGATGCGGATATCACTATTGATTTTTTTTGCATAATCGGATAATTTTAATACGGTATCCATAGAGTCGTTTCCGCCGATATAGAAAAAAGCTTTGATATGCAGCTTCGCAAACTGATTGAAAATAAATACATAAGGAGAATCATCGTCCTTGTAGTTTGGAAGTTTGTGTCGGCAGGAGCCAAGATACATAGCTGGTGTCGTTTTTAACCGGTCAATTGCTCCGGCGTCCTCGGATACGATACCGGTAAGATTCAGGTAATTCTCGTTCAGTATGCCAAGCACACCGTTTACAGCACCATAGCAGATATTATACTGATCAGAATCCATAACACCCTGAATAACACCTGCAAGACTTGCATTGATAGCAACAGTAGGTCCGCCGGACTGGGCGACCATACAATTTGATTGATTCATTTTGTACTCCTTTGTGTAGGTTGGTTCATTGTTTTTGTCTGCATTATTATAAATATGCAGTAATTATATGCTTATTCATGCGTCCAAACACGCAACCAATATTGTAGTATGAATAAAGAAAGAACGTCAAGAGGAATAAGATGAGAAAAGAAAGCACAGATTTCGCTGAATTTCGGAGAATTTATACAAAATGTACACTTTGCCCAAGAAAATGTGAAGCAGACCGTAGCAGGCAGATGGGGGGAGTATGCGGCGTTGGAGACCAATTGAAACTGGCACGTGCGGCGCTTCATTACTGGGAGGAGCCGTGTATATCTGGAACCAATGGCTCCGGAGCGGTTTTTTTCAGCGGTTGTGCACTGCACTGTGTGTTCTGCCAGAATGAAGAGATTGCGCAGGGACTTGCCGGAAAAGAAATATCAGATGAGAGACTGACCGAAATATTTCTGGAACTGCAGGAAAAAGGCGCAAACAATATCAATCTCGTGACTCCGGGACAGTATGTACCACATATTATAAAGAGTGTACAGAGTGCAAAAGACCAGGGTTTGTCGATTCCAATCGTTTATAATACCGGAAGCTATGAGTCTGTTGACACACTGCGTGCATTAGAAGGAATTGTGGATGTGTATCTGCCGGATTTTAAATATATGGATGCAAAGATCAGCAAAAAGTATTCCCATGCCGAAGATTATGCCATTGTGGCAAAGGCCGCAATCGCAGAAATGGTAAGGCAGCAGCCCAAAGCATATTTTTATCCGGAAAAAGGCATAGAGAAGGAAAAAGAAGGAAAATATATTACAGAAGCGGAAGATGGATATCTGATCGCAAAAGGGGTGATCGTACGGCAGTTACTGCTCCCAGGACTGCTTTCGGATGCAAAAAAGATCGTACGTTATCTGGTGGATACGTATGGGGATCAGATCTATCTCAGCCTGATGAGCCAGTATACACCGTTAAAACAGGTAGAAAATTATCCGGAACTGAATCGTAAGGTTACAGACCGGGAATATGAAAAATATCTGGATTATGCAATTTCACTTGGGGTGACACATGGTTTTATACAGGAAGGTGACGTTGCAAAAGACAGCTTTATTCCTGCATTTGATTGTGAAGGTGTTTGAAAGAAAGTACTGGAAAAAATATCGGAATTATGGTACTATAGTAACATAAAAATACAAAGGAGGGATCCTCATAATGAGCCAGAAAAACGGTATGATTCAAATACAGTGTATTAATACAATTTTTCGTCTGTTTGTACAGAATGAAGACGAAATGACAAAGGTTGAGATCTTTGTGAATAATATCCGCACAATGAAGGGCATTAGTCTGACGGATATTTATAACTGGTGCAACAGGCAGGGGATCCTTTATGATACCAGATTTAATTATCATAAAGAGTTTTCTGCATGGAGAAATTTCTGTATGTTTATTCATTATTACAGACAGAAGCAAAAATATATGCTTCATCTGAAAATAGCCTGATCTTTGGACCGGTATGTTAAGATGCCGGTCTTTTTCTTAAGGAATTCTTACGAAACCCATAGGATAGTCTTAAAAAGTATTAACTCTTAGCAAACCCACTTTTTCCCGGAAACAAAAACATATATAATCATCCTCATAAGATCTGACAAAAGGTCAAATTGAAAATGGAGGATGATATAGAGATGAAAAAAAGAAAAAAGAGAATTATCATAATTCTTATTGTTGCAGTTGTATTGATCGCAGTTATTTTTTCGCTTGTACGCTGTGGCTCGAATGTGGCTGGAGCGATTCAAAGTGCGGAGAGTATGGAGCAGGCGCTCCCGCTTGCGGAACAGGATCTGTCCAGTTCGATCAATGCGACAGGAACTGTAGAGAGCCAGAATGTATATTCGGTTACCACGGATCTTACATGCAAGGTGAAAGAACTGAAAGTTGCACTTGGGGATCATGTGGAAGCGGGAGACGTTCTTTGTGTGTTCGATGATTCGGATGTAAGAGAACAGATCGCAACCTTAGAGGAACAGGTATCCGCTTCGGATCAGCTTGCTGCAAAGCAGAATCAGATCGCAGAGCGTAATCTTCAGGATGCGAAAAATGATCAGGCTTCCCAGATCAATTCTGCAAATGCAGCAATTACAGATGCACAAAGCGCATATGATAAAGCAAATGCGGATTACAATAACGCAAAGAACCAGCTGGATGCGGCAATCGCACAAGGAGACGATTCTACAATTGCAGCACTCCAGGAACAGGTGGGCTCATTGAGCGCCAGTGTACAGTCTGCAAATGAGGCATTGAAGGCTGCAAAGGATAACCTTACCCAGGTACAGAGAACAACTGATCAGACGATCCAGTCTGCACAGGATACAGTGGATACCAATGCACTTACAAACAGTAAAGATGCACAGACAACCAAGGAACTTGCTAAATTATATCGTCAGTTAGATCAGATGACAGTCGTTGCAGGGCAGTCCGGTATTATCACACAGCTTAATATTGCACAGGGTGGTGTTCCGAACGGATCGTTAATGCAGATTGAAGATAATACCAATTTAAAGGTGAAAGTTTCCATTAAAGAAAAAGATATCACAAAAGTGCAGCAGGGAATGGCAGCAAAAATCACAGCCGATGCTCTCCCGGATCAGACAAACACAGGTGCGGTAAATAAGGTGATCAACTTTGCTTCGTCTGATGCAAAGACAGCAGATCAGTCTGCAGCAGCCGGAACATCTGGCAGTTCGGGAAGTGCATATAGTGCAGAAGTGAATGTCGATGCCGGAAGCAGTCTTCTTCTTGGAATGACAGTTAAAGTTGAAATTACCTTAAAAGAAGGTGGAAAAGGAATGGCGGTTCCTTATGACAGCATTGCAGCCGATGATGACGGTTCTTATGTTTACCGCGGAAAAGAGCAGGATGACGGTAATTATCTGATCGAAAAAGTTCCGGTTACAGTTGGGGATAGTACAGATTATTATACCGGTATCAGTTCAGATGAACTGGAACTCGGAGATCTGATCATCAGTACACCGGATGATGTACAGGAAGGAGATACGATTCCTTTATATGTTCCGGATGATACCACATCCTATACCGTTGACACAGAGTAACAGAGGGGAGATTGCAGAGCATGGAAAAGAAAGTTGTGATTGATATGCATGGTATTGTAAAAAAATACTATGAAAATCAGCCCAATGAACTTGAAATCCTTCATGGCATTGATCTTAAGATTTATGAAGGTGAATTTGTGGCAATCGTTGGTGAGTCCGGTTCCGGTAAAAGTACCCTGATGAATATGATCGGTGCGTTAGACCGTCCGACAGAGGGAAATTATTTCCTGGATGGAGAAGACGTAAGCACATTGAGCGATGAGAGATTAAGCGAGATCCGTAATCAGAAAATCGGATTTGTATTTCAGAATTTCTGTCTGATTCCAAGAACCTCTGCGGTGCGGAATGTAGAAGTTCCGATGATGTATGCCGGTATTCCGGGAAAACAGCGCAGGGAAAAGGCACTGGAACTTCTGGATATGGTTGGAATGAAGGAACGGGCCTCCCACAAACCAAATGAACTTTCCGGAGGACAGAACCAGAGGGTCGCAATTGCAAGGGCAATGGTAAATGATCCATCTCTTATACTGGCAGATGAGCCAACAGGTGCACTGGATTCGAAAACAGGGCATCTTGTGATGGATATTTTTCACAAATTACACAAAGAACAGCATAAAACGATCGTACTGATCACGCACAGTCAGGAACTGGCGAAGGAGACGGAACGTATCATTACGATCAGCGACGGTAATATTCTTTCAGATGTAGGAGGTGAGCAGAAATGAATCTTTTCGAATGTATCCGGCTGGCATTAGACAGCATCAAAGCCAATAAACTCCGCTCGGTTCTTACAATGCTTGGAATTATTATCGGTATCAGTTCAGTTATTACGATTACGACCATTGGTAACTCTTTACAGAAAACGATTTCATCCACACTTACTTCTCTTGGAGGAACCAATTTGATTACGGCATATGTCAATGCTGTAATTCCGGATGATGTAGATTATGATACATGGGAATATCCGGATATGACAACCGACGATATGCTTCAGTATGAGGATCTGATGGCGTATAAGGAGGCCTTTGGGGATAAAGTAAAGTCTGTAATTGCAAACATTGGACTTGGATCGGGAACGGTTGATGGTGAAGAAACAGTAAATGTAAATACCATGGGAACCACACCTGGGATGTTAGATGCAAATAAGCTTACCCTGATTGAGGGGCGGGATATCTCAGAAAAGGATAATGAGCAGGAAAAGGCGACAGCAGTTGTTTCGGACCTGTTTGTGAAATATGCATGTGATGGAAACTCCCCGATTGGAAAGCAGATCAGTATTTCACTTTCGGATGGATCGGTCTTAAAGGTATATGTGGTCGGTGTTTATCAATATGATAAGGTAAAACTCGGCGGTGGAAACACAAAGGTTGCAGAGAAAGATATCTCAACACCGGTTTATATTCCATTTACTTATGCAGCAGATCAGGTGGATGATCCGGCTATGGCTGCAATTCAGTATTTTAATGTCCTGGCAGGAGAGGGTACGGACCCGACACAGCTTGCACAGGATACGACTTCTTATTTTGCAGAACACAAATACAAAGAGGATACAGCATGGGAAGTCCAGTGCCATGATATGGCATCGGAGCTTGGTGTGATCAATACGGTATTAAAAGTAATAACAATTGCGATATCTGTTATTGCAGCAATTTCACTGATCGTCGGTGGAGTTGGTGTTATGAACATTATGCTGGTAAGTGTTGTGGAACGTACAAGAGAAATTGGTATACGAAAGGCACTCGGTGCAAAGAACCGTGGAATTCATCTGCAGTTTCTGACAGAATCCGTGGTAATCTGTCTGATCGGTGGAATTATAGGAATCCTTTTGGGAATTTTCAATGGTTTCCTGCTGTCAAAAGTGGCAGTGATGCTGATCAAAAATTTTGCATCGGATATCGGCTCAATGCTTACGGTAAGTGTAAGTCCTTCGCTGACAGCAATTATTGTATCGGTTATCTTCTCGATGCTGACAGGAATCGTATTCGGATCTTATCCGGCAAAACGTGCAGCGAGAATGTCGCCGATCGATGCATTGAGATATGAATAAATAATAGTTAAAAAAATAGTTACTTAACAATTAGGACAGGGATGGAAACAGTATCTGTATTATATGCAGACTGTTTTCATCTCTGTTTTGCGATTCGGGAAAATCTATGGTAGAATAGTGCAAAATATATGAGTGGGAGAAGAAAATGAGATATCCTGAATTTTTAAAGAAAAATGGAACAATTGGATTCGTTGCTCCGTCATTCGGGTGCAATACAGAGCCATATAAAACGGCATTTGAACATACGAAAAAGAAGTTTACGGAGCTTGGATATCAGCTGGATGTTGGTCCGAATTGTTATGAAGGAAGAGGAATCGGAATCAGCAATACTCCGCAAAAGTGTGCAGAGGAACTAAACGAAGCATACAGTTCCACAAAAAATGATGTGCTTATTTCCTGCGGTGGTGGAGAATTGATGTGCGAAGTGGTTCCATATATGGATTTTGAGAGAATCCGTAAAGCTGCTCCGAAGTGGTTTATGGGATTTTCGGATAATACCAATTTTACATTTTTATCGGCAACACTTTGTGATACTGCAGCAATTTATGGACCATGTGCAGCAGCCTTTGGTATGGAACCGTGGCATGAGTCTTTACAGGACACGATGGATGTGTTATGCGGACGGAAAGATCAGGTACATGGATACAAAATGTGGGAGAAGGAATCCTTAAAAGATGAAGAACACCCATTGGAACCATATCATCTGACGGAACAGACCAGAATCCGAAGATTCCCGGATGAGGATGTACATTTTTCTGGCAGACTGCTTGGAGGATGTATGGATTGCCTGATTAATCTGACGGGAACGAGGTTTGATCAGGTTAAGCAATTTAATGAGAAATACAAAGAAGATGGAATCATCTGGTTTTTAGAAGCCTGCGAACTGAATGTTATGAGTATCCGGCGGGCAATCTGGCATATGAAAAATGCGGGGTGGTTCCAGTATGTAAAGGGATTTTTGATCGGAAGACCGCTCTGCTATGGCGAGGAGGCATTTGGGATCGATCATTACCGGGCTGTAACAGATCTGCTTGCGGAGTATCAGGTGCCGGTCATCATGGATCTTGATATTGGACATTTTTCGCCAATGATGCCGCTTGTCTGTGGAGGAACCGTGGATGTTTCGGTATGTGATGGTCAGATCAGCATTACAAATACCTGGAAATAGTACTGCAGAGTGGCGGATTATAAGTTTTTTTGAAGGAATATGCGGATAAAACGGAAAATATAATGGTTTTTTACAAAATCAATTGCATAATCCTGTGGATTCGGTATAATTGAATCGTTGATGTCTGTATAATAACAGATAATATTTGGAGGCATATATGTCACAATTCGTAGTTATGAAAAGCAACCGTTATGGAATCAATCTGAGACTTGATCCGGATTGTTCATTTCGGGATTTGCTGGATGCAATTATTGAAAAGTTTCAGGAGTCAGAGAAGTTTTTCAAAAATGCAAAAGTAGGGATTTCTTTTGAAGGAAGAAGATTGTCGACGGACGAGGAGAATCGGATTATTGAGGAGATTATGAAGCATACCTCAATGGAGATTATCTGTATTATTGACAATGATAAGGAACATGAGGAACAGACAAGACAGCTGATCGAACAGAATCTGCTCAGAGAACAGCAGATCCAGCAGGAAATGCAGAACGCGATGGCACAGGTACCTTATGGCGAATTTTATCAGGGAACACTTCGTTCCGGACAGATCATCGAGAGCGAAGGAAGCGTTACGATCATCGGAGACGTGAACCCGGGGGCAAAAATCATATCTGCCGGGAATATTGTGATTCTTGGAGCTCTGAAGGGAAATGTTCATGCCGGATGTACGGGCGAACGGAATTGTTTTGTTTTTGCATTGAACATGAATCCGATCCAGATCCAGATTGGGGATCTGATCGCGAAAAGTCCGGATAAAGAAAATACCAGAAGACGTTTTCGCAGAAAAGAGAAAGAGGCACCGTCGGAAGCTCAGATCGCAGTTGCAAAAGACGGAGCTATATATATCGAACCAATTACAAAGAATATCTTGAGAAATATTTAAGAACCGAGGAGGAAATTTTCGTGAGTGAAGTAATCGTTATTACATCTGGTAAAGGTGGAGTTGGTAAGACCACCACAACTGCAAATGTTGGTACAGGTCTTGCACAGTTAAACAAAAAAGTAGTTATGATTGATACAGATATCGGACTTCGTAATCTGGACGTTGTAATGGGACTGGAAAACCGTATTGTATACAATCTTGTTGACGTAATCGAGGGTAAATGCCGTCTGAAACAGGCTTTGATCAAAGATAAAAAATATCAGGATCTGTGTCTGCTTCCATCTGCACAGACAAGAGATAAGGATGCGGTAACACCGGAACAGATGGTTGAACTGATCAATGAACTCAGAGAAGAATTTGATTATATCCTTCTCGATTGTCCGGCTGGTATTGAGCAGGGATTTAAAAATGCAATTGCAGGTGCAGACAGAGCGCTTGTAGTTACCACACCTGAGGTATCTGCAATCCGTGATGCAGACCGTATTGTAGGATTACTTGAAGCAAATGAGATGAAACGTATCGACCTGGTTGTAAACAGACTCCGTATGGACATGGTAAAACGTGGCGATATGATGAATGTAAACGATGTGTGTGATATCCTTGCAGTGAACCTGATCGGTGCAGTACCGGATGACGAACAGATCGTAGTTTCTACAAACCAGGGTGAGCCTCTGGTTGGAAGCAACTGTCTTGCAGGACAGGCATACGCAAATATCTGCAGACGTATCATGGGAGAAGAAGTTCCATTTTTGAATCTTGAGGAGAAACAGGGCGTATTCAGCAAATTAAAAGAAATGTTTAAGAAATAAGGGGGACAGCTTACCATGGGCTTGATGGATTTGTTTAAGAAAAAAAATTCCGGAAATGTTGCAAAAGATCGTTTGAAACTGTTATTGGTTTCAGACCGTGCAAATTGCTCACCGGAGATGATGGAAATGATCAAAAATGATATTATTCAGGTTATTTCAAAATATATGGATATTGATGCAGATGCTCTGGATGTAAAAATCACAGAGACGGAATCCGATGCCAATAATGGAACTGTTCCGGCTCTTTTTGCAAATATCCCGATCAAGGATATGAAGCATCAACCTAAGGATAACTAGAATTACATAGTGTTGATCGGACGCCGGCCAATGACTCTGTCTGGAGCATGAAGCCGGTGTCTTTTATAACAGTAAGTGAGGATGATACAAAATGAAAAAGAAACTCAGTATATTGCTGGCGGGACTTCTGATGGCAGCCATGATAGCTGTTCCAAAGTTCCCGGTGTATGCAGCAGGATTGTCAATAGCATTGTCAAATCAGGATTTAAAAGTAGGAGATACATTTACAGCGACAATTTCGGTTCCGGGCGGTGGATCCTCCCAGGTAGCTTTGTCATATGACAGCAGTGTAATTTCATTTGATTCATCTTCGGTCACTTCCAGTGGCGGAGATGGTGAGAAAATGATCAGTGTGGATGGAGCAAAAGGAACGGTAACATTTACTGTCGTGGGATCAGGCTCTACTTCACTCACTGCCACTTCGACATCAGGCACCGATTCAAGCGGAGCTTCAGCAGATTATTCCGCTGCTGGCGTAGTTGTGAAAGCTGCCGGTTCACAGGAGGACAGTGATACGGATTCGACCAATGGAGATAACTCTTTATCAAGTCTGAGTCTTTCTGATGGAACACTCTCACCGGAGTTTTCCTATAAAACAACAAAATATACGGCATCTGTCGACTATGATGTTACAAGTATTGACGTTTCGGCAATTCCAAGTAATTCTTCGGCAACGATCGATTCAATTACCGGAACAGACAATCTTCAGGTTGGAAATAATACGGTTACGGTTGTAGTGAAGGCTGGAAACGGATCTACAGCAACTTATACGATTAATGTCGAGCGAAAAGAGCAGGACGAAGACGCAGAAGAAGAAAACCAGCCGGAAGAACAGCAGAGTGCAGATGGAAGTAAAGTGTTTACCATCAATGGACTGAATTATATTCCGGCGGATACGATTCCGGAGGATGTGATCCCTGCTGACTTTTCAGAAAGCTCTGTTTCGATTGATGGAACAGATTACCCGGCTCTCAGTTTTACAAAAGCAGAACTCACACTTTTATATCTGATTCCGGAGAATTTAGAAGATGCTGGAAAATTGTATATTTACAACACGAATGATGGAACCGTGTATCCATTTATCCTGCTTCACACGGATTCGCATTACGCAATTGTCCTGAATCCGGATGCTGCTTCCATTCCGGAAGGATTTACTCAGATGTCCGTTACTGTGGGGGAAACAGAAAATGTGACCGCATATCACAGGGATGATGCATCAGAGATTCCGGACAGTGATTTTTATTATTTATATTGCCTGAATGATCAGGGGCAGAATTACTGGTATCAGTATGATAATGCAGAAGGTACTTATCAGAGATATGCAGAGCAGTTAGATAACTCTTCAGAACAGCAGAATGAAAATGAACAGTATAATGAGGCGATGAATCAATTGGAAAAAATGAAACAGAAAAATCGTTATATGATATTTGGCATGATCTTTGGTGCAGCAATTTTAATTATTATTATCATTAACCTTTTAATTGCAAGAAAAGATCAGAATGGTCTGGACGATGCTTATGATGATCCGGATGAAGATGATGATGTGGATGATCTTGAAGATGACGAAGATGATGACGAAGAAGATGATCTGAACGAAGAAGATGTGCACAATCCAGAGGACGACTCCGAGGAAGATGGTGGAAACAATGCGTCAGAGGAGAATGCCACAGAGGATACAGAAGAATCTGGAGCAGCTGAACCGGAAATAAAAGAACCGGAGAAGGCTGAACCGGAACAGCAGAAAGAAAAAACAGAATCTGAGAAGCCGGAGCAGAAAAAGGACGATACTATGGTAATTCCGTCTTCCAATGAGGAAGATGAGCAATTCAGTGAGGCTGCAGAACAGGTTCAGTCATCTTATCATGAAGAAAATGTACGTGTAAAAAAGAGAAGTCTTATGGATAAGTTCCTCGATAAAATGGAAATCCATGATGAGGAAGAAGAGGAAGATGAAGAAGAGACAGAAGAAACAAATGACGATGATGACGACATTGAATTTCTGGATCTTAAATAATCAATAACTATTTGTCAATGGAGGCTACAGAGTGAAAGCATATACAGCGAAAGCAAAAAAGGCACTGGATATGGCTGCCCGCCTTTCCAGAAGCATGCATCATAATTATATTGGAACCGAACATATTCTTGCCGGTCTTCTGAAAGAAGGAACCGGAGTCGCCGCAGAGGTGCTTTCGACCAATCATGTGCAGCTTGATAAACTTTTAAAGTTGATTGAAGAACTGATCTCACCGGGAGATGAGATTCAGCTTATGGAAAAAGATGGGTATTCACCACGGACACAGCAGGTGCTGGAACGTGCGTCTGAGGAGGCAGAGCATTTTCATTCCGATGAAATTGGAACAGAGCATCTTCTGATTGCAATTGTAAAAGAAGGAGATTGTGCTGCATCCCGTCTGTTAAATACCCTGGGGGCAAATCCGCAGAAGATTTTTGTGGAACTCATTGGTGCAATGGGCGAAGATCCTGCAAAATACCGTGAGGAATATAGCAAAAGCAAAAATTCACAAAGAGGTGGCTCTACAACACCGACACTGGATCAGTATTCCAGGGATCTGACTGCTATGGCAAGAGATAATCTGTTAGATCCGGTTGTTGGGCGCAAAGAAGAGAATGACCGTGTAATACAGATTCTCAGCAGAAGAGGGAAAAATAATCCATGTCTGATCGGCGAGCCCGGAGTAGGAAAGACTGCCATTGTAGAAGGAATTGCACAGCGTATTGTGAATGGAACAGTTCCAGATACAGTTGCAGAAAAACGTCTGGTATCTTTAGATATGTCCGGACTTGTTGCAAAATCCAAATACCGCGGAGAATTTGAGGAACGAATCAAAAAAGTGATTTCGGAAGTGGCATCCGCAGGAAATGTTCTTCTTTTTATTGATGAACTTCATACGATCATTGGTGCAGGTGGAGCAGAAGGTGCTCTGGATGCATCAAACATTTTAAAACCTGCATTAGCCAGAGGCGAAATACAGGTGATCGGTGCAACGACAATTGAAGAATACCGGAAATATATTGAAAAAGATGCTGCGCTGGAACGAAGATTTCAGCCGGTTATGGTGGAAGAACCAAAGGAAGAAGAAACGATTGAGATTTTAAAGGGGCTTCGTCCTCTGTATGAGAAACATCATGGTGTTACGATAAGCGATGAGGGACTTGAGGCAGCAGTGCGTTTATCTTCCCGTTATGTGAATGACAGATTCCTTCCGGATAAAGCAATTGATCTGATGGATGAGGCTGCAGCAAAGACCAAGCTTCGCATGGTGAAATCTTCGGATACAATCCAGCAGCTTAAGATTCAGATCAAAGAAAAACAGATGGAACTGGAAGAAGCGTTAAAAGAAGCTTCTATTGATGAAGCAAAACAGAAAAAAGAAGAGAAGACAGCACTTGAGGAAGCACTGGAGAAGGAACAGAAGAAGGTAAAACGTTCTTCAAAATCCAGAAAACTTATTGTAGGTGAAGATGAAATCGCAGATGTAGTTGCAGGCTGGACAAAGATTCCGGTAAACAAACTGACAGAGAGTGAAGCTTCACGGCTTCAGAAACTGGAGTCGATTCTTCATAAGAGAGTGATTGGACAGGAAGAAGCAGTAGCGGCTGTTTCAAAAGCAGTAAGACGTGGAAGGGTCGGATTGAAAGATCCGAAGCGTCCAGTGGGATCATTTTTATTCCTTGGTCCAACAGGTGTTGGTAAGACGGAGATCTCAAAAGCACTTGCAGAAGCTGTATTTGGTAATGAGGATGCAATGATCCGTGTTGATATGTCTGAATATATGGAGAAGCACAGCGTTTCCAAAATGATTGGTTCTCCACCTGGATATGTTGGACATGAAGATGGTGGACAGTTAAGCGAAAAAGTGCGCCGCAATCCGTTTTCTGTAATCTTATTTGATGAGATCGAAAAAGCACATCCGGATGTCTTTAATATTCTGTTACAGGTTCTGGATGATGGACATATTACAGATTCGCAGGGAAGACAGGTTGATTTTAAAAATACAATTATTATCATGACATCCAATGCGGGGGCGCAATCCATTATTGAGCCGAAAAAACTTGGATTTGGTGCTGTGGAAGATGAAAAGCATAACTATGACATGATGAAAAATAATGTCATGGAAGAAGTGAAACGAATCTTTAAGCCGGAATTTTTAAATCGTATCGATGCAACAATCGTATTCCGTGTGTTAAATAAAGAGGATATGAAAAAAATCGTGACACTTCTGGTACGTGAACTTGAAACACGTTGTAAAAAACAGCTGGATATCACATTGATCGTGCGTGACAGTGCAAAACAGTACATTGTGGATAAAGGGTACGACAGAAAATATGGTGCCAGACCATTAAAACGCAAGATTCAGGATGAAATTGAGGATGCTCTTGCAGAAAAAATTATTGCAGGAGAGATAAAAGCGCAGGATACGGTAATTGTATCTACGAAGAACAAAAAAATTGTCATTGAGAAAAAATAAAGCAGATTTCTTTCTATTACAAAAGTATTAAATTTGTGGGAATTGGTTTGAAATCATAACGTGTGTATTGTATAATTAGGATACTACGAAAATGTACAGGAGGATAAAAATGGCTGCAATTAGTGAATTAATTCGAACAGAAGCAGACGGAACAATCAGCTTTGGAGATTATACGTTAGGAGCAAAGGCAAAGCACGATAATTTTGAACACGATGGAGACATTTATAAGGTTAAGACGTTCAAAGAAATCACAAAGTTAGAGCGTAACGGAATGTTCGTATATGAGTCTGTTCCTGGGACTGCAGTTGATCATTTTAATGAAACAGAAAACAGCGTGGAATTTGTTGTTGAAGGACCGGAAGATGCACAGATTACACTTGGCCTGGAAGAAGAAGCCGAGTATGAAATTACCATCAACGGAGCTACCGCTGGCACTATGAAAACAAATCTTGGTGGAAAGCTCAGCCTTAGTGTTGAACTGGAAGATTCAGATGCTGTTACAATTAAAGTTCAGAAAAAATAATACATTCAAGTAATCCATCGATTAAGATAATTACCGGAATAATAAGAAAGAACCTGAGCGTTTTCTGCAAGGGTTCTTTTCTTACTTTATAGGAAAGATCGCCTTTGGCGTTCTGTTGAATTGAAAATAGCCCGCACAAAGGCGAGCATGACAAATAAACGATTGTCAGTTTAGAAGATGTAGAAACCTTCTTCACCGAAATCGTCATCAA
>NZ_VUNI01000009.1 GCF_009695765.1 Roseburia porci
CTCACCCGTCCGCCACTCAGTCACAGAACAATCACTCCGAAGAGATCAAGTAAAGTGCTTCGTTCGACTTGCATGTGTTAAGCACGCCGCCAGCGTTCATCCTGAGCCAGGATCAAACTCTCATGTTAAAAAGTTTAATCATGTTCAAAACTTAGCTTGGCTAAATTTATCCTTTGATTTAATGTTTAAAGGTGCATCTTTCGATGCTGTTCGTCAAATCTTTTTGATTTGCCTAAATAATTCTCATTGAATCTTTCAAGGTTTTTCACTGTTCAGTTATCAATGTTCAACCGCTTATCTCGCGGTCAGCTTGATTATATTATCATAATGTAAAATGTTTGTCAACAACTTTTTACATTTTTTATCAAGCGAGCGGAGAAGGAGGGATTTGAACCCTCGCGCCGCTGTTAACGACCTGCACCCTTTCCAGGGGTGTCCCTTCGGCCAGCTTGGGTACTTCTCCAAGTTGCTCGAATCAAATCGAACTCTTATAGAATAAAATACCTTTTTACTTTCATCCAGTAGGTAAACTTTACTCCTGTCAGGATTGCTGTAAAAAGGGAAAACGGAGAGGGTGGGATTCGAACCCACGCGCCCTTGCGGACAAACGGTTTTCAAGACCGCCTCGTTATGACCACTTCGATACCTCTCCATATGCTGTTCTGCACTTGCTCAGTGCAAGAGATATATTATCATCAAAACCAACATGTGTCAACCAATTTTTTCATTTTTTCTCAAAAATAATTCCGCAATATGAATGTCTTCCGGTGTCGTTATTTTTATATTCTCATAGCTCCCCTGTACAAGCTTAACACGACAGCCTGTTGCATATTCCGCAACCATTGCATCATCGGTTATCGCAGGAATCTGTTCTGCGTTCTTTTCCGCCTTCAACACCTTATCATATGCATCGAAAATCAATGGATAGGAAAAAGCCTGTGGTGTCTGTATCATCCAGAGCGTGCTGCGATCCGGTGTATGATCTACATACCCATTCGGATCTGCCACCTTGATCGTATCCTTCACCGGCATAGCTGCGACACAGGCTTTCTGCTGTCTGGCTCCTTCCATCGTTCGTTCAATGATCTCATCATCAATCATCGGTCTGGCTCCATCGTGTATCAGGACATAATCTGCCCCCTGAATCGCTTTCAGCCCTTCAAAAACAGAATGATAACGTTCTTTTCCTCCCGGGACAACCGCTGACACTTTTGTAAAATGGTATTTCTTTATGATTTCTTCTGTGCAATACTCCACATCATCTTTGCCACAGACCAGTATAATTTCCGACACCTTACTCTCCTGAAAGGCCTTCAGACTGTAATAAATCACCGGTTTTCCATTCAGATCCATGTACTGTTTCGGAATATTACTCTTCATTCTTTTTCCACTGCCCGCAGACAATACAATTGCCGCATATGTGCACATTCTACTTACCTCATTTTCATCTGAATTAATCTTTTCCGAAAAAGTACTTCCGGTTTTTATATTCTGCAATACATGGCAGAATCTCTAGCGTTCTCCAAGTTTCAGATTCGGAATCGCGTTCAGATCAAGTCCGTCTCTCTTTCCGGCAAGGAAATCATAGTATGCAGCTGCCCCGATCATAGCTGCATTATCCGTGCAAAGAATTGGAGAAGGATGATAGAACTGCACTCCCTTTTTCCTGCATGCCTCTTCCATTGCAGCACGCAGTGTTCCATTAGAAGCCACTCCGCCTGCAATCGCAAAGCGGTCCATTCCAAACTCATCGATTGCATGCATTGCATGTTCGACCAGCACATCCGTAACTGCTTTCTGGAATGAAGCAGCCACATCGGCCGGGTGAATTTCAATTCCTTTCATTTTGCAGCCATTCAGATAGTTCAAAACTGCGGATTTTAAGCCACTGAAGCTAAAGTCATAGGCTCCGCCCCCGACTTTTGCGCGTGGAAACTGGATTGCATCCGGATTGCCTTCATGAGAGATTTTCTCAATCTTTGGTCCGCCCGGATAGCCAAGCCCAATCGCTCTGGCCACTTTATCAAAAGCTTCTCCTGCTGCATCATCACGTGTTTTTCCAAGGATCTCATATTTGCCGTAATCCGTCACTTTTACAAGATGTGTATGTCCTCCGGATACAACAAGGCATAAAAATGGAGGCTCTAAGTCCTTATTTTCAATATAATTTGCGCTGATGTGTCCCTCAATATGGTGTACTCCAACCAGCGGAAGATTCTTTGCGTAAGCGATTGCCTTTGCTTCTGCCACACCAACCAGAAGTGCTCCAACAAGTCCAGGACCATATGTAACACCGATTGCATCCATATCATCCAGTGTCATGTGTGCGTCCTCAAGCGCCTGTTCGATTACCTGATTAATCTTCTCAATATGTTTTCTGGAAGCGATTTCCGGGACAACACCTCCATAAAGTGTATGAAGTGCAATCTGGGATGAGATCACGTTCGACCTTACATCTCTTCCATTTACTACGACTGCTGCTGCGGTTTCATCGCAGGAACTTTCAATCGCCAATATTTTAATTTCTTTTTCTGGGTTATTCATTTTATTCCTCCACGGTATCCGGAGCTTCTGTCTGATAAAAAACAAGGATTTTCCATTTGCCGTCTTCATCTTTGCGAAGAACATATGTCTGATATGTCTTACTATAGGAACCATTTTCCTTGATAAAATAAGACGCTGACACATATGCTACGTCCGATCCGTTATCTTTCTTATATAAAACGTCATTACTGTCACATACATCATACTGTGCAATAGTCTTCGAATCTGCCTGATATTGTGCAATGTCAGTCTCAACGGAAGTCTTATACTGGTCTTTCGGATTATTCGCCTTCAGATCATCATCAAATAAAGCCAGAGCCTGATCCACCAGTTCGTCCATTTCTTCATCTGTATGTTCTTCACTATAATAGCATTTCAGAATACGGTTATAGAACTTCACAACTTCCCTTGGTGTTTCCGGGTAGTCTGTTTCCAGATTCTTTCCGATCACTTTCTGGACTTCTGTCAGTTTTGTGTCATCCACTGATGGCTTATGGTGTTTGGAAACATAAAAAAATCCACCACAGATCACGCCAATACAGATGAGTGCAATTACAACGATTCCTGCTTTTTTCATTTTCATCCCTCCTGAAATACCAGTTCTACACTTTTTCCATCCTTGCCAAGATACGCATTGTTAAAAATCTCGCGCACCGCCGGCATATAATCTTCTCCACGAATCAGCGATGGCGAAAAATGCGTCAGCCACAATTCCTGAACCTGTGCTTTTTTTGCCATTTCTGCTGCTTCGTAAAATGTCATATGTTTGTATTTCTTCGCCTTTGTAATCTTATCCTTTTCTGCATACATGCCTTCGCAGATAAAAAGATCGGACCCTTCTGCCGCATCCACAATTGCATCCACCGGGCGGCTGTCCGTACAATAAGTGACCTTCAGTCCTTTTCTTGATGGGCCAAGAACCATGTCCGGCGTATAGGTATTTCCATCCTGTTCGACAGTTTCCCCTTTCTGAAGATGGCTCCAGAGTTTCATCGGGACATTCTGTTCTTTTGCACGCTCCACGGAAAATCTTCCGGCACGTTTAATCTCCACCGAATATCCATAGCACACGACATTGTGCTTTACCCGAAATGCATGGATTTCATAACCATTTATGGAAAAATGTGCATCCGGCTCAGTAATCTCAATACACTGAATCTCAAACGGAAGCTCCGGTGCAATGACACGCATTGCCGAAACTACTCTTTCCAGTCCTTTCGGTCCGATAATTGTAAGCGGCTCTGTGCGCTCCGCATTCCCCATCGTAAGTAAAAGTCCCGGAAGTCCGCTGATATGATCTGCATGAAAATGCGTGACACATAAAATATCGATCGGTTTAAAATTCAGTCCTTTTTCTTTAATGGCGATCTGTGTTCCCTCGCCACAGTCAATCAGAAGATTGCTTCCATTGTATCTGAGCATCAGTGATGTCAGCCACCGGTGTGGCAATGGCATCATTCCTGCTGTTCCCAACAGACATACGTCTAACATGTTCTATCCAACTTTCTATTCATTATCAGTGCATCTTCCTTCGGAAGATCATAAAATCCTTTGCGAATGCCTACCGATTCAAATCCGCTCTGTTCATAAACATGGATTGCAGCATCATTTGACTTTCGCACTTCAAGAATGATATTTTGTATCTTTTTCTCTTCAGCAGCTTCCAGCATGGCATGTACCAGGCATTTTCCAGCCCCTTCTCCCCTCATATCAGGGTGTACCGCTACATTTGTAATCTCGCCTTCGTAAGCGGAATAATAGATTCCAATATATCCGGCAATCCTGCCTTCTGTTTCTGCCACAAGAAATTCTGTATAATCCAGCGCCAGGGAATCCAGAAATCCTTTTTCACTCCACGGTCGTGAAAAACACAGGCTCTCAATCTTTGCCACCTGTGGGACATCCGCCTCTGTCATCTGCCGGATCAGCATATGCGAAAATCCCTTTCTTTTTCCTGACGTTCCCGTTCAGCCTGGGATAATCTGAGATAATCCGGTTTGTGATCTCTTGCAGTCTCCACCTGTCCCTTTTCAAACATAACCGCTCCAAGCGCAGCAACAGATGCAGCACGCTGTTTATTGTTGTTTGCCGGAGCAAATGCATATGGAACCACGCAGTGTTCTTCAATATAATCGTGGAATACGTCTACGCCATCTCCAAGGAAAATTGTCTTCCTACCAGTCTGATTCACGCGCTCAATGATTTCATCAATGCCAACTGCACACTGTGGAATGAGTGTATTCAGTTCATTCTCACGAAATTCATAAAGCCCGGTATACGCCTGCTGTCTTCTTGCATCCATAAGCGGGCACACCTGATCTGTTGTTCCCCACATATTATAGGCAAGGGCATCGATCGTTGGTACATGCACAAGTGGCTTGTCCAGTGCAAGTCCAAGCCCTTTTGCAGTTGCCGATCCGATACGGAGGCCTGTAAACGATCCCGGTCCACCCGACACAGCAATTGCATCCAGTGTATTCAGATCCAGTTCGATCATCTTATCCACCGTATCCAGCATTGGAAGCAGTGTCTGTGAATGTGTTTTCTTATAATTGATCGTGTATTCTCCAAGAAGATTATTATCTTCCACAACTGCGACACTGGCAACCAGTCCCGAGCTGTCTAATGCTAATATTTTCATTCTCCAACCTCTTTAATTGTAATCCTGCGGTAGTCAAACCCTTTTTCCAAGTCTTTCTCAATCGTGATCTCTTTGCGTTTCTCCGGAAGTATTTCCTCAATGAGATTCGCCCATTCGATCATTGTAAGTCCTTCTCCGTAGAAATAATCTTCATAGCCAATCTCGTCCATCTCCTCAATGTCTCCGATCCGGTAAACATCAAAATGGTAAAATGGCATGCGGCCTTCCTCATAAACCTGCACAATGGTAAATGTCGGACTGCTGATTGCCTCCGTAATACCAAGACCAAGCGCGATTCCCTGTGTAAAAACCGTTTTGCCGACTCCAAGATCCCCCACCAGTGTATAAACATCTCCCGGCTTTGCTTCAAGTCCCATTCGTCTGCCAAGTTCTGCGGTCTCTTCGGCTGAATATGTTTCAATCGTTGTAATACTGCTCATTGATATCTCCTATTTCATTTTTACACGGAATTTTTCCAGTCTGTCATTGGCAAGCTCTGCCAGCCTGTCATACTGTCCATCCAGCTGGCTTTTCGGAATAATGTAGGCATTCTTACGTCCACTGTAGATCAGCACATTATTCCTGGTGGAAATCATTTTATAGATCTGTTTCCATGGAAGTTCTCCGCTTTCCTCTCCCTGAGTCACGCGGATGCCGTCCTCTGACACTTCATAATGCAGAGTGTCTGCAAGCACTTTGTTGCTCTTTAATGTAAGCTTTGCCTTTGTCCATAAAGTAACCGGGATATATCCGATAAAAATCACAAAGAAAATTCCATACATCACTGCATAACTGTAATTACCATCTTTATAGGAAACTGCTGTCATAATTCCTGCAAGGATAATGATCAGAATGGAAATAATTCCCTGACTTCCTGTATATGTCTGATACAGATTAAAACGATACAGATCCTTTGGCTCCAATTTCACATCAAATTCTACTGTCATCTTATTCTCCCAAATATTTTTTCTGCGCTCATTATATCATTATCCAGAAAAAAAGAAAAGACGCGATTCCCCGCGTCTCTTCTTCCTGTAAATATGCATCTGATCGTATTAATTTTTATTTCCTTTTAATAATGGCGAAATGTGTTTGTAAATCAGCAGTGTAATCACAACACTGATCATACCCTTCAAAAAGGTAAATGGTACATTAAAGCAGATCAGGCACTGAAGGATGGATTTCATTCCAGGTACAATTGCCTGATATGCCGCAAGAATTGCCTCTTTTGGCATGAAATTATAATAGAACGGATATACGATAAAGTAGTTTGACACGATTGAAACCAGTGCCATTACGATTGCTCCCGCAAAAGATCCGATCAATGCGCCCTTTTTGGTCTTTTTAAATTTATAAATTGTACCTGCGGTAAATACAAATACTGCACCCAGGATAAAATTGGACAGTTCTCCGACAAATGCAGTTCTTGATACGGTCATGTGAAGCAGGTTCTTGATCAGACATACGATCACACCACATGCAGGTCCCATTGCAAAAGATCCAATCAATGCTGGAAGTTCGGAAATATCCAGTGCAATAAAGTTTGGCATAAATGGTACACTGAACTCAAAATACATCAAAACGAATGCGATTGCAGATAACATTCCCGTTACCGTCAGATAACGTATATTGCCCGTCTGATTTACTCTTGTGTTGCTTCTTGCTGTTGCTGTTTCATTACTCATAGTCATTCTCTCCTTTTTTATGGGAATTCCAGGAGATTGCTTTACAGGAAAAGAATCTTCCTGTAAAGTAAAAAACCCCGGATCAAAGATCCGGGGCTGTAAGTCATTGTTGTCATACGGATTTAAGCTTTCCGCTTCCTTCCGCATGTTCGATAACTCATCTTCTCTCATCCAGACTATACTGTCGGTTCCGGATTCACACCGGATCGGCTGCCGAAGCAGTTCACGGACTTCCTGTTGCCAGGTTACCGTCGGTCGGGAATCTATGCCTTGGCATATCACCCTGCCCCGAAGAATTCCTATATTTTTTCTACCACTATCATATGCAGTTCATACCCTGCTGTCAAGAGGTTTTCATCATCTCTGCGTATTTTTTATCAATTCGCGATACCATTCTATCCATTCACCTTCATGGTCAGCTGAATCCTCTGCTTCTTCAGGTCAACACTCATGACCTTGACTTCCACAACATCGCCCACGCTTACCACCTCTAACGGATGTTTGATAAAACGATCACACATCTGTGAGATATGCACAAGTCCGTCCTGGTGTACTCCGATATCCACGAAAGTACCAAAGTCGATAACATTTCTTACGGTTCCTTTTAAGATCATACCCGGAGTCAGATCTTTCATCTCGAGTACATCGCTTCGTAAGATCGGCTTTGGCATGTCCTCTCTCGGATCACGCGCCGGCTTCTCCAGCTCTTTCACAATATCCAAAAGAGTGAGTTCCCCGATTTCAAGTTCCTCTGCGAGTGTTTTGGAATTTTTGATCTTACCGGAAATTCCTGCAAGGCTTCTCTCTCGCACATCATCCATCGTATAGCCAAGCTTTGCAAGAAGTTCTTTGGTTGCTGCATAGGATTCCGGATGAACCCCGGTCGCATCCAGTGGATTTTTTCCATCTGTGATGCGCATAAATCCGGCACATTGTTCATAAGCTTTCGGTCCAAGTTTTGCAACCTTCAGCAGTTCACTTCTTGATGCAAATCTGCCATGTTCCTCACGGTAAGCTACGATATTCTTTGCTATGGTTTTGCTGACACCGGATATATACTCCAAAAGTGACGCAGATGCCGTATTCAGATCTACTCCGACCTTATTCACGCAGTCCTCAACAACACCGCCAAGTGCTTCACTCAGCTTCTTCTGGTTCATATCATGCTGATACTGTCCAACACCAATGGATTTTGGATCGATCTTAACAAGCTCCGCCAGCGGATCCTGCAGTCGTCTTGCCATGGAAGCTGCGCTTCTTTGTCCCACATCAAAATTCGGAAATTCTTCTGTTGCAAGCCTGCTGGCAGAATATACGGACGCTCCAGCCTCATTTACAATAATATACTGGACCTGCACCGGAATTTCTTTCAAAAGCTGTACAATGATCTGCTCTGATTCCCTGGAAGCAGTTCCATTTCCCAGGGAAATCAATGTAATATGGTATTTTGAGATTAATTTCTTTAAAACGTTCTTTGCTTCCTCTACTTTGTTCTGCGGCGCAGTTGGATAAATTACCGTCGTATCAAGCACTTTTCCGGTCGGATCAACAACAGCCAGCTTACATCCCGTACGGAATGCAGGATCCCATCCAAGTACAACCTGGCCTGCGATCGGCGGCTGCATCAAAAGCTGTTCCAGGTTCTTTCCAAAAACCTTGATTGCACCATCTTCCGCACGCTCGGTCATATCACTTCGGATCTCACGCTCAATCGCCGGTGCGATCAGCCTGTCATATGCATCCTTTGCAACTTCTTTCAGAATATCCGCTGCGGAACTTTCCCTGCGGATCATCTTCTTCTCCAGGTATCTTAATATATCTTCCTCCGGAGCTTCCACTTTAACATTTAAGATTTTTTCTTTCTCGCCACGGTTTAAAGCCAGTATCCGATGCCCTGCAAGTTTGTTCAGCGGTTCATCAAATTCATAGTACATCTCATATACCGATTCCGCTTCCGGATCTTTTGCAGTCGAAATGATCCGTCCATTTTTCATTGTGAGTTCACGGATTCTTGTCCGATACGCTGCATCATCAGAAACTGCCTCTGCAAGAATATCCTTTGCTCCTGCCAGTGCCTCTTCCGCAGTAAGCACTTCCTTTTCTTCATTGACATATTTTGCTGCCTCCGCCATATAATCACACCCCGGCTGCTGAAGTATGATCAGATTGGCAAGCGGCTCAAGTCCTCTCTCCTTTGCGATTGTCGCACGTGTACGACGTTTTGGACGATACGGACGATACAGATCGTCAACAGCAACCTGTGTCTCTGCTGCAAGGATCTGTGCTTTTAACTCCTCTGTGAGTTTTCCCTGTTCTTCTATACTGGATAATACGGACTCTTTTTTCTCTTCCAGATTTCTGAGATAATTCAGCCGGTCAAACAGATTTCTGAGCACTTCATCATTTAATGCCCCTGTCGCTTCTTTCCGGTAACGGGCAATAAAAGGGATCGTGTTTCCCTCATCGATCAGTTTTACGGCTGCTTCTGCCTGATTTTTCCTGATGTTCAGTTCTTCGGCAATTTTTGCTATAATGTCCATTTATTTTTCCTTTCATGGTCAGATTTATCTTTCCCTATTATATATGACGTGGTAAAATATTTGCAAGAGCGCCCGGACAAAAGTCGGGCATTTGGAGGTTACTTTTTTATGCAATACTCAAATTATCAATCCGGTCCCATGTACCAGCCGCCTGTACCAAATAAACGTTCAGCCGGAATGGAGACCGCTGCTTTTGTACTTGGCATCGTTTCAATCGTGACCTGTACATGTATCTATATTTCTGTCATCTGCGGTGCACTTGCTATCATGTTTGCATTGCTTTCCAAAGGTGGCGCTACATCTATGAGTAATCGTGCACGTTATGCGCTGATTCTTGGTCTGATCGGTCTGATCGCAACCGTCATTATGTATGCCTCAGCTTTTGCCTATGCAATCCACACCTATGGCAGCATTGAGAATCTGTTGAAGGAATACTGCAATCTGACCGGGATGGACTTTAACGAATTATACGGAGATCTTTTTGCACAGTAATACCTTATCCCGGAATCCGGATTCCATAACGGATCAATAACGTATTTTGTACGATGCAGTTTACAAGAATGATTACAAGTCCAATCCACAGATAAATCATACGAAAATGCATACCTGTTTTTCTATGACTTATTTTTCCGTTCGTCTGGCTGACCATAAATATGGTTCCAAGAAAAAATGTATAGCACACAAACGGATGCAGCCGGAGCGACAAAAGCAGCCTGCCATGCATCAATGCACGCACGGCCCTTGTTCCGCCGCAGCCTGGGCAATACAGTCCTGTGAGCATATGGAATGCACACGGCGGATAGTATGCCATCAGACGGACTCCTGTTATTTTTTCAATTAAGGCATAGATGACTGCAGCTATTATAAGCAGCCATCCTGCAATATAAAAGCCGCGATCGATCTCTGGATTTGTTTTCATGCTTTTTCTCCATATCAACTATTTTAGTCAGTATACACACACTTTTATTTTTTTGTCAAAAACACAATCAAAGGAGTACCTATTTTTATGAACCGATCTTCTAAAGAATTAAAAAGACTCGCCAGAGAGAATCTGACTGGTCACTATTCTACCCCGATGGGAGCTTTCGTCTGTGCAAGTGCCATCAGCCTTGCCATTGAACTTCCATTTTCCATGTTGCAGAATAACACCCAGACAACCCTTCAGACAATTGTATTTGGTCTGGCTGAATTTCTGATCGGACTGCTCAGTTCCGTTTTGATCGTTGGTCAGTTTCGTGTCCACCTTTCTATGGCACGGAAACAGCCTTATGAGCTCAAACAGCTTTTCTACGGATTCAAAAATCATCCAGACCGGATCATTTTATGTTCCCTGCTGGTTATAATATTCACTGTGCTTGCCTGCATTCCCGCAATTGCCGGAACGATCTTCTTTCTCCTGAAACAGGGAATTCCAGGTGTCATCGTCTGTGCAGCTACCATGATCATCAGTCTGATCCTGTGCATTCTGCTCCAGCTGATGTTCCAGCAGATCTATTTTCTGCTGCTTGACCGTCAGGACTTAAGTGCCATGGGATGCATCAAAGAATCTGCACGTCTCATGAAAGGACATAAAGGACGCCTGTTCTATATTCTTTTAAGTTTCCTTGGCATGGATATCCTTGTGCTTCTTTCACTTGGCATCGGCTCACTCTGGATCATGCCATATCAGTCTCAGACTTATACTCTTTTCTATCTGGATATCACTGGACAACTTCCGGAAGTATCCGCATCCGGTTCTGCTCCACAGCAGGATCAGCCAACATTTAATGAATATGTATAAACACATATAAAATACTTTAAGGAGGAGTTTCATTATGACTCACAAAAATGATGTAATTCGTGATGCAAGCGTGCTCGGTGTTCCAAAAATGCTTCTGCTCGGTCTGCAGCACATGTTTGCCATGTTCGGAGCAACAATCCTTGTCCCGATTCTGGTTAACAGCTACTTTGAAAGTTCCAGCCAGGTTCTTTCCGTTCAGGTAACACTGTTCTGCGCCGGCATCGGAACCTTATTTTTTCACCTTTGTTCCAAGTTCAAAGTTCCTGCTTTTCTTGGTTCATCCTTTGCTTTTCTTGGTGGATTTGCTACTGTTGCCAACCTTGACTCTGGAATGTATGCCAATATGCCCGACATCGAAAAACTGCAGTATGCATGTGGCGGTATCGTTGTCGCAGGACTGTTATATCTGATTCTTGCACTGATCATTAAACTGGCCGGTGTAAAACGTGTCATGCGTTTCCTTCCACCAGTTGTAACCGGTCCGATCATCATCTGTATCGGATTAAGCCTTGCCCCATCTGCGGTATCCAATGCCTCAACCAACTGGCTGATCGCACTGGTTGCACTTGCCGTTATCATAATCTTCAACATCTGTGGAAAGGGTATGTTTAAGATCATCCCGATTCTTCTCGGTGTTGTAATCTCTTATGCATTTGCATTTATTTTAAACAGTTTTGGTATAACCAACCCGGATGGCTCTGCGATTCTGGACTTTACGAACGTTGCATCCGCAAGTATCGTCGGACTTCCACCTTTCCGTATCTGCAAATTTGACCTGACTGCAATCCTCGTTATGGCTCCGATCGCAATTGCAACCATGATGGAGCATATCGGAGATATGTCTGCAATTTCTGCTACTGTCGGTCAGAATTTTATTGAAGATCCAGGTCTTCACCGTACGCTGATCGGTGACGGTCTTGCAACCTCCTTCTCAGCCCTGATCGGTGGTCCGGCCAACACAACTTATGGAGAAAATACCGGTGTTCTGGAATTAAGCCGTGTACATGATCCTAAAGTTGTCCGTATCGCAGCATGCTATGCCATCGTTTTAAGTTTCATTCCTAAAGTTGCCGAAATCATCGGTTCCATGCCAGCCTCCATCATTGGCGGTGTCAGCTTCATTCTTTATGGAATGATCTCTGCAATCGGCGTCCGTAATGTTGTAGAAAACCATGTAGACTTTACCAAATCCCGCAATCTGATCATTGCAGCTGTAATTCTGGTATCCGGTCTTGGTTTCTCCAACGGACTTACTTTCACCATTGCAGGAACATCCATCACACTGACCTCTCTTGCAATTGCTGCAATCGCCGGTGTTGTATTAAATGCAATCCTTCCTGGAAATGATTATGATTTTGGAAACGATCCTGAAGGAGATGCATCCCGTGGTGTAGATCTTCGTCCTCATGAGCTTGAAGAAGAACTTCGCAAAGAAGCAGAAAAATAAAAACGATATTTATCTCATGGAAACGCAAAAAACGCATGCCGGCAGGATCTTGCTGGCATGCGTTTTTTACATATATTTTTGCATATATTACATTGTTCAATTTCATTTTAAGTGCTTCACAAAGCTTTATTTCTCTATCTGTGTAAGGATCTCATCCATGATTGCATCTGCAACTTCTGATTTTGACATGATCGGAAGTTCTTTTGCTCCCGCTCTCGTGATCAGTGTTACGATATTGGTATCCGTACCAAATCCCGCACCACTCACTTTCAGGTTATTTGCAACGATCATATCTACGTTCTTCTTATCCAGTTTTGCAGTGGAATTCTCAACCATATGCTCTGTCTCCATTGAAAATCCACAAATAAACTGTCCTTGTTTCCTGTGCTCACCAAGATATTTCAGGATATCTTCCGTACGTTCGAGTTCAATGGAAGAATCTCCGTCTTTTTTCTTGATTTTCTCATCCGCAGGATTGACCGGACGATAGTCAGCTACTGCAGCCGCCTTAATAATGATATCCTGGCTGTCAGCTCTTGTTTTTACCTCTCGTGCCATGTCTTCCGCTGAAGTTACCGGAACAACATCAACGAACATCGGAGGCTGGATTGCAACCGGTCCGCTTACAAGTGTCACCTCTGCACCTCGACGCATACAGCATTCTGCCAGCGCATATCCCATTTTCCCGGTCGAGTGATTGGTAATATACCGCACCGGGTCAATCTTCTCCTGTGTCGGGCCTGCTGTAATAAGCACACGCTTTCCTGCAAGATCTTTCTCACTGGCAAGCTCTCTTAAAATGTACTGAAGAAGTGTCTCCGGTTCTGGCATTTTGCCGGCTCCGGTATCACCACATGCAAGATATCCGTTTGCCGGGTCAATAATCTCAAATCCATAATGTTTCAGTTTCTCCAGATTGTCTTGTACGATCTGATTGGTATACATATTCGTATTCATGGCAGGAGATACAAGCTTTGGACATTTTGCAGCAAGAATCGTTGTGGTCAGCATATCATCCGCGATTCCATTGGCCATCTTTCCGATCACATTGGCTGATGCAGGTGCTACCATGAAAATATCTGCACGTTTTGCAAGCGCAACATGTTCCACATTATACTGAAAATTGCGATCAAATGTATCCACCAGACATTTATGACTTGTCAGTGTCTCAAATGTGATCGGATTAATAAAATTCGTTGCATTCTGTGTCATGATGACATTCACGTCCGCATGAAGCTTGACCAGCGCACTCGCAAGATATGCGATCTTATACGCAGCAATACTTCCTGTCACACCAAGCACAACTGTTTTTCCTTTCAGCATAATATAAATCCTCCGTTTCGTTCCTATCCTTGTTATTTAATCGGTTTGATCTTTGTGAGTACTGCTCCGATCGCATATACGATCACTGCAGCGACGATTGCTTCAATTACACCGTTAAAGCTGATTACACCACCAATTACACCAAGTACCGCATTCGCATCAATACTGAGTGCATTGGCATATGCATCTTTGTATAAAACAAAAATTCCGCCCATAACTAACAGTGTGTTAATAAATGCTCCGGAAATTCCGGCATATACAAATGACAGCACATTCGCATCTTTTTTCATGGTTGCGAACTGAAGTACAACAAATATAACTGCAGCAACAATGATGCTGATGATCAGATTGACACTCTCAGCCATGTTTCCATCTGACATTTTTGCGATAAAAGCATGAAGTCCAAATCCAAGCAGTACACATACTGCAAGATTTAAAATAATTCCCCATAGTTTTTTGCTTTCTGATGATAATGCCTTTTTGATCAGCATATATACAAAATATGGCAGTACACCTACTAAAATACGTGGTACAAAGCAGATAAATAAGCTTTTAAAAATTCCTGCTGTTCCGACTACGCTGCTCGCAAGTACCGGTGAAAATACAAACGCAGACAGTGATGACGGCATAATCGTATTTTTAATAAAACTTGTGAATCCAAATACAAACCCAAGAAATGCTCCTTTTTTCGGGCCGCAGAAAAGTGAGCCTAAGATTACCGGGATATGTATGATCGTTGCATTGATTACTACGAGTGGGATATATCCCAATGGTGTGAATGCCATGATAATAATAATGGCAGTGAATAGACTGGTCAGTACCAGTTCAGATGTTTTGTTGTTTCGCATTGCTTTTTCCTCTCATTCCAGGTAAGATCCATTTTTGGTCTCTTCCTCTTTTTTGCAAATGCAACTATTTTGCATTTTCTGTCTTTCCAGGGTCAGATCACTTGATTCCAGAATCCGGTAACCAGTCATCTTTCCCATAATATCACTGCAATAATGATTTGTAAACAAAAACAGCCATGCCTTACGGCATGACTGTCTCTATAAGTCTACCTGAGCAGGTAAATTATTTACCTAATTCAGCTTTTAACTGAGCAGTAAGTGCTGGAACGATCTTGTTTAAGTCTCCAACGATACCATAATCAGCTACATCGAAGATTGGAGCATCAGCATCTTTGTTGATTGCGATGATGATGTCAGACTCTTCCATACCAGCTACGTGCTGGATTGCTCCGGAAATACCGATTGCAAAGTATACGTTTGGACGTACTGTTTTACCAGTCTGCCCTACCTGATAATCCTGTGCTAACCAGCCGTTCTCTACAGCAGCACGTGAGCAGCTTACCATTCCGCCTAATACGTCAGCAAGCTCTTTTAACATACCGAAGTTCTCAGCGCTTCCAACTCCACGACCACCAGATACAAGGATCTTAGCGTCCATGATGTTCTCAACGTTTCCAACTGCCTTAACAACTTCTTCGATCTCAACATATTTGTTGTTCTCTTTCAGTTCTGGATTGAACTCTACAACGTTTGCTTTTGCACCTTCGATTGGAGCGATCTTCTGCATAACACCAGGACGAACGGTTGCCATCTGAGGACGGTTGTCTGGACATGCGATTGTAGCAATTGTGTTTCCACCGAATGCAGGACGAGTCATCAGTAACTGATTGTGTTTCTGCTGATCTTCTTTACCTGGAACTGCTACTAATGGGAAATCTCCGATCTCAAGCATTGTACAGTCTGCAGTAAGACCTGTCTGTACTCTTGCAGATACAGTAGGACCTAAATCTCTACCGATTGCTGTAGCACCAACTAACATGATCTCTGGTTTGTACTCATTGATAACAGCTGTTAAAGCCTGTGCATATGGCTCAGTTCTGTATGTCTCTAATAATGGATTATCAACAACGATTACCTTATCAGCGCCATATACTGCTAACTGATCTGCTAAACCTTTTACGTTGGATCCAAGAAGTACTGCTGTTACCTCAGTATTTAAATCTTTTGCTAATTCTTTACCTTTTCCAATTAACTCAAAAGCGATTGGACTAATTTCATTGTCAACCTGCTGTGCGTAGATAAATACGCCCTTATATTCTTCTAAACCCATTTTTTTCACCACTTTTCTTTCAGAATGTTAGATTACATGTTTCTCTTTTAATTTGTCCATGATATAAGTTACGGATTCTGTTGGATCAAGAGTAACTTTCTCTCCAGCACCTTTACGAACTTTATCAGAAGCTTTTGCGATCTTTGTTGGTGATCCCTTTAATCCAAGGTTTGAATCATCAACATCTTTCAGATCAGCTCTTCCCCAAACAGTTACTTCTTTGTCATATGCATCGAAGATTCCGCCTGGAGTCATGTATCTAGGTGTGTTTAATTCAGAAAGTGCTGTAACTAAGCAAGGCATTTTTGCTTTCAGCATATGGTATCTGTCTTCATACTGACGTTTTACTACAACAGAATCTCCCTCAACTTTGATATCCTCTGCATAAGAGATTACAGGGATTCCAAGATGCTCAGCGATCTGTGGTCCAACCTGTGCAGTATCTCCATCGATAGCCTGACGTCCTGTGATGATCAGATCATAATCGATGTTTCTTAATGCACCAGCGATTGTTGTAGATGTTGCCCATGTATCAGCTCCACCTAAAACTCTGTCTGTTACAAGTACTGCATGATCAGCTCCCATAGCTAAAGCTTCACGAAGTACATCATCAGCTTTTGGAAGTCCCATAGTAAGTACAGTTACTTCTGCACCTGTCTGTTCTTTAATTCTTAATGCTGCCTCAAGACCAGCTTTGTCATCTGGGTTCATGATAGCAAGCATAGCTGCTCTATCAAGAGTTCCGTCTGGGTTGAACTTAACGCCGCCCTTTGTATCAGGAACCTGTTTAATACATACTACGATTTTCATGTATTTGTTCTCCTTCTATCTTATTCTACAAGCTTTTATACCGCTCTTTGTGATTACTTAAGTAATGAACCAGAAATAACCATACGCTGAACTTCTGAAGTTCCTTCGTAGATCTCTGTGATCTTAGCATCACGCATCATACGCTCAACATCGTATTCTCTGATGTATCCGTATCCACCGAATAACTGAACAACTTCTGTTGTTACAGCCATTGCTGTTTCTGCTGCGAATAATTTAGCTTTGGCAGCTTCTACAGAGTAAACTTTCTGTGTAGCTTTTGCCATAGCAGCTTTGTATACTAACAATTTAGCAGCTTCAATTCTTGTAGCCATATCAGCTAACTTGAACTGTGTATTCTGCTGCTGAGCGATAGATCTTCCGAACTGTTTTCTCTCTTTTGTGTAAGCGATTGCTCTCTCTAAAGCACCTTCTGCGATTCCAAGTGCCTGAGAAGCGATACCAATACGTCCACCATCCAGAGTATGCATAGCGATTGGGAAACCTTTTCCCTGTGGTCCTAAGATGTTCTCTTTTGGAATTCTGCAGTCTTCGAAAATTAATTCGTATGTAGAAGATCCGCGGATACCCATCTTCTTCTCTTTTGTTCCGAAGGAGAATCCTGGAGCATCTTTGTCTACGATAAATGCAGAGAAGTTCTTTTTCTTTCTTCCTCTCTTGTCTTCTGTAATGCTTGTGACAGCGATTACAATGTAAACATCAGCAACTTTACCGTTTGTGATGAAGCATTTTGATCCGTTTAATACCCACTCGTCACCGTCTAATACAGCTTTTGTCTGGCATCCCTGAGCATCTGTACCAGCACCTGGCTCTGTTAAACCAAATGCACCGATCTTCTCACCTGTTGCAAGTGGTCTTACGTATTTCTGTTTCTGCTCTTCTGTACCATATGTCATAATCGGGTCAATGCAGAGAGATGTATGTGCAGATACGATAACACCTGTTGTTGCGCATACTTTTGATAACTCTTCTACACACATAACGTATGTTAATGGATCACAACCCTGTCCGCCGTATTCCTTTGGAACCGGGATTCCCATGAATCCATATTTTGCCATTTTTGCTACTGTCTCAGCTGGGAACTGCTCTGTTTCGTCAGTCTCCTGTGCGAGAGGTTTTACTTCTGTCTCAGCGAACTCTTTGAAAAGAGTGCGAGCCATCTCATGTTTCTTGTCTAAAGTGAAATCCATGATTTCCTATCCTCCTTGTTTTTCATAGGAAAATGCATTCCTGTCCGGAGTGCATTTTCCTGATCTTTTTATTAATTACTGAGCATCCACTGGTGTTTTTGTGCGGTCAGCATTGTATACATAAAATCCTTTTCCGCTCTTAGCACCAAGGTTGCCACCACGAACCATTTTACGGATCAATGGGCATGCACGATATTTGCTATCGCCTGTCTCTTTGTAAAGTACGTCCATGATTGCAAGGCAGATATCAAGACCAATGAAATCTCCTAACTCTAATGGTCCCATTGGATGGTTAGCACCAAGTTTCATAGCTGCATCGATACCAGCGATATCTGATACACCTTCCATTTTGATGAAAGCTGCTTCATTGATCATTGGGATTAAGATACGGTTAACAACGAATCCAGCTGCCTCATTAACCTGTACTGGTGTTTTTCCGATTTCAACAGAAATCTTCTTAATTGCTTCAACAGTCTCATCTGGAGTATTCACACCAGCGATAACCTCGATTAATTTCATACGGTCTGCCGGGTTGAAGAAATGCATACCAACCATTGGACGGTTCAGGCCGTTTCCGATCTCTGTGATAGAAAGGCTTGATGTATTAGAAGCGAAGATACATTCTGGTTTTGCAATCTCGTCTAACTCTTTGAATGTTGTCTTCTTAACCTGCATATCTTCGAATGCAGCTTCAACGATCAGATCGCAGTCTTTGCAAAGGTCTTCTTTTAAACCAGGAGTAATCTTTGCTACGATAGCGTCAACTGCTTCCTGTGTCATTTTTCCTTTCTGAACAAGTCTTGCATAGCCTTTCTCGATTTTGGCTTTACCATTCTCAGCCCACTCCTGCTTAATATCGCAAAGAGCTACTTCATAGCCTTCTGTCTGGGCAAATGCTTTTGCAATACCCTGTCCCATGGTTCCTGCACCAATTACACCAACTTTCATGTTAGTACCTCCTGATTATAATTAAAAATTAATGTAAATCAGCTGTCATACCTGAAGTGGCATGACAGCCGTTATTTTATTCTGATTATCTCTCAACGATTGTAGAGCAGCCCATTCCACCACCGATACACAGTGTAGCAAGACCTCTCTTAGAATCTCTCTTCTGCATCTCATGTAATAATGTAACAAGGATACGGCATCCGGATGCTCCAACTGGATGTCCAAGTGCGATTGCACCACCGTTAACATTAACTTTAGACATGTCGAATTTCAGATCTCTTGCAACTGCGATAGACTGAGCAGCGAATGCTTCGTTAGCCTCGATCAGATCGAAGTCATCGATTGAAAGTCCTGTTTTAGCTAATACTTTCTTTGTAGAAGCAACTGGTCCAACACCCATGATCTCTGGCTCAACTCCGCCGAGTGCTCCAGCTACCCATGTAGCCATTGGTGTAACACCAAGCTCTTTTGCTTTCTCTTCGCTCATTACAACGATTGCTGCAGCACCATCATTGATACCAGATGCGTTACCAGCTGTAACAAGTCCGCCCTCTTTACCAGAGCAGCATCTTAATTTAGACAGAGACTCAGCTGTTGTTCCAGCACGAGGTCCTTCATCTTTCTTGAATTCAACGATCTCTTTCTTAACCTTAACAGGTACAGGAACGATCTCATCATCGAATTTGCCTTCAGCGATTGCTTTCTCGCATTTCTGCTGGCTGTTTGCTGAGAACTCATCAAGTTCTTCTCTTGTGATTCCATATTTATCACATACGTTCTCTGCAGTAATCATCATATGATAATGATTGAATGCATCTGTTAATGCATCGTTAACCATTGTATCGATGATTGTTGCATTGTTCATACGATATCCAAAACGAGCTTTTGTCATAGCATATGGAGCCATAGACATGTTCTCCATACCACCAGCAACAACGATATCAGCCTCTCCAGCCATGATCATTGTAGCTGCGTCGTTTACACATTTCAGACCTGATCCACATACAACGTTTAATGTGATTGCTGGAACTTCGATTGGTAAACCAGCTTTGATAGAAGCCTGACGTGCAACGTTCTGTCCCTGAGCTGCCTGGATTACACAACCCATTTTAACTTCATCTACCATCTCTGGTTTTACGTTTGCTCTTCTTAATGCTTCTTTGATAACGATTGCTCCTAAGTCTGCTGCTGGAGTATTGCTTAATGCTCCACCCATCTTGCCGATTGCTGTACGACAAGCACCTGCTAAAACAACTTTTCTTGCCATGTTCGTCTCTCCTTTATTTTTAAATTTAAATTAGTGCCAAAAAATGCTGTTAATTTTTTAACAAACTCATAATAGCACATTCTATTCATAAAATCAATGGATTTTACAATTCTTTCTATAAATTTTCTAATACATTTCTAAAATTTGTCTTAAAAAACAAAAGTCTGTCACATGAACACGATAAAACGCTAACGTATCTATCATAACTCCTGTAACAGACTTCATCTTTTTTCTGAATATCTTTATGTAATTTATACAAAATCTCTAGTAGAACACATGATGTCCGATCACGGTTCCACTGATCACTCCGGTGTTTACACGGAAATACAGACAGCTTACCGTCCGGTTTCCCCCGAGGACCTCTCTTGCCGCTTTCATGCATCTGGCTGTCGGCCCCCTGTCTAACATATAGGCAAGTCTTCCACTGGCAACCGGTGAAAACTGATTTTTCTGATAAATAACTCCCGTGATTGTGTCCGGAAAGTATTTACTTTCCACACGGTTCAGGACAACGCTTCCAACTGCCAGCTGGCCTGCATAAGGTTCTCCCTCCGACTCACAGTCGATGATGCAGGCAAGAAGATATACTTCACTTTCCGAAACATTTGCAAACGGATTATCATCGATATCCGTATCAGTTCCGGGATCTGTTGTTCCAGGATTCGTATTGTTTCCCGTATTATCAGAACCGTTATTATCTCCCGACCCCGGCTGCGTATCTGTGCCACCATTATTGTCTCCATTCTGATCACTTCCAGATGTATCACCTGCATTATCCGGATTCTGAGCCTGTTGTTCATTCTGCGCCTGCTGTTGTCTTTTTGCTTCTTCTCTTCGCTGTTTTGCAGCTTCCTGTTCCTGACGGAGTTCTTCCTCCTGTTGTTTGATCATCGCCATATTAGCAGCATCTTCGGCAGCTTTCTGCTCCTCCATCTGCCGCTCAAATTCTTCCATCGCTGCAATCTGATCCGCATACTGGTCCGCCTGCTGCTGGCTTTCCTGCTGCGCATCGCTGGTATCTTCAAGTTCACTCTGTCTGCTTGCAATGACCTGATTCAGATCGTTTTCCTTATTCTTCAGTTCTTCCTGGGAAGCTAACAGTTCTGTCTTCTGCTGTTCAAGTGTATCTTTATAAGAAGCGATCGTCTGCTGCGTTTCCTGATAAGTGTTTAACATATTTCTGTCATATGCACTGACATCGGCAATATACTGCACGCGGTTTACAAACTCCGCAAAAGAGCCCGCTTCCAATAATGTGATCCAGATGGAACGATCCGAATTCTCGTACATGAACTGGATTCTTTTCTTCATGTCCGCATACTGTTTGTCTGCCGCAGCCTGTGCATCAGCAAGAAGTTGCTCAGATTCTGTTATCTTCGCTTCTGTCTCGGAAATCTTGTCCTGGATCTCTTCGATCGAGGAACCAATATCACCGAGATCTGAATTCATATCTCCGATTGATGCCTCAAGCTTTTTCTTTGCTTCTTCAAGCGCATCTGCACTGTCCTGTGCGTCCTGCTGTTTCTGCTTCATATCCTCAATGGATTCGCTTGTATCACTGTTGCCGGTCTCTGCCGCGCCCGCCGGGATCGCTGCTGTTGCGACCGCCATGCATACCGCTGTCGATAAACAGATTGCTTTTATCATATGGTGTTTTGCCATAATGTTCCCTTATTTCTCCCGTTTTTTTCAAATATTTTTTCCGTTTGGTTTATCCTTATCATAGCAGATTGTACAAATCCTTTCAA
Organism: Roseburia porci; assembly: GCF_009695765.1. GTDB lineage: Bacteria > Bacillota > Clostridia > Lachnospirales > Lachnospiraceae > Roseburia > Roseburia porci. Next base: position 22,060 of record NZ_VUNI01000009.1, read on the forward strand.
TATAAATGCATATTGCTGCCCCCTGTTTTCTCCATTTTCACACATTGTTTTTCGAACCTCATTATGTTAAAATTGTATTTATATAAATACATGAGATTTCGGCTACAAGGGGGGACAAATATTATGCAATTTATCCGTACTGAGAATTTAAAACCCGGCATGCGTCTGGCAAAACCAATTTATAACAAAATGGGAATCCTTCTCTATGACAGGGATTCCAAACTGACTGCGCCTGCCATCAACAGCATCCATAATTTCGGGCTGATTGGTATTTATATTCTTGAACCGGCAGAACCGCTCCCTCCTCTGTCCCAGGAAGATATTGAATTCGAGCAGAATCAGACGATCTATATGTTCAAGCTCCGCGACTGTCTGGACTCTATTAAGACCGGCAAACTGCCTGCAAGCTTTCATGAACTGATCGACCATATTATCTCTCATTACGGTTCTTTGAACCATCAGATTAATTTTACCCAGAATCTCCGCAGTTCGGATGATTTTATTTACAAGCATATGATCAATACCGCAATCCTTACTGCAATGATTGCACATAAAATGAATTTTAAAAGGGACTTTCAATCTGCAATGGTAACTGCTGCCCTTTTATACAACATCGGATATCTTTATGTTCCAAAGACTGTCCTGATCAAAGGAAGCCACATGACAACCGGCGACCGCGATACGATCCAGCTCTGCCTTGAAAAAGGCTATGAAGATCTGAATGCCCATTTTGACCGTACACAGCTTGTCGATCGTTCTATGGCGCTCATTGAATATTTCATTTTCCGCAAGAGCGTAAAACGTAAGATTAACAAAGCCAATCAGGATCTGATTGCCATGTCTGCAGTTTTACAGGTTGCAGATGAATACGATATTTTAACTGCTATGAACATCGATTATGCTCCGGTTTCCGAAATTATTGCTATGCAAAAGCTCCAGGAAGATCCGGATAATTATCAAAAAACGATTGTAGATGCTCTCGCCGACTGTATCCACATTGTCCCGGCCGGAGCAAGCGTGGATCTGTCCAATGGCAAAAAAGCAATCGTACTTGTGGAGAATCCAAATGACTTCATGAAGCCACTCCTTCTTCGTATCGACAATAATCAGCTTTATGATTTAAGCAATCCAACCATTGCACGTCATATGCAGATTACAGATATCATGAAGACAATGGACAACCGCATCGCAATCAATGAAGATACTTTAAAACTGTTTGTTGCAGATGACCGGATCAAAGAAACCGCCAAACGGTTCCATGATAAAAAAATGCGTTCTGAGCATACTGCAAAGACTGCCATTCCAAAATCTGCTGCAGCGTCACCAGCCACTTCCAAAGCCCCAGATAAGAAAGCGGCTTCTCCAAAAGAGGTCTCCAAACCAGTTGCGAGTGCTGCACGATCCACTCCAAAAACAGCCGCGCCTTCGATGGAAGTTCCACCAACAACCAAGGCTCCACGCCGGAAATTACTCTAATTGTTGCTTTTAAAAAAGAGAATGAAAACCCCACTCTAGGTTTTCATTCTCTTTTTTTCATGTTAGCAATTGCAAAATTTATAATAAATCAGGCCTGCAATCATTTGTACTCGTGATACATGCTAACATTTTTTATTTACATATTACATATTTTTAACGGTTGCAATATCGATTGGTGTAAGTTTGCCGTCTGCTGTTTCCAGTGAACGTGCAAGTGCATTTGCTGTATCCAGAGATGTGATACAGTAAACACCTGTCTCGATTGCATTACGACGAATCAGGAAGCCGTCTCTTGTCTTATCTCCATTACCCTGGGTCGGAGTATCGATGACAAGGTCGATCTTATGTCCAAGAATCAGATCCATAACGGTTGGTGACTCCTGATTGATCTTGTTTACGCGAAGCGCAGCTACTCCATGCTCCTGTAAGTATTTTGCTGTACTTCTTGTTGCATAAATCTTATATCCAAGTGCTTCAAAACGTTTTGCAACACCTACTGCTTCTTCCTTGTCCGCATCTTTTACGGTCATGATCATCTGTTTGTATTTTGGCAGTGTCACGCCTGCTCCAAGGAATGCTTTATATAATGCTTCATTGAATGTCTTTGCAATACCAAGGCATTCACCGGTAGACTTCATCTCAGGTCCAAGGCTGATCTCAGCACCACGCAGTTTCTCAAATGAGAATACCGGCATCTTGATTGCAATATAATCTGCAACCGGTGCAAGTCCAGGTTTATATCCAAGTCCTTTGATCGTATTACCGATAATCACTTTTGTAGCAAGATCTACGATTGGAATACCTGTTACTTTACTGATGTATGGAACTGTTCTTGAAGAACGTGGGTTAACCTCAATTACATATACTTCTTCGTTCATGGCAATGAACTGGATATTGATCAGTCCAACTACATGCAGTGCTCTTGCAAGACGTTTGGTATACTCTACGATTGTCTCTTTTACATGCTCGCTAATCGTCGGTGCCGGATATACAGAAATACTGTCGCCGGAATGTACACCAGTACGTTCAATATGCTCCATGATACCAGGAATCAGAATATCCTCACCATCACATACAGCATCTACTTCGATTTCCTTACCCTGTAAATATTTATCTACAAGGATTGGATGATCCTGTGCAATACGATTGATGATACCGATAAATTCTTCGATCTCTTCATCGTTAAAAGCAATCTTCATGCCCTGTCCACCAAGTACGTAAGAAGGTCTTACCAGTACCGGATAACCAAGACGGTTTGCAACTTCTTTTGCCTCCTCAGCAGTAAATACAGTTCCACCTGCTGCTCTCGGAATTCCTGTCTGCTCAAGAATCTCGTCAAATAACTCTCTATCCTCTGCTGCATCGACATCCTCTGCCTTTGTTCCGAGGATCTTAACTCCCATCTTCATCAGGGCTTCCGTCAGTTTGATTGCAGTCTGTCCACCGAACTGCACAACAGCTCCATCCGGTTTTTCAAGATTTACGATGCTCTCAACATCTTCTGCTGTAAGTGGCTCAAAATACAGTTTATCTGCAATATCAAAGTCTGTCGAAACAGTCTCCGGGTTATTATTTACAATGACAGTCTCCCATCCTTCTTTTGCAAATGCCCAGGTACAGTGTACAGAACAGAAGTCAAACTCGATACCCTGTCCGATACGGATTGGACCTGATCCAAGTACGAGTACTTTTTTCTCCGGTTTTGTCTCTGCTGCTTCGTTTTCGCTTCCATAAACAGAATAGTAATATGGAGTCTCTGCTGCGAACTCTGCAGCACAGGTATCAACCATCTTATATGCAGCAACGATTCCGTTTGCATAACGCATATCGCGGATCTCTTCTTCTGTTTTTCCAGTGAGACGTGCGATCACGGTATCCGGGAATTCGATACGTTTTGCTTCTTTTAACAGATCAACTGTCAGTTCTTCCTTCTCAAGACGTGCTTCCATCTCAACCAGAATTGCAAGCTTATCGATAAACCAGCGGTCGATCTTGGTAATATCATAGATGTGATCGTAGCTTACTCCACGGCGAAGTGCTTCAGCGATTACCCAGATACGACGGTCATCTACAACATGAAGCTGTTCATCCAGTTCTTCATCCGAAAGTCCTGTAAAATCATAGGAACGCAGACAGTCAACATGCTGCTCCAGAGAACGGATTGCCTTCATCAGAGCACCCTCAAAGTTATCGCAGATACTCATTACCTCTCCGGTTGCTTTCATCTGTGTTGTAAGAGTTCTCTTTGCTGTAAGGAATTTATCAAATGGAAGTCTCGGAATCTTAACGACACAGTAGTCAAGCATTGGCTCGAAACTTGCGTATGTTTTCTGTGTGATTGCATTTTTAATCTCATCGAGTGTATAACCAAGCGCGATCTTTGCAGTAACTTTAGCGATCGGGTATCCGGTTGCTTTTGATGCAAGTGCAGATGAACGGGATACACGAGGGTTTACCTCAATGACACAGTATTCGAAAGAATCCGGATTCAATGCATACTGTACGTTACATCCACCGGTAATCTTTAATTCATTGATAATGTTCAGTGCAGAACTTCTTAACATCTGGTACTCTTTATCACCAAGTGTCTGGGAAGGTGCTACTACGATGGAGTCTCCGGTATGAACACCAACCGGATCAATATTCTCCATGTTACATACGGTAATGCAGTTGCCGTTCGCATCACGCATTACTTCGTACTCAACCTCTTTCCAGCCTGCGATACAACGCTCTACCAGTACCTCTCCAACACGGCTCAGACGAAGTCCGTTGGATAAGATATCAACCAGTTCCTGCTCGTTATGGGCGATACCACCGCCGCTTCCTCCTAATGTAAATGCAGGACGAAGTACAACCGGGTATCCAATGGTATTCGTAAATTTAATACCATCCTCTACATTTTTTACGACCTGTGATGCAGCACATGGCTCACCGATCTTCTCCATGGTGTCTTTGAATGCCTGACGGTCTTCTGCTTTAAAGATTGTCTCTGCTGTCGTTCCGATCAGTTTTACACCATGTTTCTCTAAAAATCCGCTCTCAGCAAGCTCCATACCAAGGTTTAATCCAGCCTGTCCTCCTAATGTCGGAAGGATACTGTCCGGTTTCTCTTTTAAAATGATCTCTTCGAGAACACTTGCTGTTAATGGCTCAATATATACCTGGTCTGCAATCTCTTTGTCGGTCATGATTGTTGCCGGGTTGGAATTGACCAGACATACTTCCACGCCTTCTTCTTTCAGTGAACGGCAGGCCTGTGTGCCGGCGTAATCGAACTCGGCAGCCTGTCCAATGACGATTGGACCAGAACCAATTACTAATACTTTTTTGATGTCATGATTTCTTGGCATTACTGTTTTCCTCCCATCATTTCAATAAACCGGTCAAAAAGGTAAGATGAATCCTGTGGTCCAGGACATGCTTCCGGATGGAACTGAACCGTAAAGATGTTCTTTCCAACATACTCAAGACCTTCATTTGTTCCATCATTTACATTTACAAATGCCGGTTTTGCAACCGCCGGATCCAATGTCTCGGTATCTACCACATAGCCATGGTTCTGGGAAGAAATGTAAACACGGTTTGTCTTCAGATCTTTTACCGGATGGTTTCCTCCACGATGTCCGTATTTCATTTTGTGTGTATCTGCACCTGTTGCAAGTGCCATAAGCTGATGTCCAAGACAGATTGCAAAAATTGGTGTATCGGAATCGTACAGTTTCTTAATCTCTTTGATGATCTCTGTACATTCCTTTGGATCTCCAGGTCCGTTACTTAACATAATTCCGTCCGGATTGGAAGCAAGAATTGTTTCTGCGGAAGTATGTGCCGGATAAATGGTCACTTCACATCCACGTTTATTTAATGACTGGGCAATGTTATTTTTCGCGCCGAGATCAAGTAATGCAACTTTTTTACCGGTGCCTTTTAATACTCTCTCTTTATCACAGGTTACTTTATCTACCACATTACCTGTGTTATATTCTTTCAGTCTTGGAATAATCTCGTCTAAATTGTAATTCTCATTGGTTGTGATCATTCCATTCATAGTTCCCTTCTCACGAAGGATCTTGGTCAATGCTCGGGTATCAATTCCGGCAACGCCCGGGATGTCGTATTTTACCAGGTAATCCTGAATCGTTCCTTCACAGCGGAAGTTACTTGGCATACGGGACAGCTCTCTTACAATATAGCCATCCGGCCATGGTCTTTTCGACTCCTGATCCGGAGTAATTCCGTAATTACCAATCAGAGGATATGTCATTACAACTGCCTGTCCTGCATAGGACGGGTCTGTCAGTACTTCAAGATATCCTGTCATTGAAGTATTGAATACGATCTCGCTGATGACTTCTCTGGTAGAACCAATGCTGGTTCCAGTAAATACATTTCCATCTTCGAGTATTAAAAATGCTTTCATGTTTCACCTTGCCCTTTCTTCATTTTGGCAAAAAAAAAGAGGGATGCTCTTTTTCGCCTTTTATGTGTCTTAAGAATGCCTGAGGCATACTTCTCGCACAGTATCTGCCTAAATTGTAAAAAGTTTATCATATCAAGGCACTTTTTTCAACCTTTTTGGGCGAATAAAAGTGCCGAGATTTTATACAATTTCTAAAATGTTTTATGCATTTTGTTTAGAATGCTCATAAACAGGATAACACAAAACCAATCGCAATCACAAAGATTGCAGCCAGAAATCCAACGATAATTCCGATCAGAGTGCGTTCTTTGATGTGTTTTACCGGATAATCGCATTTTCCTTCCGTGGACAAACTAAGTGATACAAAGCCATTGGTTCCATTTCCTTTCGTGTCCATTCTGGAATATCCAAGTGTTTCAAAATATCCGGCTGCCTCAACTGGCATGGCATTGACCGTAATACGTTTCAGATGCAGAAATCTGCCTGCATATTTTTTCATTTCGGATGCAATGGTCCGCGCGATCCCATGTTTCTGGTAATACGGGAAAACATAAAGCATCGTAATATGCCCTTCTCTCTGCAGTCCGCCAACTGCTATGATCCGTCCCGCATCAAAAGTTCCCCACATATAAAGCTGTGACTGCCGGATCATTCCAAGCAGATGCTCTGTTTGCAGATATTCCTCTGTATAACGTATGATCTGCGGATCTGCAATCTTCTCTTTGACACAATGTTCAAAAATTCCTCTGGCCGTCTCTGCCGCCGCCGGAATCTCATTCTCATATAACATTCTTGTTTCCATCTGTCTATTATCCTTTCCTTTATGCCTCGATCAGCCTGTCTTTTAATCCGCTGTATCGTTTCAATTCTGTCGTGTTCTGGATCATCATGTTAAACGTTTCATCGTTTCCTACCAGTGTAACACATTTCTTTGCACGTGTAACTGCTGTATAGAGCAGATTGCGGTTCATCAGCATACGAGGACCGGTAAGAAGCGGAATTACAACTGCCGGATACTCTGATCCCTGTGATTTATGTATTGTGATCGCATATGCAAGTTCCAGTTCATCCAGAAGTTTAAACGAATACTCTACCATGCGGTTCTCATCAAAGGCAATCGTCATCGTCTCTGCGAATTCATTGATCTGCTGGATGATTCCCATATCACCGTTGAATATTCCAGTACCTTTTTCAATGGAAAGTCCATATTTACTGCGTATCTCCCATTCCAGCTGATAATTGTTCTTCGTCTGCATAACTTTATCTCCCTCACGGAAGATCGTGCCATTATATTCTTTTTCCGTTTTTCTCTTATCGGGCGGGTTCATATACTGCTGTAAAATTCCATTCAGACGTTCGACACCAAGAAGCCCTTTTCTCATTGGTGTTAACACCTGTATATCATATTCCGCCGCATCTACAAACTTTGGAAGTTTCTGTTTGATCAGCTGCAATGTGACATTAATAATCTTATCCGCATCATATCGTTTCAGGAAGAAAAAGTCCATACTCTTGTTATCCAGCGTAATTTCTTCTCCACGGTTGATCTTATGTGCATTTACGATAATATCTGATGTGCTTGCCTGACGGAAGATTTTTGTCAGCATGACGGTGTTAAACTGGTGCGAATCGATGATATCTTTTAAAACGCTTCCCGGTCCGACGCTCGGAAGCTGGTTGACATCTCCCACAAGGATGAGCCTTGTTCCTGCTACGACAGCCTTGAGCAGTGAATACATAATGCTGATATCCACCATGGACATCTCATCGATAATGATCACATCGGTTTCCAGTGGATTCTGCTCGTTCCGCTCAAATCCTGCATTTCCGTCCATTCCGCCATTAAGCTCCAGCATACGGTGGATTGTGCGCGCCTCAAATCCTGTTGTCTCGCTCATACGCTTCGCTGCACGTCCGGTTGGAGCTGCAAGGAAAATGTCCATTCCCTCCATTTCAAAATACCGGATAATCGTGTTGATAGTTGTTGTTTTTCCAGTTCCAGGTCCTCCTGTTATAACAAGCACACCATTCCGGATTGCCTCACGCACTGCCTGGATCTGATGTTCATCAAGCTGAATGTCTGACTTTTTCTCAATTGCATGTATCCGCTGTTCAATCTCTGCATCCGATACATCATATTTAATATTCAGCTGTTTTAACATGGTCGCCGTGTTCGCCTCCATGTAAAAGAAACTGGCCGAATAGATCTGTGTCACATCCTCGTTCTGACGCATTACAATCTTGCGGTCCATTGCCAGATTCATATAATGTTTCTCAATATGTTCCGGATCAATGTCCAAAAGCAGACTTGTCCGCCTGGTCAGCTCATCCATCGGAAGATAGGTATGTCCTTCTCCAGCAGCCTGAAGCAGTGCATATTGTATTCCACTCCGGATCCGGAAGTCTGAATCCGTCCGTATTCCGACCTTTGTCGCAATCTCATCTGCCGTCCGAAAGCCGACACCTTCCATATCATCTGCAAGCTGATATGGATTCTCTTTCAGAATACGATAGATCTCCTGTCCGTATGTATTGTAGATTTTTACCGCGAGGTTTACATGGATTCCATATTGCTGCAAAAAAATCATTGCCTGCCGTAAATCCTTTTTGGCATTCACCTGATCTGCGATCTCCATCGCCTTATGTTCACTGATGCCTTTTACTTCCGCAAGTCGTTCCGGCTCTTCCTCAATGATCCGGAATGTGTCCTCTTTAAATCTTCTTACAATTCTGGCAGCAAGTGCAATCCCGATTCCTTTGATCGCACCCGATCCCAGATAACGTTCAATTGCAATTTCATCCTGAGGCGCCTTCTCTTCAAAAGACGAAATCTTAAATTGTCTTCCATAAGTCGGATGATCCGTATACTCTCCTTTTGCCTCGATATTCTCACCCTCGGCAATATCTGAGAAATAACCGACACAGGTCACTTCCTCTTCTTCATATATCAGTACCAGAACGGTATAACCATTATCTGCATTCCGGTAAATGATATGGTCTACATATCCATTAATCGTCTCCAAGCTCTATCTGTTCCTTTTCTCCGTTTTCTGTCCTCTATGTCTTTTCACACAGGAAAAGAGCAGACTACGTCTGTTCCAACATACTCTGCTCCCATCTCTTTTACTCAATATTATAATTACGCTTCATTGCCTCATATAACTGCTGTGTATAATTCTCACCAACCTGATCCACGATCTCGTCCGAAATCAGTTCAATGGCATTGTCCATATACATATCCTTGTACTGAGACACCGTAGAATCTTCGTCATCATCGCTTGTTAAAGTATCTTTCATTTCTTTGATGATCTGTTCTACAAAGTAAGACTCAAAGTCTTTGATTACACCTTTCAGTTCATCTTCTGAAGAATCTTTCGACAATCCCTTTAAAGAGCTGCTCAGGGAATTGGCAGACGATGCCGCACTGCTGTTCTGCGCTGAATTAAGTACACCAGACATATTACCAAGTGATGAAATGTCCATATCCTACACCTCTTATCGTTTCAGATTATTCGCGGTCTCCAGCATGGAATCCGCTGTTGTGATTGCCTTTGAGTTCAGTTCATATGCACGCTGTGCAACGATCATATTTACCATCTCATCAGCGACAGATACATTGGATGCTTCCAGGCGTTTCTGACATACCTTACTGTTTGTCACTCCTGCAGTAGTTCCCTCCTGCATTGGATTGCCAGATGCTGCTGTTGCCTCAAGCAGACTGTTGGAAAGCTTCTCAAGTCCTGTCGGATTGTTAAACTGATATACTCCAAAATACTGGTTCAATGGAACATACTGATTGTCATTATTATAGTATCCAATCTCGCCGGTCTGGGAGAATTGCATTTTTTCGGCACTCACACCATTCGGAACCGTAATCGTATTACCATTCCGGTCAAGAACCGGATACCCCTGTTTCGTTGCAAGGATTGTGCTTCCATCTGCTGCAATGCTCCAGGTGAAGCTTCCGTTTCTTGTGTAATAAGTCTGTCCATCAACACCTCTTACCGCAAAAAAACCGTCTCCATCCAATGCAAAATCCGTGTCACTCTCTGTCTCTGTCAAGTTACCCTGTGTATACATGGATGTAGTTGCTGCAACTCTTGTTCCAAGACCAACCTGTGCACCAACCGGCTTTTCTGCACCATTTGCAGATGTCGTTCTTGTCTGGATTGTTTGATATAACAAAGATTTGAATTCCGTACGTTCGGATTTAAATCCTGTTGTATTCACATTTGAAAGATTATTTGAAATGGTATCCAGATTTGTCTGCTCTGCGATCATTCCTGTCGCAGCAGTATATAATGCTCTCATCATAGGACATTTTCTCCTTTGCAGAATCGTTTATTGACTACTTATACCTTACCAACCTGGTTTGCTGCGATGTCAAGTGTTCCATCGATCGATGTGATCACTTTCTGTCCAGCTTCATATGCTCTCTGGATCGTGATCATGTTGACCATCTCCGATACAACATTTACGTTTGATGTCTCCAGGGCTCCCTGTTCCACTGTTGCATCTGAGTTCACCACTCTTCCGCCGTCTACGAGATTATACATATTCTCGCCATATTTCTCAAGATAATCGTAATTGTCAACATTCACCACTCCGATGTTGCTGACAAGCTGATTATTCTGATAAACCTGTCCAAGTTCATTAACCTGGATCTTAGCATTCGGATCAACACGCACGTAATTGCCTTCTCCTGCATTACCAGTCAGAGCGCCATTCGTGTTTAATACATAGTCTCCGTCTTTGGTAACCAGATAGCCATTCCGGTTCACTGTAAATGCACCATCTCTGGTATACTTCACTGAAGTTTCTCCGGCCTTATTGGTAAATGCAACTGCGAAAAACCCATCTCCGTTGATTGCAAAATCCGTATCATTATCCGTTACTTTTAAATTACCGGTCGAATAATCCGTATAAACCTGTCCAAGTTTTGTTCCATACGTAATTCCTCCGATGCGTTTCGGAAGACCGTAGTCCGATGTATCCCGGATACGGAACGCCAGCTCATCCCCAAATGTTGTCGCTGTTGTTCCTTCTTTCTTATATCCAGTTGTGTCCGCATTCGCAAGGTTATTCGAGAGAACGTCCAGACGTTTCATCTCGTTCACCATTCCTGTATGTGCAGTATAAAGACCCTTTACCATACGCTACTCCTTTGGGCGTGAATCTTAATCGTCGTCACGCTTACCTGCTAAAAACTCTACATATTTACCTGTTCCGATAGCAACACAGGTCATTGGCTCCTCTGCTGTCATCGTATTGATGCCTGTCTTATCCTCGATCAGTTCTTCTAATCCACGAAGAAGAGATCCACCACCCGTCAGAACAATTCCTCTGTCTGCAACGTCAGCTGCAAGTTCTGGTGGAGTTTTCTCCAGTACGGAATGTACAGCTTCTACGATCTGAAGTGTTGGCTCACGTAAAGCTTCTTCCGTCTCTTCAGAGCTTACTGTTACAGTTCTTGGAAGTCCGGTAACCAGATTACGTCCACGTACATCCATTGTCTCATTCTGAGCCAGTGGATAACATGTTCCGATCTTAATCTTAATGTCTTCTGCTGTTCTTTCACCGATCAGAAGATTATGTTTCTTACGCATGTATCTTACAAGCGCCTCATCAAAATCATCACCAGCGATCTTGATTGATGTGCTTACTACAGATCCACCAAGAGAGATTACAGCGATATCTGCAGTACCGCCTCCGATATCTACGATCATATTACCACATGGTCTTGCAATATCAATGCCTGCACCGATTGCTGCTGCGATTGGCTCCTCGATAATTGCCACTTCTCTTGCTCCTGCCTGATACGTAGCATCTTCAACAGCCTTTTTCTCTACTTCGGTAACACCACTTGGAACGCAGACGCTGATACGTGGTTTACGGAAAGTTTTCTTGCCAAGTGCTTTCTGAATAAAGTATTTGATCATTTTCTCTGTTACCGTGTAATCAGAGATAACACCCTGACGCAATGGTCTTACAGCCACGATATTACCAGGTGTTCTTCCAAGCATCAGTCTTGCCTCTTCACCAATTGCTTTGATCTTATTGGTGTCTCTGTCAAATGCAACAACAGATGGCTCTTTTAACACAACACCTTTTCCTTTTATATATACCAAAATACTCGCAGTACCTAAATCAATACCGATATCTGATCCAATCATGAATCGTTCCTCTCTTTCTTCGTTCTGACTCTTTATGTGTGATTCGTCTCTGCCATTCTTTTCCAGAAATAGACGCAGAGATGCATTTAATCATATTTTTACATATACATTACCATTATATACAATTCGCTTCATTTTTCAAATATTTTTTCTTTGTTATAAGCAGATTTAAAAAAATCTTCATTTTTTCATGGTTTCATCACACACTTGTCACATTTGGCATATATCTTCTAAGAGTACTAGCTAATCAGCTAATATAATTTTTCATAACTCATACCTTCCGGATATTGTGCTGTATCCGGAAGGTACTCCCCAAATATTCAGGCACTTCTTATTTCTTTTCCAGATATGGCTTTAAAAACTGTCCGGTATACGATTCCGGCACTTCACAGATCTCTTCCGGTGTTCCCTGTGCAATCACAGTTCCACCTCCATCTCCGCCTTCCGGCCCCATATCAATGATATAGTCTGCAGTCTTGATTACATCCAGATTATGTTCAATCACAACTACCGTATTACCGCCATCCGAAAGTCTTCTCAGAATCTCGATCAACTTATGCACGTCTGCAAAATGAAGTCCTGTGGTCGGCTCATCCAGAACGTAAATCGTTTTTCCGGTACTTTTCTTGCTCAGTTCTGTTGCAAGTTTGATTCGCTGTGCTTCTCCTCCGGAAAGTTCTGTCGATGGCTGTCCGAGCTTCACATAGGAAAGTCCAACATCATACAGTGTCTGTATCTTTCTGTGGATCGTCGGAACATTTTTGAAGAACTCCAGTGCCTCTTCCACGGTCATATTCAGCACATCATATATACTTTTTCCTTTGTATTTGACTTCCAGAGTCTCTCTGTTATAACGTTTTCCCTCACAAACTTCACATGGAACATATACATCCGGAAGAAAATGCATCTCGATCTTCAGTATTCCGTCTCCGCTGCAGGCTTCACACCGTCCACCTTTGACATTGAAACTGAAACGTCCCTTCTTGTATCCTCTTGCTTTCGCATCCGCAGTTGCAGCAAACAGATCACGGATCATATCAAATACCCCGGTGTAAGTTGCCGGATTCGATCTTGGTGTCCGTCCGATTGGAGACTGGTCAATGTCAATGATCTTATCTAACTGTTCCACACCATCGATTCCATCGTGATCTCCAGGGATACATCTTGCCCGGTTCAGTTTACGTGCAAGATGTTTGTAAAGAATCTCATTCGTCAATGAGCTCTTGCCCGATCCCGACACGCCGGTGATGCAGGTCATAATTCCAAGAGGTACTTTCACATCGATATTCTTCAGGTTATTCTCCCTTGCTCCGCGGATCGTCAGAAATCCGGTTGGTTTTCTGCGCTCCTCCGGAACCGGAATTTTGATTCTTCCGCTCAGATATGCACCGGTGATAGATTTCCTGCATTTCATGATGTCTGCTGCTGTTCCGGCTGCAACTACTTCTCCACCATGTGTTCCCGCACCTGGTCCGATATCCACAATATAATCTGCAGCACGCATGGTATCCTCGTCATGTTCCACAACGATCAGTGTATTTCCGAGATCTTTCAGATCCATCAGTGCATGCAGTAATTTATCATTATCTCTCTGATGCAGCCCGATACTTGGCTCGTCCAGAATATATGCCACTCCGACAAGTCCGGATCCGATCTGTGTTGCAAGGCGGATACGCTGAGCTTCTCCACCTGACAGAGTTCCGGTCGCACGTGTCAGTGTCAGATACTCCAGTCCGACTTCTTTTAAGAATCCCACTCTGGCACGGATCTCTTTTAAAATCTGATCTCCGATAAAATGCTGCTGTTCTGTCAGTTCCATTTGATCCAGGAACTCGCATAGATCCTTGACTGACATATCTGTTATCTCATGGATATTCTTGCCACATACCGTAACTGCAAGCGAAGATTTCTTCAGTCGCTGTCCGCCACATTCCGCACACGGTGTGATGCGCATGAACTGCTCATATTCCTGCTTCATTGTGTCTGAACCGGTCTCACGGTAACGCCGTTCCACATTACGGATCAGCCCTTCCCAGTTCAGATCGTACACTCCTTCTCCACGCTGTCCTTTGTAATGGACTTTCAGGATTCTTCCGTCTCCGCCGTGAATCAGCATATGGCGGATGTCCTTCGGAAGGTCTTTGTAAGGAGTATCCAGGGAAAATCCATATCCCTGCGACAGAGCCTGTAACGTTGCATACGTATAACTGGAAGGATCTGTGCATGACTGCCATCCGATTACCTGGATCGCTCCCTCGGAAATTGCGAGATTCTTATCCGGAATCATAAGATTCTCATCAAATTCCATCTTGTATCCGAGTCCGTAACATACCGGGCAGGCTCCAAACGGGTTATTGAATGAAAAGCTTCTTGGTTCTACTTCATCAATGCTGATTCCACAATCCGGGCAGGCAAAATTCTCCGAAAAATTGATCGGCTCACCATCTACAACATCGACAATAGCATTGCCCTCTGCAAGGCGGAATGCGTTCTCAAGAGAATCTGTAAGACGGTTCTCAATTCCTTCTTTGATCACCAACCGGTCGATCACAATATCAATATTGTGCTTGATATTCTTCTCCATCGGAATATTCTCCGAAAGGTCATACATATTACCGTCTACAACAACACGGACATATCCGCTCTTCTTCGCTTTTTCAAAAAGCTTCTGATGTTCTCCCTTACGTCCTCTGACGACTGGTGCAAGAATCTGGATCCTTGTTCTTTCCGGCAGCGCAAGTACACTGTCAACGATCTGATCGATCGTCTGCTTGCGGATCTCTTTGCCACATTTCGGACAATGTACCACACCGATTCTGGCATAAAGGAGTCGGAAATAATCATAAATCTCCGTTACGGTTCCAACCGTAGATCTTGGATTACGGTTCGTTGATTTCTGGTCAATGGAAATTGCCGGTGGAAGTCCTTCTATAATCTCAACATTCGGCTTTTCCATCTGTCCTAAGAACTGTCTTGCATAAGAGGATAAAGATTCCATATAACGTCTCTGTCCTTCCGCATAAATCGTGTCAAATGCAAGGGAGGATTTACCGGAACCTGACAGACCGGTTAAAACAACAAATTCGTCTCTTGGGATATCAATATCTATATTTTTCAGATTATGCTCATTCGCTCCTCTGATCTTAATGTATTTTCTCTGTTTCTTTGCCATTGGGCTTACTGTCCTTTCTGTCTAACTGTCTATCTCACGCAGCATATTCTTTAGCCGGACCATCTGATCCCTGTATTCTGCGGCAGCCTCGAAATTGAGCTCTGCTGCAGCTTTCTGCATCTTCTTCTGGATATCTGCGATCAGTTTCTCGAGTTCCTTTGCGCTCATGGATTCCGGGTCTTTCTTGAAATCCATCTCCTCCGCTGCAACTTTCTTGGAAATAGCGATCAGTTCTCTTACGGATTTCTGAATCGTTGTCGGTGTAATGCCATGTTCTTCATTATAAGCCTGCTGTACTTTACGACGTCTCGCAGTCTCATCGATCGCAACACGCATGGAATCTGTGATCTTGTCCGCATACATGATGACATGTCCTTCGCTGTTACGCGCTGCACGGCCGATCGTCTGGATCAGTGATGTCTCCGATCGTAAGAATCCTTCCTTATCTGCATCCAGAATTGCAACCAGTGTAATCTCCGGGATATCAAGTCCCTCTCGAAGCAGGTTGATTCCGACCAGGACATCAAACACATCCAGTCTCAGATCACGGATGATCTCCGCTCTCTCTAAGGTATCAATATCAGAATGCAGATACTTCACACGGATTCCAAGCTCTCCCATGTATTTGGTCAGATCTTCTGCCATTCGCTTGGTCAGAGTCGTGATCAATACTTTATGATGCGCAGCGGTCTCCTTATTTACCTCTCCGATCAGATCATCGATCTGCCCCTCTACCGGCCGGACAGAGATCTCCGGATCCAAAAGTCCCGTCGGACGAATGATCTGCTCCGCACGAAGCAGTTCGTGTTCCTGTTCATAAACATTCGGAGTTGCAGATACAAACAGCATCTGATCAATCTTACTCTCAAACTCTTCAAAGTTAAGTGGTCTGTTATCCAATGCTGACGGCAGGCGAAAGCCATAATCCACCAGTGTGGTCTTTCTGGAACGGTCTCCGGCATACATGCCCCGCACCTGCGGAATCGTGATATGAGACTCATCCACAATGATCAGATAATCATCCGGGAAGAAATCCATCAATGTATCCGGAGTTGCCCCCGCCGGTCTCCCTGCAAGATGTCTCGAATAGTTCTCAATTCCACTGCAAAAACCAGTCTCCTTCATCATTTCCACGTCAAAATTCGTTCTCTCGGCGATTCTCTGTGCCTCAATCAGCTTATCTTCGCCCTTGAAATACGCCACGCGCTCCTTGAGTTCCTCTTCAATATTCTCGCATGCCTTTAATATCTTCTCCTGCGGAACCACATAATGGGATGCAGGAAAAACTGCAATATGGTTCAATTCGCACTTGACTTCTCCAGTCAATACATCCACTTCTGTGATACGGTCGATCTCATCTCCGAAGAACTCCACACGGATTGCTGTGTCCGTCTCATTCGCTGGAAAAATCTCGACCACATCTCCGTGAACCCGGAATGTACCTCGCTTAAAATCCATCTCATTCCGGTTATACTGCATATCGATCAGTCCATGGATCACCTCATCCCGGTCGATCTCCATTCCAGGCCGAAGTGACAGCATCATATGCATGTAATCGTCCGGACTACCAATGCCGTAAATACACGATACGCTCGCCACGATAATAACGTCCTTGCGTTCTGCCAGCGCAGCGGTAGCTGACAAACGTAATTTATCAATCTCATCGTTGATTGCAGAATCTTTCGCAATATACGTATCGGAAGAAGGTACATAAGCCTCTGGCTGATAATAATCGTAGTAGGAGACAAAATACTCCACCGCATTCTCCGGGAAGAATTCTTTCATCTCTCCATACAACTGTCCTGCAAGTGTCTTATTATGTGAAATGATCAGAGTCGGCTTCTGCAGCTGCTCAATCACATTCGCCATCGTAAATGTCTTACCGGAACCGGTAACACCCAGCAGTGTCTCAAACTGATTGCCTTCCCTGAATCCTTTCACAAGCTCTGCAATCGCCTGTGGCTGGTCTCCGGTTGGTTTGTATTTGCTGTGCAGTTTGAACTCCATGGCTCCATCTCCCTTCAAAATCTATCGTAGTAACTGATTATCCCAATAAAAAAGGACAAAATCAATGTCTTTCTAGTATGGCATTTATACGCTAATTCTACTACAAAGCTTTGATTTTGTCCATTAATCATAGAACATTTGTTCTTTTATTGTAATACTGCATCGATATTTTCCAATGCCTGATCGAATGTCCGGTAACCGATCACATCCTTTTTCGGAAGTGCATCAATCTGCTGCTCATCTGTATACGATTCCACTGCTTTCAGACTTGCATTTGCCACATCAACGGAATAACTCTCGTTTGCTGCAGAAGATCCAACAAGATCCCCAACGATCAGACGTTCTTCCGGAAGATACGTCAGATAAAATGCATCCATGTACTGATCGAGTAATGCCGGATACACTCCATCTCCCTTTGCACTTGTAATCTGCTCAGCCGTTTTTGTCTGTTTATTATAAACGTAAAGCTGAATTGCACAATAGCCCTTATATACACGACTGTCTTCTGTTATCTCCACAAGACTTGGATTCTGTATGGTTTCCTCCAGATACGTATAGGTAGGACTTATCTCAAAAATTCCTTCCCGTACCACCAGGACAGGAACGTCACTTCCCTCCACATCTAAAAGCGTATATCCATTCCCCGCTTCCGGCATGGAGTCTACCAAAGCAGCATACTCATCTTTCCATTCCTGATCAGTGTCCTGTATCTCAGGTTCTGTAGTCTCTGTTTCCCGAATTACCTCCTCAGAAACTTCTTCCTTTTTCTTATCTGTATCACGGTCTTTTCTTGAAGTATGTTCTTCCTCTGCCTGTTCCTGCACTTTATCTGCATTTGCATTGCTCTTTGCCAATCCGACTCCGGATGCAACACCACCGCCTACAGCCAAAGCCATGACTACTCCAATGATAATTTTCTTTGCAGATAACGCAGATGTCTTTGTCAAAACTGCCTTCCCAGCAGTACCTGCGCTTCCGCTTCCTGCTTTTGGAACTCCCGCATCTGGTTTTCCACCGCTCGGACTTCCTGCATCCGGATTGCTGCCATTTGGCCTGTCATGTCCGGATGGTGCATCCGCCTGCCTGAACTGCGCACTGAACGGAAGGTCTGCTGCCTGTGTAACCATAACATCTTTGCGAAGCAGATACAGGAAAAATGCAATCGGAGCAAGGCTGTACAGTTTGGTTCCTTTTTTCTCCAGTTCGAGAACTTTACCTTCGATATTTTTTCTTCCGTATTTCAATCGGCTTTTTACCGTATTCTCTGACACCTGTAACGTCTCTGCGATCTCTTTGACCGACAGTTCCTCGACGTAAAACATCATGATGCAGATTTTCTGTTCCTCAGACAGGGAATCAATCATCTCCTGCACCAGTCTTTTCGTCTCTCCCTGATCAATCACCAGATCCGGTCTGGTGTCAATTCTCTGATCCTCAAGAAGCTCCTCCATAGATATTTCTTCATCTTCTGTGTTCACCTGTGAAAATAAAGAAACTTTTGTCTTTTTCAGTTCATCCAGCGCCTTTGTCGCCACGATACGTGCCATCCAGCCCTGAAATTTTTCCGGATTCTGCAGCTGACTCAGATTATTAAATGCCTTTATGTATGCATCCTGCAACACATCCATTGCAGCATCCTCCTGTTTCATATAACGGAGCGCCACATAATAATTCTTCTGATAGGTCTGTGTATACAGGAAATCGTAACCTCTGTTATCCCCCTCTTTCGCAAGCTTTACCGCTTCAGTCCAATTCATCCTTTGTCCTCCCATTTTCCAGTTTCTTCTGCTTTACTTTCCTCATTATATTTAAGAATATCATTCTTGCCTGCTCAAATGCAAGACAGGTTGTTTCCATATCTTTTTTTAACAATTGTTGAAATATTCCAAACCGATCCATGCGCTCACCTCCTAAGCTAGATCTGCGATTAAACACAATGCCCAGATCATCGTAAACAATATCATCGGAACATTGAGAAATAATGCCCTGATCTGCATTCTGTCAGGTTTCACCCACATATGGCGGATCTGTTTTCTGTGTTTTCCGATAAAAATCAAAGAAATGCTGCCTGTCAGAAACAGGATCGGGATGATTGCTGACGGTGCCAGACTGTATATAGAATTGACAGAATTAAATGCGATATGTGCAATCATTGCATTTTTCATGGAATAGTGTTCTGCAAGGTATGCACAGAACAATCCAAGCAGAAACGTGTAAAAAAACTGCTTGAATGACATATGATACATGGCAAAAAGCAATGCAGAGGCAAAAATTGCAAATGCCGGGCCACAATACTTACGAAAGGTTCTCTGTAAGGCTCCACGAAACATCAATTCCTCAAATATCGGAGCAATCAAAACATTTCTCAAAACAGAAGCGGCATCCTCAACCCCCACCGGCTGATTCACAGCCAGTATGTAGCAGCTTATGAAAAACATCATAAGGCTGATTGACGGCACAATCATCTGTTTTGTAACTTTCTCCTGCCTAAACTCCGTGAGTGTGCATTTCCGGAATAACATGACAAATACCAAAGATTCTATCACACGATAAATTGCCATTCCAAGCATCACTACAGAATCTGGTACATTTCCATCTGTATTTCCATTTATCGCCTGATAGATAAGAATGACCGGCACGGATGACACAATAGTTCCCGCCAGTGATATTATGCAGAACAGGTTCAGACACCAGATCATTTTTTTCAATTCTTTATTCATATGTATGTTTCCCCTCTATTTTATTTCTTCACAAACTATATGGAGCTGCGTGATCTTTTCATTTCTAAGGTTCAATATCTCATCCGTGTCTGTCGTTCTAAGCAGATATGCATCGCTCAGGATCACCCGTTCCGCTTCATGCAGACTCTGGATATCCTGTTTCAGCCTTGTGACCAGCTGCTCCCTTGACATGCACTTAAATTCTTCATTTGGGATTATCGTACTACCGATCAGCTGAATCACATATTCCATTTTCTGAGCCTTTGTCATGGACTCTACCGGTTTCTGCTTTGTGCATGTTTCCTCAAGCTGCTGCAATTTTTCTTTATAATAGGCACGCTTGTCATCCGTCATGAAAGGGACGGCATCCTGCCCAAGAATAAAAGACGCGTTTTTATAATATTCCATAAGTCCCTGATATGCGGTATAAGGATCCTGTTCTTCCTGCCGGCAGAACGTTTCCAGCTTCTGAATATCCTCGATCACCTTCTCACGGAAAATCTCAAACGGTCTTCTTTCTTCCTGTAGCGGCATCAGCTCCAGTGTTTTCTCCAGCCACTGCAATGCAAGCTTCTGGTCAGCCAGATCTCCCTGTACGGTCTGTTTTGACGCAAAAATTTTACGCTCCCTCAGGTAAAATGCTTTTTTATAAATCCAATAGTCTCCTTTTCCCTGCTGAATCATCTTTTCCGTCTTATACACCGCATCTTCAAGTCTGTCGCCAAGTACTGCAAAATCATAGTTTTTTGCCTTTAAGATCATAAAATTCCGTAAAACACTTCCGTCTCCAATGATCTCCCTCTTTGTAAAATCATAATCATATCCCTGTTCTCTCAGCAGTCCAATTTCCTCAGAGTTTTCATCAAATGAAATCAATGTAAGCTTTTTCATAAGAAAAGCCAGCCATTCCGGGTTCCCTGCCCCAAGCATAAGAAATAATCCCAGTGCAGTACGATCATAACTTTCGTTCCAATCCGGATACAGATAAATTCTTCTTGCACAACAACGTGCAGCCTTAAAATTTTCTTTTTCACCAATATAGCTGACAGCAAGAGGTTCCAATGCCTTCCACGCAATAAAGTCTTCCCCTTCGCATAAAGGTTTTAAGAGTTTCTCTCCCTCCTCCAGATACCCCAAATGGACACGTGCATTTCCCTCATAATAATCAGCTTCCCGTTGATTCATTGTCCGGTATTTCCCCACATATTCCAATACCTCTTTATAATCCTCTAAAACTGTACACGCCTCCAAATATTTGGCCAGCATATAATAGATTCCATAATCGGCACCCATCTTTGCCCATTTTGCTACTTCTACAGGAATGCCTCTGGTACGTTCCTTAAAACACATAACGATATGTTCCGCCAGATCGTCCTCAGCTGCCACATTTTTTTTCAATATACTCCATATCAGACCGACAACTTTCCTGCCCCGTCTCTTCAAATTTCCTTGTGGCACTTTCATAGACAATCCCTAACTGTACTGACGAATCACAATATAAGCTTTCAAGTTCTGTATGATTCCAAAGCTGATAAATATTTCTTACCGGCAAATATATTTTATAGTAGAGATACTCGAAATTCTGAACGTACAGGCTTCCCGGCCGATTCTCCTGATAAACGGAATTATGATCTTCTTTGAACAACTTTAACATGTTCTCCCATCTCGCGGTCCATTTCTTACACCAGTCATTGATGATATATATGGCAAATTCCTGATTTTCCCATTGTTTTGCTGTCTTTATGCAATCCCCGAATCTTCTTCCGTCCAAGATTACCTGAAAAATACAATCTTCCAGTTCTGCCAGCAGCTGCTTGTGTATGTGTCCGACGTTTTGCCCCTCCGGATTTCGGCCGGAATAAACACTCTGAAAACAGGAGGCATCCTTCAAATGTTCCATATACCGCAATATAAGTGGCAATTTGTTGCTAAGCGTATCTGGCTGATCCTGCATGGTGAGAAAAAACAAAAAATATGCCAGAAACGCATCGTAATTGGATGCATCCGGTATTTCCCTGATACGATCTTCGTAAACCTGCGCTTTCGTCCAGTTTTTACAGTATTTGGAATCCGCGAACCAGAACATCCTGTACATTTCCGCTGAATCCTGCAGCTGCTTCTGTGCGACTGAAAGCTTTTCCAATGACCGTTTTGGCAGTGGCAGTTCCTCCAGATCGTATTCCGTCTCCTGTTCGTCCTCATCTCCAAAGATCTGCAAGTCATTGCGCATATCCTCAATTTTTTCATCCAGTTCTTCCATTGAAATATCCGCCGGAACCGAAAATACCCGAAACGGATTGTCCAGCATCCATTTTATCCATCGTTCACTCTGCATTACATAACTCCTCCACAAAATCCAATTCTTGCGGAATCCTCCTCTTCCTCGAATGCTCTGGCAGCATCCTCCATTGTGATTGTCTGAAGAAGTTCTTTTCTGATCTCCAGACTTCCTGCACTCATCATACGTCCGATCCGCTCATCCACAGACTGTTTCAATTTTCCTGCTATTTTACGCACTGTCCGCCCATTTGCAAAACCACGCTTTTTTGTCTCTTCCGATAAATTTTCCAGAATATATGCTCTTGTCTCTTCCGATAAGATCCATCCTTCCAGGAAATGCTCCAGAATCTGCATCATTTCCTCCGGTGAATAATCTGGAAATTCAATAGTTCTTTTAAACCGGGATTCCAGACCTGCATTTGCCCGCAAAAACTTTTTCATATCCTCCGGATAACCTGCAACAATCAGAATCAGTTCATTCCTGTGATCCTCCATAATCTTAACAAGTGTATCTATCGCCTCCTGACCATAAGATTCTGCAAGGCTTCCATCCACAAGCTGATATGCCTCATCGATAAATAAAACGCCTCCCATTGCCTCCTGCGCAATACGTTTCGTCTTTGTCGGAGTCTCACCGACATATCGTCCAACGAGACCTTCCGCATCTGTCTCCGTATACTTCGGTTCCGGTATTATATCAAGACAATAGTAGATATCTGCGACAATTCTGGCTACGGTCGTTTTTCCGGTTCCTGGATTTCCGGAAAAAATAAGATGATAGGACAGATCATCCTTTACATCTATCCCCATTTCTCTCCGCATTTTGTTCACCTGATAAGAATAAACAAGTCCTGATATTTCCTCTTTCACCGGATCAAGTCCGATCAGTTCATTTAATTCCTGCAGCTTTTCTTCGAGCAAAGCCTTACGCTTATCCTCTGCACTGATTGTTTTTTTCTCCTGTTTCAGTATCGCAGCCGCCTCGGCTCCGGTCACAACGCTTTCCTGATTTTCTTCCTCTCTGCTGTCTGAAACATTGTCGGCAAAAATACTGTCAAGAAAAGCCGAACATGCTACTAATCCCCGCTCATCTTCTGTATATATGGAAAAAAGTTCTTTTGTGCGGTCAACAATCTCACAGATATATTCATTATCGCCTGTTCCACCTTTAGGTCTCTCCAAATTGAGTTCTGCATAAGTTTGTTTAAAAAAATCCCACTCCGTCCTTGGGAATACTTCTTCCCGGTTTTTCTCATAGTTCTCCAGTGAGATATGTCGAAGTAAAAATGCATATCTGTGGGTATCCGCAGCAATATCCATTACATGATCCGGGAAATTCTTTATCATATACTGATCTTCTTCTGAAAGAGCACCTTTTGCAGCTCCCACCTGAAAAAAACATTCACTGAGTATCCGGTCATACGCAACTAACATATGATCTGTATCAATCCACTGCAGCTGCCCCAGATCCTGTTTCATGCCACCGGTCAACGTACTGTATACATCGTACATCCCAGAAAATAATTCCTCCGAAAATTCCATAAAATTCTCATTCATATCGTCACCTATCCTTTTTTCAGATCTGATCTGCTGTTCTCTACCTGCTGTGTTGCACTGAATCTTCGCAGACTCTTCAAATGCTGATTAATTTCTTTTAACCTCTCTATATCCTGAGTTCTGACTGCCTCTTCCCCGTCATGGATCAGCATCTGAACCTTTCTGCTTCCAATATCTAATCCAGTATCCTCTTTTAATTGTTCTAATAATTCTTTTTCTTCTGTGAAAGCATTGTGCTCGGAGTAGATATAAGTTTCCAGATTCCGGACAAGTCCCATCATATTCTCCAGATTTCTTTCCTCATAGGCTTCCTCACATTCACTGCACAGCTTCTGGCAGCGTGGATCATTCTCCATCTGCCGTTCACTCACACGGACTTTCAGATTCGAAAACCAGTTGTGGATAAACTCAATATTCTGTGAACAATCCCTGTCCCATGCGGCATACAATTCTTTCATATAACGTTCTGCTTCTTCCTCGGATCTGGCCTGTTCGATTCTGAGTTTCCATTCCTTCGTCACTTCTCTTCCCTCGGGAGTTCCGTAATTCTGCTGCATTTTTTCCAGATTTAAAACCTTGTTCATACGTTCCGATGCTCCGGAAACTTTTTTCAGTTTTCTTTCTTCACGGACGATGCTCGTATGAAGACCATAAAATTCTTCGATAAACTTATATACATCATTCGATTCCGGATCCGCTTCTCCGGCATCATACTGATCCAGATACTTTTCATACTGCTCATACATTTTTTCAAACCGGCTCTGGTAAAAAGCAGCCTGTTTCTGATCTGCATTCTGAATATTACGGATACTGATCCTCATTCCCTCCATGTACTGTTCCAGTCCATACAGACTTTCCTCCAGAACCGGCTGTGTCTTTTCCAAAAGCTGCGTTTCCGGAATCTGTACGCCTGTTTCCTGAAAGCATCCCCACACATGGATGATACGGTTTTCATCGACTGCAAGATGAAGTTCCACTTCTGTATTGGCACGAAGGTCCTCGCTCAAATCTTTTCCCTTAATATGAATCACCCCTGCAACCGTATTCGCAATCGGATTATCATAGATCTCGCCTTCATAGATCTTAAAGGTAATCTCATCCTCAGACCCTTTGTGAATTGTCTTATTCAGTTGATATATAACGCTGTTTGCAGCTGGTAAAAGCGTATTTTTTTTAATCACAACATCCAACTGCTCATATCCATTATTCATAACTCCCACACATACCGAATGCGTCAGTGGTGCACTGGAGATTTTCATATTCTGCTTTTTCCGCATGATCTCAATCGTGTGTTCGCCCGCATAATCGCAAGGAGTTCCATTTGTGTCAAACAATTTAACCGAAAATCTGTTTATTCCTTCTTCCGGCAGTTCAAGTCTTGTCTTTACGCATTGATCTTTGACCGCAAGTTTACCACTTTCCCACTCTTCACTACAGATGGTGACAGAAAATCCTTCTTCCTTTATTCCATGAAACACACAGCGCACTGCTGCTTTGTCACTGTCAGTCTGTGGCAGATACGAAATTTCCGCACGGATTCCTTCTGTTTCCTGTTCTGGTGAAGCGTCCAGCTCCGGTTCTTCGACATCTACATAATTGCCGGATGCAAAAATCGCAGCTCCGATCGCAACCGCATGCATCGGATTAACCGACGAATCTACTTCTTTTCCAAACACTTCTGCCAGCCGTTGTCTTACCAGCTGCACATAAGTACTTCCCCCGACCAGAATGATCTTTTCAAGCTGATCTGCTGTGATATTGCTTCCCTGCAATGCCTTTTCTGCAATTCTGATTCCTTCATCTACCACATCTCTTATCGCCTCATCGAACTCTTTCCTTGTAATATCACAGTCAAATTCAATCTCTTCCATTTCATCATCAACAACTCCTGACAAAAAGAGCGACGCCGACTCCGCACTTCCCAGTGCTTTCTTTACATTTTCAATTTCAAAAAGCAGACGATTCTTCAGAGCCGGTCTGACCGGTTCTCCAATCGTATATTCTCTTCGCAGCCTTGGAAGCACAATCTTCTCCAGTACTTCTCTGTCAAGATCACATCCCCCAAAGAAATTATTACCTTCTGTATTAAGCACCTTCAATCTTCCGTGAAACGTTGAAACGATCGCCACGTCCAGAGTTCCTCCGCCATAATCAAAAACCATCCAGAAATGATCTTTCGTATCCGGCTTCATTCCGTATGCAATAGATGCCGCAATTGGCTCCTGTAATAACAGTACATTGGAAAAACCTGCAAGCCTGGCAGCCTTCTGTGTTGCTTCATTCTGCATGGAAGTAAAAGCCGCCGGAATCGTGATTACTGCATCCCGTGCCTCTTTTCCTTCTCTGATCAGATAATCCTGTCGCAGCTTTTTTAAAATCTCTGCGGACAGTTCCTCCGGGGATTTTTCCATCTGGCTTCCTGCAAACAGATTTTTCTCATTCATTCCCATCAGACGTTTAAACTGCAGTGCAACATTTTTACGATCTAAATTCTGATATGCAGCCTGACCAACCATGATTTTTCCTGATTTGCTGACATAAACTGCTGACGGTGTCGTACTAAGATTATCCGTTGTACTTTCAATGATCTCTGCACTGTTCCCATCTTTCGAAACCGCAATGCAGGAATTGGTAGTTCCAAGGTCGATTCCACAATCATATACTTTTTTCATAGCGCTTTCCAAGCCTCCTAAAATCTCATTTTTTGTTTCTTTTACTTTTAAGACGAAAGAAATCCTCTCCAGGTTTTATATTTTTAAAATTTTTTCAAAATAATTATATCTTAGCCATTATATACTTGCAATATAACACAACAGTTTATTCGTGCAATTTTACTGTGTATATTTCATCTCTTTTTGTCACTAAAATAAGTGATGTAAAGAAAGATTTTAGGCAGGTGATATCATGCAATTTCAAATTAAAAAAACGGAATATGTAAACCGTACTTACCGGATTCCAAAAGAATTGGCAGAACGGTTGTCACAGGTTGCACAAGAAGAAGACATTTCCGTCAATGAACTCGTCGTTCAATCCTGTGAATTCGCACTTGACAATTTGAACAAGGAGGACCGGTAGTTTTATCTGCCAGTTTTCTCCTGTTTTATTTCTAATTCAGCTTCCATGCGCCCCATGGTGCATCCGCTGACTTTCCGCAATACCACACATGATCCACACTTTCAAATGCATTTTCTTCTATACAGACAATATTCTGCGGAATATACACGTCTTCAAGACTCACGCAGCCGGCAAATACTTCGGTTCCAATTCTGTGCAGATTTTGTGCCAGCTTCACATCCACAAGTTGTATACAATCCCGAAAAGCACACGCCTCAATATAAAATATATTTCCCGGGATCGTAATGCTCTTTAATCCCGTCTGCCTGTAAAAAGCAAATCTTCCAATTCCTCTGATATCTGGTGGAATAATTGTATTTATACATCCCGCAATCAATTCATTTGTCCGTCTGTCGATAATCGCATTGCATGCACAGTGACTGTCATAATAGCGATTTTCCTTATCCACCACGATCACCGCCAGTTTCGGACAGTTCGGAAAAATACACTCCTCAATGTGTTTTATCGTATCCGGAATAAATATTCCGGTCAGTTGTCTGCAGCCCGCAAATGCAAAAGCACCAATTTCAGTTACCGTCTCCGGCACGAACACATAATTCAGCGACTTATTCATCATTCCAGTCAGTCTGTTTCCATCTGAAATCTGAAAATATTCCTGCGGTCTGCGCTGTTGTTCGAGATAGATTTGTTTTAATTTCTCGTTTTCTTTGCACATTTTATACACAGACATCTCTTCTCCTCCTCTCATAAACCTTTCGTTTTCACTTATAAGACGAATCCAGATTACATCAGGTTTTAATTTTCAAAAAAATATAAAAAAAGACCCGAAGGTCTTTTTTAAATCTGATCTGAATAAAAACATGTACCCTGCAACGGTTCATCTGCCTCTTTCAGAGTGCTTGATTTTGTCATATCCATCGATACAATCGGGAAGTCCGCCTGCCCATATGCATCACCTATAAATTTTTCCCCATCAAATTTCAGATGATACATAATGACCAGTATTGGCATAAGCCACTTTTCTCCTTTATAAAACCGCTGGATTAGGTGATTCATTTTGATGTGATGAATTTTTTTAGTTAATTCATCCCTGTCTATGCGATGTTGTGCCAGTGCCTTAGCATATGCCTCCTCATCATCTTTAAACTCGACTCCATCACATCCTAAAACCGTTTTCTGGTAATCCCTCTGCTTTGGCTCATTCTCTGCATCATCCGCATTCACCGGGCCAAGATCAGGATCGTCTTTATACTCCTGCCCAAATTCATTGCAATAATCCAAATATTCTGACTGCAAATCCTCCCATTCAAGCATCGGCTTTCTGTAACGGTTTTTCCTGAACAGATAAATGGTGATGGCAAATGGTATTGCAAAGATGATACTCACAAACAGAGCCATAAAACCTGCTATTCCCAGCATAACATACCACACAATGTATCTGACCGGATACTGACTGAACGGATGCTCGCTCATATCCAGCACACTATCTCTCACCTTTTTCTCTTTGTCCACTATCTCCTGAGGCATTTGTATCTTCACCTGGTATTTTGTTCTAAGCCGCTGGCAGGCACTCAGATAACATTTCTCCTTCGGTGTCTGATACACTTCCATTAACTTTTCAATCGCTTTTTCTCTGTTTCCTGCCATTTCCCAGAACAAAGCAAATTTATACGCTGCATTCTCTTCCTTATTCTGATATGCCATTTGCAGAAAATGTTCTGCATCGTTCATCTTATTTTGTTTCACGCACATATCTGCAATGGGAAGATATTTTAACTTCACGCCCCATCTCTCCAATTCTTTTAAATGGGAAATTTCCTCATGTTTATAATTAAACCGAATTAATGCAGACAGATCCCCTCTTTCCGCAGCCACCTGGTCTCTCTCTTTTTGTACCTGCGGCGAAAAATATACTTCATTGAAAAACATGCTTTTTTCTTCCTTTCTTTTGTTTGATTCACCTATAAGACGAGTCAATTTTGCCACAGGTTTTATATTTTTACATTTTTTTAAAAACTGGTGCCTCTATTTGAGCATTGGCTCAATGTAGATTTCATAGTCTGTCAGATCTGTGCCTTCCGGAAAATATGCACAAAATCCATAGTCATTTTCCTCTATTGTCTGAGGTGTCATTTCATAAAATCTATCCTTCAAGCGGATCAGAATATGTGCTTCTTCGATGTCTTTCATTTCTGAAATCCAATCGGCATCCAGTATACCGGCAAACCCTGTGTAACTTTCCTGGGACACTTCTTTAATCTCCTTGTCTGTCCCTTCTTTGTTTTCTTCTCCAGAAACAGCAGATTCTGGAACGTCCACAAGCTGCGTTTGATCCGGTTTACACTCCGGCGCATAAAATACCGGCCGGCTTTGCGAAATAAGCGGCAAGTTACGTTCTGCGATTTCAAGAACGACGGTATCCGCATTGTATTTCTGTTTTAACAGTAAATTGTAATTACTGCTTTTATCGAAAACTGCATGATAGTATGTCTCTGCAAAATATGGTAAAAGTGCATTCCCAAAAGAATCCCGGAACATATACAGGCTTCCTGTTCCATCTGGATTCTCTGATTCAATATAACTTTGCTCTACACTTCTCGTCTTCGTCAGATAATGATACCCAAAATCATAATCCAGATAATATTCCAGATCTTTTGAAGGATCTTCCGGTCTTAACATCTTCTCAAGATCCCCCGTGAAATCCCGCCGGCTTGTGAAATCGCATCCATCAAAGTCCGGGTGTTCCTGTTTTAGACCCGCCATAATGGTATCGTATGCCAGAAGTGCACCTTTACTGTTCCAATGCGTATCCTGCCTGAAATACATCTGTTCCGGCTCATTATAAAATGTCTGAAACAGATCTACCGTATCCACATCAGAAAGCTGAGGCATTACTATGTCCGCATTTCCCTTATCCGAATATTTCTGGTAGTTAAACGGCATCTCATCATATAAAGAATTCTTGTTCGGAGCGATCACAAACCGAAACTTCCCATTGTCTTTCTCTATCGACTGCTGCATAAGTTCCAGAGTACGCACCGTATTATATTGTTGTCTTTGTGACATCGTAACAATACCCTGATAATCATCCGATGTTTTTGCGAAAAACAGATTGCCATTTTCCCCGATGATCACATCCAAAACATTCGAAGTATGTAATATTTTTTCCTGTAAAAAAGTATCCAGTGCAATCAGCTGTTTTCGAAACCCAAAATTCCCGGAAATACGGCTTTCCATCTGCTCAACCAGTCCGGATGATGCCGTATCTTCCAGCGCAGACGAATTGTTTTCATTATCTGAACGATTATCAATAACAAATGTTCCAACCGCAATTGCCACCGTCATGAAGGTGATCACAATGATATAAATAATCTGAATTTTTTTCTTCATCTCATATCTCCATGCATTTAAAACCTGTAATAAATAAACGGATTATAACTCTCAGTTCCAAGTGTCATAATGCAAAATAACAATAAGAACACACTTGCAGCCAGAGAAATCCCCTCTTTCCATATTCCCTGTTTCTCTGATATATCTGTTTTTCTCTCATGCCATGACATAAGTAATCCAATCAGGCAGATCAGAATACGATACGGGGTAAACACTGTAAAATATTTCACATTTTCCGAATTGGTCTTCCACTGGAAAAGTCCCATGATCCACTTTCCAGCAGTTCCAATATCCGGACTACGGAACACCAAAAATGTAATGCTTACCACCAAAGCAGTACAGATCCATGCCACCACCTTGTTTTTATGTAATACCTTTCCAGCATTTGTCTCTTCAAAAACTGCACAGGTTCCATGAATCAGACCCCACAAAATAAATGTCAGATTCCCGCCATGCCACAGACCCGTTGCAAAAAAAACAATATATTTATTCAGGTAAGTACGCATTTTTCCCTTACGATTTCCACCCAGAGGAATGTACAGATAATCACGGAACCATGTTCCGAGCGAAATATGCCATCTCCGCCAGAATTCTTTAATACTGGTCGACCGGTATGGTGCACAGAAATTCTCCTCAATATGGATTCCAAACATTTCCCCAAGCCCGATAGCCATATCGCTATATCCGCTAAAATCATAGTAAATCTGGAGGCAGTATAAGATTGCGACTGTCCACGATGTAAAAGCCGTCACATGTGTTGTAATGGAAAATGCGTAATCAACCATATATCCTGTGGTATTTGCAATGATC
This sequence comes from Roseburia porci, assembly GCF_009695765.1. GTDB lineage: Bacteria > Bacillota > Clostridia > Lachnospirales > Lachnospiraceae > Roseburia > Roseburia porci. The sequence continues at coordinate 53,140 of NZ_VUNI01000009.1, forward strand.
ACCTTTTTTGCCAGCCCCAGGATAAAACGCCTGCATCCGCTGACCCATAACTCCACAGAATGTGTCCGTTCCATCAACTGTTTTTGGATTGCATGATATTTTACAATCGGTCCCGCTATCAGCTGTGGAAAGAAAATAATATATAAAATCAGCAAAAACGGATTTTTCTGTACAATTGTCGGATCTTTGTAAACATCAACAATATACGAAATCATCTGGAATGTGTAAAATGAAAGCCCAACCGGCATACTGTGTACAATCCCGGTATATTTTAAAAGGATCAATACACTCAGATCCAATATCAATATCACTGCCAAAAACACTTTGGGATGCTTCCCGGAAGCAATCCCCATTCCTGCAAGATAATTTGCAACCGATGATCCAAGAATCAGCCAGATAAAACGAGGCTCCCCTAACGTATAAAACACGATACTCATAACAAGAAGTATCGCGTTCTTATACTTAATCCCAAATGGCAGATAATAAAGCAGGCATGTCAACAGTAAAAAAAATAAAATAAACAATAATGAGCTAAATACCATCTTTTCTCTCCTGCGCCATCTTTACTCTGCAATTGTATACAATTCAATCTGACTGATTTTCTGATTCTCCAGATACAGGGCAATTCCATAGTCCGAAAATTCGTAAGTATTCACCGTATCTGATTCTGTAACATTCCCCTCATTCAGCGATTCCGGAATATCTGATGCCGCATCCCCAACATGGAGTCCGCATTTTATCTCTTCCCCTCCGGAAAAAGAAATGGAATTGACAATTTCTTTTTCTCCTTCTTCGTTGGTAATAATTGTGAGATCGTCATAGGAATAAGTTCTGTCATACCCATCATACATACAGCTTTTTGCCTCTGTGACATCCTGTGCTTCACCAAGTTTGTCTGTCACATCACTCATCTCATCCCCAAGTGAAATCACATTGTCTCCGACTTTTACAGACTGGTCTCCAAGTGTATCCGGCTTTTGTTCTTTTACAGTTGTATCTTCCCCCTGAGCTGAGCTGTTTTTCTGACCACATCCGGCCAAAAGCATTGTTAATACAACCATTATTACTACAGATATTCTCTTCTTTTTCATACTTTAAATCCTCATTTTCTTTCATGTACTATCAGCTTACGGTGTCGCCGGATATTTACTGTGATCCCAGTTATAGCGGATCACACCATAGGTTCCATTATCATATTCATATGCATCCATCTGGGCATCTGTCCATAAAAACCGTTCTGTACCCCAGCCTTTTGTTGTATCAAAATGATACCAGGCTCCGTCGATGTTCACCAGATTCCAGAAATGTGAATCATCATCTTCATGGATCTCTATATTTTCAATTCCAAGCCTTGTCAATAACGATGCAGAAACACTGTAAAACCCAAAGCAGTTTCCTTTTCTTGAATTCAGCGTGGAGATCCCCCCGTGATCCAGTCTGTGATCGGTGTTGTTCCACTGTATCGGATATTGTTTTCTACCCAGTCGTACACTGCTCTCGCCTTATCTCTTTGGGACATGGAATCATTCGCTATTGAATATACGATTCCATCACAAAGCTGATTTAAACTCTCATTTCCTGTATCGTATACGGTAAGCGCTGGAGCCACAGCTTCTGCAGTTTCTGAAGTCGGATTTTGTGGTTCCTCCTGTACATCCGCAGGAGCCTGCGCATCCGCTTCCTGCCTGGGACTTTCATCCACCACGGGCTTAGGCTGCTCATCCATAGGCTCCACTGCAATCTCTGCATCCTCATCCTGCTCTGTCTTGATCTGCTCTGTCTCACTCAATTCTTCTGTTTCCATCTGTTCCGGCATAACCAGCTCTGCAACTCTATGCACAATACTTACGCAACATAATTTGCACATATTGATATATATATGAAAATCACCTGCCAGGGCATATACCTCTTTGTTGAAATAACCAAAGCATCGAATCTATCCAGCTTGCCCCCCCTATGCTAAACTGATCATCCATTTGCGCCTCTTGAAAATAACAAGTGATACAACCAGCCTGAATATTTCTTCTGTGGTAAGCAGCGTATACACACCCACAATCCCCCACTCAAATACATACGCTGCAAGCAGACACAACGGGATTCCGATGCACCATGTGCCAATAATATCAATCATCATGATAATTTTAGTGTTGCCACCGCTTCTTATAATTCCGCCGCCCAGGATCATATTTTCCACCTTGACCGGTGCATACAAAGCAAATACAATAAGCAGTATCTTTCCAAGTGCTTTTACGCTGTCATCCACACGATACAATCCGGTATAGACCCCTGCCAGTACAATAAGGAGTGCAGAAACGGCTACCGCACCTGCTAAGCCTGCATACATAATCTTCTTTGACTCTGCGTAAGCCGCATCGTATTCTTTCCTGCCAAGCCGCTTGCCGACCATTACACCGGCAGCCGCCGACAATCCACTAAGTGCTCCTACAATAAGCCCCTGTATCGGGCAGGTAAGTGTGTATGCTGCCAGATTTGATGTGCCAAGATGACCATACACACCAGATTCCACATTTTGTCCAAGACTCCACAAAAATTCACTGACCAGTATCGGCATAATCATGATCAGGTAATCCCTGATGGTAATCTTTCTAAAATGCAGTGACAGTACCGGCTGGTCTCCATCTTTTCTGATGCATAAAACAAATCCAATGACAATAAATATCAGGTTAAACAACTGGGAAATAAGCGTTGCAATCGCAGCACCCTTTATTCCCATACATGGCAATCCAGATTTTCCAAATATCAGCAGATAATTAAGGCCTGTGTTTACAGCAACTGCTCCAAAACTTGCTAAAAATGGTATTGTGGCATGCTCCCTGCAGCGCAGCCATGCAGATAAAACATTGCTGACCGCCATTGGAATATAGGAAATTGCTACAATTCTAAAATAGACTGCCCCCGAATTTATAATACTCATATCCTTCGTATACAATCCAAGAATCTGTAATGGAAAAACTCCTGCTGCCAGCAGAAATAATGCTGATATCACCATTCCGCAAATAAGACTCACATCAAAACTGCACCATGCCTCTTTTGTATCTTCAGCCCCAATAAACTGTGCGATCAAAATTCCTGCAACCGTGCTTACCGCACCAATCACCACAGAAAATATTAAAGAAAAGTTACCGCATAATCCAACTGCTGCTATATTTGTCTCGCCTAACTGCCCGATCATAATCTGATCTACAATGGAGAACGAAGCCTGCAGCATACTTTGCAATGTGACCGGAATTGCAATTTTACACAATGATTTCATAAACTTTGACATTATAATCCCCTCGTACTTTCTCTTTTTATTAACTCAACCGGCAACACAATTTCTGTCTCACATTCTGCTCCATCACGCATTGCCTCCAGACATTCAATTGCTGTTTTTGCTCTCAAGGCTGCCTCCTGATGAATCGTTGTAAGCGCAGGATTACTTTCCCTGCTTGCCATATTGTCATCAAAACCAATGATCTGGATATCCTCTGGAATTTGCATGCCTTTTCCCTGCAGAAACCTCATAAGCTCAAGTGCGTAAAAATCCGATACTGCAAAAACAGCGGTAACATTGCTCTTTATCAGCTCTCTATATTTATCCTCATAAAAGCGCATTCTTTCCTTTTCTGTCCTAGGTATTTCCCATCTTAATGTTTCTTGCGGTCCAAATGCTTTGCGAAAGCCCTCGATGCGCTCTTTGTCCATGCAGATAAAATTATCCGCTATGCACAACGCTTTTTTATGCCCCAGCTCCCTTAAATATTTCCCAGCCTGATAACCGCCATCATAATGATCGATGACCAGATTTACTACCTTGGAGCATTTTTCAAAATAACCATCATACACAACAAACGATATCCTCATCTGGTTTCTTAGCTTCTCATAATCAGCTTCACAAAAGCCCATCAGAATCAGCCCATCCATATTCCACATGGATGCAAATACCGGAATCTCACTGATGTCAGATGTCGTTTTTATCATCAGAAAATATCCTTTTTCATTTACCTCATGGGACAGGGCATTCAGTGAAGACATCACAAATCCATCTTCTAAAACCCTGCCTTCATATTTTTCATGTTCATTCACCACCACACCGATGATTCTTGAATTATTTCTTGCAAGCAGAATGCCTGCCATATTAGGGATATACCCTGAGCGTTCAAGCTCCTGCTGGACACGTTTTACCGTCTCATCCGAAATCTTTTCTGTTTTGCCGTGAATCACCTTTGAGACAGTCGCTGTACTAAGACCCAACGCATCTGCAACATCCGCAATTCGAATCCTGTTCTGTGCCATATCGATTTCCTCTTTTTTCTTATATTCTGATTATATGGTACAACAGAAATGTGTGTTTTACAAAGGTTAAGCGTGTAACCCATCACAAAATCCGTACGTGTTTTTTGTGATATTTTACCAATGAATCTCTACAACTACATTATTCAATACATATACCTCTTTATGAAAAAAAATCCCGATACACAGTAACCATGCATTTCTGCATTGGGTTCTGTGCACCGGGATTTATCATCTCATTATATTATGTGCTTCTTTATTTCAGTCGTCCGCAGCACTGTTTGTATTTCTTTCCGCTTCCGCATGGACACGGATCGTTCGGATATACTTTCGCTGCTTCACGCTTCTTTGGAGCATTCTGCGCAGTCTCGTCTTTATTTGTTCCGGTAACTTTTGCTACCTGCTCACGTTCTACCTTCTGCTCGATCTTGACATGGAACAGAAGACGGACGGTATCTTCCTGGATTGCTGCGATCATGTCATCAAACATATCAAATCCAGCCATCTTATACTCAACCAGCGGATCTCTCTGTCCATATGCCTGAAGGCCGATTCCCTGACGGAGCTGATCCATATCATCAATGTGATCCATCCACTTACGATCAATGACTTTCAGTAAAACGACACGCTCGATCTCACGGAACTGTTCGATCTCCGGGAACTCGGTTTCTTTGGCTTCATAGAGAAGAACTGCTTTCTCCTTGAGATACTGGATCAGCTGTTTGTTATTCTTTACTGAATCCAGATCTTCTACTGTGATCGGCTCTAATGGGATGAGCGGAAGAATCAGTTCATTTAACTCGGTAAGGTTCCACTCTTCTTTCGGAATCTCTGCTGAGATACAGGTATTGACAGCTTTTTCCACGCGGTCCTGGATCATCTTAAAGATAACCTCACGCATGTTCTCGCCATTTAATACGCGGAGACGCTCTGCATAAATAATCTCGCGCTGGTCATTCATAACCTGATCGTACTCTAACAGATTCTTACGGATTCCAAAGTTGTTTGCCTCGATCTTCTGCTGAGCCTTCTCGATCGCAGATGTAAGCATCTTGTGCTGGATCTGCTCATTCTCTGGAACTCCAAGTGTTGTAAACATATCCATAAGCTTCTCAGATCCAAACAATCTTAACAGATCATCTTCCAGAGAGATAAAGAACTGGGATTCACCCGGATCGCCCTGACGTCCTGCACGGCCACGCAGCTGATTATCAATACGTCTGGACTCATGTCTCTCCGTACCGATGATCTTCAGTCCACCTGCTGCCTTGGCATCATCATCAAGCTTAATATCCGTACCACGTCCGGCCATGTTGGTGGCAATGGTAACAGCTCCATGCTGTCCAGCCTGTGCAACGATCTCGGCCTCAAGTTCATGGAATTTTGCATTCAATACCGTGTGCGGGATTCCTTCTCTTTTAAGCATTCCACTGACAAGTTCTGAGGTATCGATATTAATGGTACCTACTAAGACCGGCTGTCCTTTTTCGTGTGCCATTTTCACTTCTTCTACGACTGCGTGGAATTTCTCTTTCTTAGTCTTGTATACCGCATCCTCATGATCGATACGTGCAATTGGACGGTTGGTAGGAATCTCAATAACATCCATTCCATAGATATCACGGAATTCCTTTTCCTCAGTCAGCGCAGTACCTGTCATACCGGATTTCTTGTCAAATTTGTTAAAGAAGTTCTGGAATGTGATCGTAGCAAGTGTTTTACTCTCACGTTTTACTTTTACATGTTCCTTTGCTTCAATTGCCTGATGCAGGCCGTCTGAATAACGGCGTCCCGGCATGATACGTCCGGTAAATTCATCGACGATCATAACCTGATCATCTTTTACTACGTAATCCTGATCACGGAACATCAGATTATGTGCACGAAGTGCAAGAATGATGTTGTGCTGGATCTCAAGGTTCTCCGGATCAGCAAGGTTGTCGATCTTAAAGAACTGCTCTACACGTTTGACACCCTGCTGTGTTAGATTGACGATCTTGTCCTTCTCATTTACGATGAAGTCTCCGGTCTCTTCCTGCTCCATGCCCATCAGTGCATCCATCTTGGAAAACTCCGGAACATCTTCACCACGTTCCATCTGTCTTGCAAGAATATCGCAGGCCTCATATAATCTGGTTGATTTACCGCTCTGTCCGGAGATGATCAGTGGTGTTCTCGCCTCGTCGATCAGTACGGAATCGACCTCATCGATGACAGCATAATGAAGTCCTCTTAAAACAAGCTGTTCCTTATAGATTACCATGTTATCCCTCAGGTAATCGAAACCAAGCTCATTGTTCGTTACATAAGTAATGTCGCAGTTATATGCGTCGCGGCGTTCGTCATTGTTCATGCTGTTTAATACAACACCAACGGTAAGCCCCAAAAACTCATGAACTTTTCCCATCCACTCAGAATCTCGTTTTGCAAGATAATCGTTGACGGTTACAATGTAAACCCCTTTTCCTTCAAGGGCATTCAGATATGCCGGAAGTGTAGACACCAGTGTCTTACCTTCACCTGTTTTCATCTCTGCAATACGTCCCTGATGCAGGATGATTCCACCGATCAGCTGGACACGGTAATGTTCCATGCCAAGCACACGGCGTGCTGCTTCCCTTACTGTTGCATAAGCTTCTGGAAGCAGATCATCTAAAGTCTCGCCTTTTTCCAGACGCTCTTTATATTCTTTTGTTTTTCCTTTTAATTCCTCATCTGAGAGTGCACCCATCTGTTCCTTATAGGATTCGATCTTATCTACGATCGGGTAGACTCTCTTCAATTCCCTCTGGCTGTGGGTACCAAAAATTTTGGTTAATGTACTCATATTTATAACTCCTATTCACGCAATATGGATATTGTATCACTTTCAATGTCTTTACACAACATGAACGAGTGAACGAATTATAAACTTTTTGTTAACGTTCCGTTGAAAAATCAAGGGTTCCCTGTTATAATCATCAAAGTTTCAATGTTACCAAAACAGGAGGATTTACTATGACTTACGAATACAAAACCAAAGGAACCTGTTCTACCGATATCACATTCGATATCGAGGACAACAAAGTACATAATGTTCATTTCACAGGCGGATGCAACGGTAATCTGAAAGCAGTTGCAAGCCTTGTAGAAGGACTTCCAGTCGATGAAGTCATCTCACGTCTGGAGGGCATCAAGTGTGGATTTAAAAACACATCCTGCGGAGACCAGCTTGCACACGCACTGATCGAGGCTTCCCAGAAATAATCTCAGATCTGGTAAAGATTCTGCAAAATGCCGGTCTGGCTTCCATGATACCTAAAACATGGCAGTCAGCCGGCATTTTCTATTGTATCTGTTTTATCTGCTCATACTGGTATGAATGCTGTCTTTTTCAGTCCAGCGGCTGAAGGATCGGCTGGATCTGTTTTCCCTTCAATGCCAGTTCGATCGTTTCCGGCAAAAGTTCCATTTTCGCAACCAGCGAATTTGGTTTGCTTTTAAAATTATCCTGACCAAATGGAACAAAATAAATATTTTTCGTGTTCATCAGCATTCCGATATTTTTAAAGTTTGCTCCAAGCGCATCATTCGTGGAAATTGCGATTACAAGCGCTTTTCCATTGCGCATATGCGCCTTCGCTGCCATAAGGACCGGCGTATCCACGATGCCGTTGCAGAGCTTTGCGGCCGTGTTACCGGTACATGGGGCAATCACCATAATGTCCAGAAAGTTATTCGGACCGATCGGTTCTGCCTGACTGAGCGTGCGTATTCCCTCATTTTCCGTAATCTCACAGATTCCATCCACATATTCCCGCGCACTTCCAAAACGGGTGTCACAGCTTTGTGCTGCAAAAGAGAAAACAGGAATGACATTCGCTCCCATCTCCTTCAGCCGGATGACCTCCTTTCTGGATTTGGAAAATGTGCAGAAAGACCCGGTAATTCCATATCCTATATTATAATTTGAAAAATCCATGATTTATCCTCTTTTCTTACATCCTCCGGAAGCGTATGCCGGATCACAGAATCAGCAAGAATCTTTGCACTGCTTTTCGGTGTATAGATGCCCGGAAGTCCAAGTGCTTCGATCACAGGGATCTCATATTTTGCGGTGGCTTTTTTATCCGTTCCACCAGGTTTTGAGGCAATGTCAATGATCACGGTATCCTTATGCATTTCCCGGATCATGGATTCTGTGATTACCATTGCCGGAACCGTGTTGATTACACCGCGTGTTCCATAAGCCTCCTCCGGTGCATAGGAAAAATCTGCAGCATTATGACCATCTGTTTTTGCCGCTTTCCGGTCCCTTACACTTCTTGCAAGCACAGTGACCCTTCCTCCAAGAAGGGCTATTCTTGCGGCAATTTCCTTTGCGCATCTTCCATACCCGGTAACAATATATTTCTCATTTCGGATAGAATATCTGCTATGAAACAGTAGTTCAGCGATCGCAGCTTCCGCTGTCACACACGCATTTTCCAGTGTAACCTGCTCTTCATCCATAAAATCCACGTAACGGATCTCATATTTTTCCAGGAATTGTCTCCACTCCTCTGAGAACTTTCCTCCAAATACCGTAAGCTGCGGAATCATGCCTTCCTCACGGTTGATCATCAGATTCTCCCGGACGACGGACCGGATGTCCTGTAATTTATCTATTTTCAAAACCGGAGTCGGAAGAATCACCCTCCCCGCATTGCGTATGAGATTCGCAAGATCCCTGACACTGCCTTCCTTACATCTTCCCGGAAGATAATCGCCAATATACTGCTGTCTTTGATCTGTTACAAATATAACCGTATATCTATCCATAAAAAAACGCTCCCTTCCATATATCATATGAAAGAGAGCACTTTATGTTCTGCATTTTTATAAATATTAAAGTCTTGTTTCAACGAAAATATCATAAATCGCTTTAATTGCATTTTCAAAATCGTCATTGCTTACACCGATGATGATATTTAACTCAGAAGATCCCTGGTCGATCATCTTAACGTTGATATTTGCATGTGCAAGTGCGGAGAAGATACGTCCAGCAGTACCTCTCTGTGACTTCATTCCACGTCCAACAACTGCGATCAGTGCCAGATCTGCTTCAAGATCAATGATGTCCGGATGAGCCAGTCTGCGCAGCGCACTGATAACCTGCTGCTCTTTTCCTTCAAACTCAGCCTGATGAACAAAAACAGTCATGGTGTCGATACCGGATGGCATATGTTCGATGGAAATACCGTTCTCCTCGAATGCCTGAAGTGCTTTTCGGCAGAAACCAACTTCAGAGTTCATCATATCTTTGTCGATGCTTACGGCAACAAATCCTTTCTTACCAGCGATACCGGTAATGGTGTATTCTGCCTTCTGACATGTGCTTTCTACGATCAGTGTTCCCTCATCATCCGGAGCATTGGTGTTCTTGATATTGATTGGAATACCAGCCTTACGTACCGGGAAGATTGCATCCTCATGTAAAACAGATGCTCCCATGTAGGATAACTCGCGAAGTTCGCGGTATGTGATAACCTTGATCGGTTTGGAATCTTTGATAATACGAGGATCTGCTACCAGACATCCGGATACGTCAGTCCAATTCTCATACATGCTTGCGTGTACTGCTTTTGACACGATAGATCCGGTAATATCGGAACCGCCTCTTGAAAATGTACGGATGCTTCCATCCGGATTCGAACCGTAAAATCCAGGAATAACTGCAGTAGGAATCTTCTCAAGTTTTGCGGAAAGTACTTTATCGGTACGGTCTGCATCAAAATTGCCATCTTCGTCAAAAAAGATTACTTCTGCAGAATCCACGAATGTATATCCAAGATAATTAGCCATGATAATACCGTTTAAGTATTCTCCGCGGCTTGCCGCATAATCTACTCCGGCTTTCTTCTTAAAATTCTCGGAAATCTTCTTAAATTCCTCTTCCAGAGACAGCTTTAACTGTAATCCGTTGATGATCGAATCATAACGGTCTTTGATCTTCATCAGCTGAACACGGAAATCTTTCTCTTCTTCTGCAAGTGCATAACATGCATACAGCATATCGGTAACCTTTGTATCCTTTGAGTTACGTTTACCCGGTGCACTTGGCACAACGTATTTTCTCTCTTTATCCGAACGGATGATCTTTCCTACCTTTGCGAACTGCTCCGCACTTGCAAGTGAACTTCCGCCAAATTTCACAACCTTAACCATTTCTTTCGCTCCTTACTGACCCATCAATTTCAAAATGCTTCCCGCGTTTTAACCGCTTTTCTTAGCCGTTTCAGGTTAAAACTCGCTCCGCTAATTATACCATATGCTTAAAATTCGTCAATTTTTTTCCTGTGTTTCAATTATAGTATTTAATTATTAATATCATTCGTCTTGGTAATAAACATACTTATGTCCCATAAGTAACAGATATAGATTCAAATGCCTTTAATCCATATATATGATATCGGTATCAATAAGATCCGTTCCTCCATCGATGGTCAGAATTCCATAAGATGGCGGAGTTCCGTACGGTGGTGCTCCAATGCTTCCGGGATTCAGATAAACAATGCCCTCATAAAAATCCTGGTATACACAGTGTGTATGTCCAAAAAGCGCCGCATCCACTTCTTCCGCCTTTGCCGTCATTGCAAGCCGCAGATAACTCGCCTTGACATTCATCGTATGCCCGTGGCAGATAAAAACGCGTCTTCCCTCGATCATCAGAATGCGTTCCTCAAACTCATGACTGCAGTCGCAGTTTCCAGGAACCTGTTCCATCGGAATGTGCGGAAATTTCTTCTGGAGCTGGGCAGCATCCGACCAGCAGTCTCCAAGATGGATGATCATATCCGGGTTCTCGTTTCTGACTGCCAGTACCATATTATTTACATTTCCATGCGAATCACTCAGCACCAAAATCCTCTTCATATAATATCCCTGTCCATTCTATTTGCTAACGATCATAGCAGATTTTTCTGTAAAATGCAAAAAACTCCTGCAACGACAGCTTTGCCGTTTCAAGAGTTTTTGTAAAAACCGTTTCCTTTTCCTTTTGAATCATAACCCCTGTTATGCTAATCTTTTCCAGTGTTTACTGCATTTGTAGTATGAGTAAAACATGCAATGATCCGCCTGTTCACAGCGAACCTTTGCATCCTGAATATGGCACTGGCAATTTACGATTGCGTCTGCCTTACCATGACACTGTCCTTTTAACATAACTTCATCCAACACTTCGTTCGTCATAACAATACTCCTTAACTAAGCTTTGTATCCAACGAACTTTATTATACAATATCTTGTATCAGAAAACCATGTGGCATTTTAGACAAATGATTCTCCGGGATTTGTCCAAATTTTCACTTGACGAAATGTTAGTCGTTTGCTCACGCGATAAGTTATAGTCATAAAGTACTATCTGTTTTTCTGTAAAAAAAAGTTGCACAGAATGACATTCCTGCATTCCATTGCCCATTGTTAAATATTATGAAAAGGCGCCATCCGAATCCTGTTACTTCAGATGGCGCCTAATGCTGTTCATTTTCCAATGGACGATACCTCTTCTCTTTCCAGATTCTGTTCTTATGTTTCACCTCAAATGGCGGTTGGGATTGACTTTGTATCAGATGAACGGATCTATTCAAAGTTCCTTCCCTGTCTTATTCATCATCAATGCCACTGGTTTCCGAATGAAGTCTGGTGTGCTTGGTTGCTCCTCAACAAAATGCAGTTCCTTTTGGACTATACCTCTCTTTCTTAGATTAAGAACTTCGATTGCTATGTCTGTTCTTTTGTTGTCTTTAATATAGCATGCATTTTACATATTGTCAATATATTTTTCTAATTATTTTTACATTCTCTTATTTTATTCTATATTTTGTTTTATTTGTGCGTTATTTTCTGATAATTTGTTCTATTACTTCTACTCGATGGCAGTTTCAAAATGAAATTGCTGAATATCTGACCATACTGCGGGGGCGATTGTTTCTCTGAAAATATATTCTGCACTGGAATTGCCTGATTCATCGCCTCCGGCGAATCCATCTCCAAGTTGTGGAATTGCATCTGTGTCCGTCTCTGTAAGCGGTTCTTCTTTTTTCTCAGATACCTTTCTCTCATCAGATATTGGAAATCTGGTAACATAATATTCGTTCTGTTTTGTTCCAGAAGCAGTGATCGTATAAAAGATATTCTCCTCGCTGATATCCGTATCGCCCTGCACACATATGGAATATGGGGTCAACCACACTACAAACTGTTTCCCGTCTGTGCTCACTTCAAACTGCCTGGCCTCTATTTTGCCAACCACAGGTTTTCCTTGTACATTAAAACACGTCTCAAAATTATGTTTTATAACTGGTGTTTCCACCTGTTCGATATCATTGTAAAATCCATACCAGTCAATACTCCAGCCCTGTTCAACCGGTTCTATATCTGTCCGGTATACCTGCGCATGATCCGGTTCATACTCCCCTGACGCAATCTCCTCTTCCGTTCGTATCACAGCACTCATATGAAATGTTTTTGTATTTTCTTCTGTCTCAATGTTCTGGATCGTAATGGCTGACTCCTTTGCGTTCTGATTTGTTTTTTGCGTATCTTCCGCCGGATCTGTTCCGCACCCCATAAACGATGTGCTGACCAACAAGATCCATGCAACTCTTACTGCTTTATTTATTTTCATTGTTATTCCCCCCATATACGCAAAATTTAGGTCTCAACTTAATTATATATAAAAATTAAAAAAGTAAACTATTCTTTTCACCATCCTACTTTTGCAATAATTACACTTGTAGTTGCCGCAGCAATCGTAACCGCAAAGTCTAATGATTTTCCTTTATAAGTATTCTTAGGTGTGACATCCATAAGAATTGTTTTCCCGAAATTTCCACCATCAATTCCTAAACGTACTTCCTTTCCTCCATCTTTAAATTCAAAATTTAACGCATGTGCTGATATAATACATGCTCTCCCCATAATTGGTGTTCCAGAAAGGAGAATCCCCATAAACAAATTCCCTTTTGAATAGTCCATTGAAATATTTCCATTATTTTCTGATGATGCATGTCCCATCCATTTGATTGTACATGATTTTGGATAATTAGCCATTATATTTCCTCTCTTTCGTACTTGTTTTTTACTTCTCCTGTAAATATGAATGAAGGATGCGCTTTATTTTGTTTTTTCATTGTCCCCCTTTTCTTGTATTTCTTTCTTAAAAATATAACGAAGAGAAATATCATTTTGTTACATTTGTTTTTTCTTATCTGTATTTTTATAAAAATGTAACAAAGTAACCCCCTTTTTCGTTATAATTAATAGTAAGTGGGCAAAAGAGGTACAAACATGATTTTACTGATGATGATCGATACACCAGAAGACAAACGAAAATTTGTAATCCTATATGAAAAATATCGGTATTTGATGTTCAAAATTGCACGGAATATTCTCCGTGATCCATATCTTGCAGAGGATGCCGTTCATGACGCTTTTGTCCATATTGCCCAAAATATGAATAAAATCGGCGAAATAGAATCTTTATATACAAAGCGTTATCTAGTCACCGTCGCAAAAAATGCAGCAATTGATTTATACCGCAGACAAAACAGACAACGGAAACAGGAAATGTTTGTAGATGAACTCGGAGAGAACCAACTTCCTGTCACCTATATGCATACAGATTTGGAAAATGATCTGCTTGATATCCTAAAGGATCTTCCTCCTAAATACAGAGATATTTTCTTACTTAAATATTCTTCTCATATGAGCAATTCTGAAATTGCTCAACTTCTGGAAATCCGCGAAGGAACTGTAAGACAGCGAATTTTCAGAGGAAAACAGCTGATCGAAGATGCTTTAAAAAAACTGGAGGAAATATAATGGTCAAATTAAATGATGAAATATTATATCAATATATGCCGGTTGTTGATTCTGCTATCTTACATACTCTGGAAAAATCTACTGACACAAATTATGTATTTTCTGCTTCTTTCGAAAGGAAGATGCATCGATTGTTTCAAAAAGAACGTAAAATTGAAATGTGGAAAAAAGTAAAGAAAATAACCTCTCGTGTTGCCATTTTTATATGTATTATTTTCATATCCTTTTTTTCCATTGTAATGAGCGTCGATGCTTATCGAGTAAAATTTTTCGAAACAATAAAAAGCTTTGTTTCATACGACAATACAGTGCTTTTTTCATATAACACTACATCTTCAGATACTTTTGAAGAAAAAACTCCTGAATACATTCCAGACAGCTATTTTCTGCAAGATACACATTGTAATGAAAATACGATTATTCGAACCTATGAGAATACGAATGGCGAACAACTAATTCTTCATCAACAGGCAGTAAGCCAGCATGCTCAGAATTATTTTGATGATATGTATGATCAAAAAGATACCGTCTCAATGAACGGGGTTGATATTACAATTCAAAGATACGATGATGGTTCCGTTTTTACATATTGTGAATTTCACAGCAGTATATTCATGATAAATGCTAATAATATGGAGACCGATGAAATAAAACGAATCTACGAACATTGGATAAAATAATACCGAAGGAGTACAACTATTGAAAAAAAAGATCTTACAAACTGTACTGATTATCTGTTTTCTGCTTATACTTCTGCCTATGAGTGTTTTTGGTAAAAATGCAGACCGGGCACAATTACAATTAGGATATCTTTCAAATTATGGTATTGCTTTTGACATTTCCCCAAAAGGGAATGCCAATATAACCGCCTATGTATATGGAAATGGAGAGACAAAATCTACTTATATTCATCTAATCCTACAACAGCAGACAAAACCAAATCATTGGGATAAAATCATGTCATGGAGAGTTTTTCCCAAAACTCGCTGTGCAAATGTTGTCGAAACTTATGCGTTAACCAAAGGAACCTATCGCATCAAAGCTATTCTGAAAGCAAATGAAGAAGAAAAAATTTTATATTCTGATGTTTTAACCTTTGAATAAATATTTTTCACAGAAAAAAGCCGCCTCACGAAATTCCTTTCGTAAAGCGGCAGTTTCAAAACCTGTTATTTTCCAAGCGTAACCTTCATAAGAACCGGGTTATGATCCGAATTTGCAAATCCAAGATCCTGTGTTTCGACCGAATCCACAGTCAGATTGGATGACACAATAAATCCATCAATCAGATAATACTGGAATTTATCCGGGTCTGCACCTTCATACGGCTGGTCAAGCGACCTGCAGGAAGGTGTGCGGTTATCTGTCACGAAATTCAGATCGGAGCCGAATTCATCAACGTCCACACATCCCGGCTGCCAGAGATCCTCATCGATCTGCGGATACATACTAATATCCACATTGGAAAAGCTCTGGTTAAAATCACCTCCGGCGATTACATAATTTCCCTTATCTACTTCTTCCTGAAGCACCTGCTTCAGCATTTTGGTCTGAGCAGCTTTTCCTTCCCCATCATCGTAGGCTTCAAGATGAAGATTGACAAGAACAAGTTCCTTGTCACTGTCTTCGACTGGAATACGGTCCACCATCAGACAACGTTTTAAATTGGCAATTCTGACCGGATACGAAAATGGACATGGAAGTGAGATTCTCTCCGCATTTTCCATCTCATAGCCGGACAGCGTAAGGATTCCGCAATCTACTTTTCCAATTGTCGGAATCGGATATGGCACATAGAGTACCTTATAATTGGTTGCAAAACTATATGTAGAATCCTTCCATTCGTCAACGATTGCATCCTGCTCATTGATTCCGTGCGACCTCTTGGAATCCAGATCCACTTCCTGAAGAAACGCCGCATCCGGCTCCAATGTTTTCAGTTCCTCGCTGATTGCCTGAATGTTCGTCTGCACCTGTTCCCTGTCGGCTGTGCTAACATGCTTTCCACCATCCATGAAAAAGTCGGCGTTTGCTCCCAGCGCTCCATAACCGATATTCCATGTGACAATGGAAAAATCGTCTCCCTCATGAAGCGTTCCGGATGCATTTCCACCTACATCCAGTGTCTCCTTCGCAGCCGGCTTAAATTCTGTAACGGTAAGTACAAGTATCAGAATCAGAAAAGCAGCTGCTGCAATTGCAACAACGATTCCGGCAGCTTTCAGGATCGTTGTCACATTCTTCTTTTGTTTTTCCTGCATAAATAAAATCCCCCAGATTATTTATATTCCATCCCCGCTCCACTTCAATGCTGTTAGTGGATTCCTTTCAGCTTATAGCCAGCCTCTTCAATGACTTTTGCAAATTCCTCTTTGGATACTTCGCGGTCCGTTGTCACCTCTGCGGTTCCTTTTTCAAAGCTGACTTCTGCGGTCACACCTTCCATATCATTGAGTGCTTTGGTTACATGTGCCTGGCAATGTGCACACATCATTCCTTCGATTTCAAGTGTCTGTTTCATTTTATGATCCTCCTTCTTATCTAAGCAGCATTCTCCGCTGTCGGATTCTGCTGTTGCTTTCTTTTTGTCAAATTTCATCAGATTCAGCCGCAGGGCATTGGTTACCACGCAAAAGCTGGAAAGGCTCATTGCAGCTGCACCAAACATCGGATTCAGTTTCCAGCCAAACAGCGGAATCCACACACCTGCTGCAAGCGGAATTCCGATTACGTTATAGAAAAACGCCCAGAACAGATTCTCATGGATATTTTTTAATACTTTGCGGCTCAGATGGATGGCTGCAGGTACGTCCGAAATATCACTTTTCATCAGTACCACATCAGCTGCATCGATTGCCACATCGGTACCTGCTCCGATCGCAATTCCGATATCCGCTCTCGTCAGTGCCGGCGCATCATTGATTCCATCTCCAACCATGATCACGAGTCCTTTTCCCTGAAGTTTGCGGATATTTGCTTCCTTGTCCTGTGGGAGCACATTGGCAATTACCTGATCAACTCCTGCCTGTGCTGCGATTGCCTGTGCGGTGCGTTCGTTATCGCCTGTTAACATCATAACGCGTTTTCCCATATGATGCAATTTCTGAATTGCATCTTTTGCATCTGCTTTTAATACATCTGCAATTCCTATCATTCCAAGAAGTCTGCCATCGTATGCAAAATACACCGGGGTTTTTCCTTCTCCTGCAAGCCTGTCTGCCTGTGCCCTCACAGACTCATCAATGCTCATCTGCTGTTCCATGAAGGATAAATTGCCACCAAATGCCATCTTCCCGTCAATTGTTCCGCTTAATCCATTGCCAGGATGCACCGTAAAATCTTCTACTGTATGATCCGTACGCTCAGCATTTTTTCCATAATTTACAACGGCATGTGCAAGTGGGTGTTCACTCTTCGACTCTAACGCACAGGCGATCGAAACAAGCTGTTTTTCCTCTGCTGCAACCGGGATCACGTCCGTTACGACAGGCTTTCCGGTTGTCAGTGTTCCGGTCTTGTCCATGACAACGATATCTGCTTTTCCGGTGTTCTCCAATGCCATGGCATTTTTAAATAAAATACCGTTGCGAGCACCGATTCCATTTCCCACCATGATTGCTACCGGTGTCGCCAGTCCGAGTGCACATGGGCAGCTTATAACAAGCACTGAGATTCCCCGTGCAAGTGCGAAACCAACAGTCTCTCCGGCGAAAAGCCACACTAGAATTGTAATCGCTGCGATTGTTATTACAACCGGTACAAATACTCCGGATACCTTATCTGCGATCTTGGCGATTGGAGCTTTGGTTGCTGCCGCATCGCTGACCATCTGGATGATCTGTGACAATGTGGTATCTACACCGACTCTTGTTGCGCGGCACTTCAGATAACCTACACGGTTTATCGTTGCTGCTGATACAGAATCTCCCTCTTTCTTGTCTACCGGAATACTTTCTCCGGTCAAAGCAGACTCATCGATCGCACTGCTTCCCTCTAAAATCACGCCATCCACCGGAATACTCTCCCCAGGTCTCACCACAAAAATGTCACCGATCTGTACCTGTTCCACCGGAACAGTCACTTCTTTGCCATCCTTAAGCAGAACCGCCTGCTTTGGAGCCAGATTCATCAGACTTTTTAATGCATCCGTTGTTTTTCCCTTGGAGTAGGACTCCAGCATTTTTCCAACGGTGATAAGCGTCAGTATCATCGCTGCCGATTCAAAATAAAATTCATGCATGTAGCTGTGTGCCAGCTCCATATCTCCGGTCTGTAATGCTGCGCCCATTGCGTACATCGCATATACACTGTATCCAAACGAAGCAGCCGCTCCAAGTGTGACCAGTGTGTCCATATTCGGAGCTCCGTGAATAGCACTTGTCCATCCACTGATAAAAAAGTGCTGGTTGATGACCATTATGATCACCGTAAAAAGTAACTGTGTCAGTGCAATTGCAACATGATTGTTGATTGCCTCCGGAACCGGCCAGCCCCACATCATATGTCCCATGGAAATATACATAAGCGGAATCAGAAAACATACCGATGCGATCAGTCGCTTCGCAATCTTTGGTGTCTCTGTATCCTTCAGTGAATCTGCGGATTGATACCCTCCATGGGTACCCGCATTCTGTGCATCTCCATTCGGATTCTCAAGTGCTGCTCCATACCCTGCCTTTTCCACTGCACTGATCACAGCGTCCGGGGAAGCACTTCCCTCAACGGTCATGGAATTCGTAAGCAGGCTGACGGCAACCTCATCGACGCCATCCACTGCGCGTACTGCTTTTTCCACATGCGCGCTGCAGGCTGCACAGCTCATTCCTGTCACCTGATATTTGTCCATATTTTTCCATCCTTTCCTGTATTTTCTTTACAGATACTTACTCGTTTTCTTTTATTTCATAAGTTTCTGCAGCGTTGTCACAAGTTCATCCACAACCTCATCTTTTCCCGCATGCAGATCGTCCACAACACAGGTCCGGATATGATTGGCCAGAAGCACTTTATTAAAACTGTTTAATGCAGCAGTGATCGCAGATACCTGCATCAGAATATCCGGGCAGTAGGCATCATTTTCCACCATTCCCTTTACGCCGCGGACCTGTCCCTCAATCCGGCTTAACCGGTTGATCAGATCTTTATATTCTTTCTCACTGCGGTGCTTTGTCTTGTCCTGGCAACAGCAGCATTTCTTTTCTTCCTGATTGTCTCCCATAAGTATCTCCTTTTTTCACTCGTTTCATAATTGCCTGTATTTTCATTTCACGCGGTCATTGTATACCCCCATGGGGTATGCTGTCAAGATGCAGAAACGCGAAATTTTCTCAATTACACGCCTGCCTGTTCTATTGACGCAAGCTCTTAACAGGACTAGAATAGCCTCATTAACTTTAGATTATTTTTAGGAGGATTCGAAATGATTGAATTCAGATATGATACCCAGTTACTGATTGAAGGTACAAATCTCGATGAAGATGCCATCAATGAGTATTTCACAAATAATTTCAAGGGTGACTGCCTTCTGGCTGTCGGTGATGATGAACTGATCAAAATCCATTTCCACACCAACGAGCCTTGGAAAGTGCTTGAATACTGTGCTTCTCTCGGCGAGATCTATGATATTGTAGTCGAAGATATGGACAGACAATCCAGAGGTTTGAAGGGATAAGATGTAAGCAATCATGTATCTGCATGATTCTCCGTAAACTGATTTGTGTTCAATTTACGGAGAATTTTTCTGCAAATGGCAATTCTAATTTTCAGGCATAAAACATCCAGCCAGAAGCAATGGTGTTGCATTTCTATATTTTTTCAGCTATATTCTGATATTTAGGCTCTATTTTTACAAATATATTGACATCTATTTTTACGATATTATATATTGAAAATAAACGGGAAGAGGGTAGAGACGTAACAGTTTAAGTTGCTGTCAATCGGTATTAAAAATCTGATTCACAAGTTAAATCTGCTATTTATTATGCAATAGGTCATAAATATTCAATATCCCTTAAAAATAATGCATTATCCTATGATGATATGCAAAAAACATATCTGGATACAGACCAATACCAATTAAAGTTCAATGGAATAGCGGGGGTTCTCATGCTGTAATCATTAGTGGATATGATGCAAATCATAATGTTACAATAGTTGATCCATATGGTAATTCTGCAACACGCAGTTATTCATATGATAAGTTAAGAACTGGAATAACTCTTGCATCAGGAACCGGTCGGTATATTTTAACATGGGAATTAGTATAGGAGGCTGTATATGAAAAAAATAATTACGTTTGCAATTGTTCTTTTTGTACTTATGAATCATTCCTTTCCTGTCGGTGCATCGCAGACAGAAAGCGTTCCACCAGTTTCCAAAGAAGATATTCTCTACTATAGTGAAGATTACTCTGAAATAAAGCAGCTTGAGGCAGAGATTGAAACAGATTTGTCACAATACACAGGTAAACCTGTAAAATTAACAGACGATGATTATAAACAAGCATTCAAAATATATGTTGACAGTGATTTGATCAACTTAAATTCCATTCGCGAAAAAGATGTGCTTAACACTCTTGAATCTGGTAATTACGTTTGGTTCTTTCCATATTTAAATCAATATGATGTCACAATCTCAAGAGGACTTCCATTACCGGAAGATAGCAAAACATCTCTCACCATCGAGGAGCAGCAACAAGTAATTGAAAATGAAGGCAAATGGGGAATTGCCTCATATGGGGAATCTCCTCATTCTTTTTACATTGCTTACCTAAAGGAAAAAAGCATTGACTGGTCTTCATACAGCCGGGTTGTATTTGCTGGCGGTCTGCATGGTTTACAGAATCCAGTGGCAATTTCATTTCGAAATGGTGAAGCCTGTGATGTGATATCTCTCGGATTTACCTATGATGCAATTCCTGATACCAGCAGTTCCGATGAGAATACCGTCATGTTTGCAAATGAAAATACTGAGGATGAAGTTTACTCCTATCCTGACATCATCAAACATGCGAGAGAAATTGATTATCCTTCCGACACAAGTCTCACCGGTGGTAACGGAACCTATCATAACACCAATTCCTCATTACCTATATTGATTGGAATCGTTGTTTTCATCACATTCGCAATATTGAGTATACTTATTTTATTTTTAAAAAAGATTCGGGTGTCAAAAGGTGACTTTTAACTTAGTAACTGGCAGATTGCACAAAACAATGCCTGATTTTGTAACATGGAAAAAATTAGAAAATCTTAGTTTGCCTGCTTGTATATAGTGTTTTGCTGCCATGGACGGCAGCCAAAGTCTTAACGCCCCATTGACGGGGCGTTTAAGACATACACGTCACTTTTAAAATTTTCACACACGTCTGAACACTTTTCTTCCAAAATATTCATAGAGCAGATTGCCAAGCTGTCCGATTGCGAAAGGAACAAGAAAATATTCAAACAGTGGCGCCAGCATTGCAATCAGCTGGAAAAGACTTTCGGATGCCGTGCCATATCCGATCACCGAGATCAGTTCGCAAAATGCAACTGCAATGACCGACCCAAAAATCCCAACGTATACAAGATCCAGTTCCTTAAACATATGATAACAATACACTCCGGAAAGAAGCCCTACTGCCATCACAAAATACATTTCCATCTCAATATTCCCGATATTGAAAATTCCAAGACCTGCTAACATTTTCCTCCTCCTTTTCCTATCTGTCTGTACACTGATTATATATCATGTGCTCCGCACATGATGCCTTCGGCTGATATTGCTTAACCGCTACGGCAAAAGTCCGAAAAACCTCCGTTTTTCCGGACTGTATGCTCACTTTTGCCTTCGCGTACATTGTATCATAGAGTCCTCCAATGTTTGTTTAAGATTTTCTTATTTTTGTTTAATAAAAACTTTATGTTATTTAAACTGTTCCGTAACCTCGCGTGCCACATCCGGGTAATTGGTGATGATCGCATTTACACCAAGCTTACAACACATCTGCATATATGGTTTCTCGTTTACGGTCCATACGTTTACATCCAGTCCGTTTGCCGCAGCGTCCTTCATATAATTCGGGAACTGCAGGTTGTAAAGAGCCGGATGCAGGGCATTGCCGCCATGTTTTGCACAGTACTCTGCCATGGCGATCGGTCCATCTGCATATAAGAATCCAACATATGCCTTTGGATCGATCTGATGCAGTTTTACACAGGTATAATGGTTAAATGAAGAATAAAGTACCTTGTCTTCCATTCCCATTTTTCTTGTAAGATTGATTACTTTTCGTTCCAGATCCTCATAGAAAACGATTCCGGTTTTCAGTTCCACATTAATGGTAAGATCAGTCGGTTTTAACAGCTCATACACTTCGCGAAGTGTCGGAATGTCCGCATGCTCCACCTCCGGATGCGTCCGGTTAAAATTAAATTTGCGCAGTTCTTCCAGCGTATAATCTTTGACCCAGCCTTTTCCATCGCTGGTTCTGTCGATCTTTTCATCATGGATGACCACAAGCTGATCGTCCTTTGTCAGCTGCACATCCAGTTCTACACCGTCCGCTTTCATATCAACTGCTTTCTGAAATGCGATCAGCGTATTCTCCGGTGCATATGCACTTGCTCCTCTGTGTGCCCATACAAGCGGGGCATTTCCATTTTTTTTGAAATTTGTAAAACTCATATCTGTCACCTCATTTTTAATCATCTACATCAAAGGCTTCAAGGCCCTTTTTTGCTTCAACTTTATTATCTCCATGTCTGACCATTGTCATCGTAAGGAATGATCCAAATACAAAAACTGCGGCATATGGAAACAGTGCATTGTAACCGATCCGGTTCAGCAGAAATCCCGCCACAATCGGTGTCACAATCTGTGCTGCCATACTGAACGTATAGTAATATCCGGTAAATTTTCCAACGTCGCTTCCACTGCACATTTCAAGTACCATCGGAAGACTGTTGACGTTAATGGCAGCCCACGCAAGCCCTACCAGTAAAAACAGCAGGTACAACGCTGCATGAAATGTATGGAAAAAGCAGGTATACACAAATGCTGCTGCAAAACATGCTGTCAGAAGTAACACACCGCCGATGATTGTCTTTCTACGGCCGATCCGGCTTGCCAGCTGTCCCACCGGTATGTAAGAAAGGATGGCTCCTCCGGTTGCAATTGTCAGACACATAGACGCACCGCCAAGACTCATATCCCACATGCGGCTGGCAAATGTCGTAAACCATGTTTCAACTGCATTGTAACCGATAAACCAGAGTGCGATCGAGATCAGAAGAAATGTCAGACTCCGCTTTACCTCCTTTGGAAGCACTTCCTTCCCTTCCGGGTTCTCCTCTGCCAGATTCTCTTCCGGATGCGCAGCCTCATACGCTTCCATTTCCCTGTTTAATTTCACCTCATCTACCGCAAACATCACAATGATCAGAGACAAAATCATGATTCCAGCAACCACAAGAAAAAGCGGAACATAATTCACATGTGCAAGCCCTTTTGTCTGCGACGAAGAATACATCACACTTGCAATCAGCAGATACAGTATTCCGCCAACGGCTCCCATCAGATTGATGATTGCATTCGCTCTGCTCCTGAGCGGCTTTGGCGTCACATCCGGCATCAGTGCAACCGCCGGACTCCGATAAGTTCCCATTGCAACAAGCAGCCCTCCCAGCACGCAGATGAAGATCACCTGTTTTGCGGTAGATGGTTCTGTAAAATATGCATTATCCAGAAATGGGATCATCAGCATAAAAAATACCGCTGCAATCGTTCCGCACAGAATGAACGGTTTTCGTTTTCCGATCCTGCTGTGGCACCGGTCTGAGATTCCTCCAAACAGCGGAAGCAAAAACAGGGCAAGCACATTGTCCGCTGCCATAATCATGCCGGAAAATGTTTCGTTCATGGAAAATGTATTGGTCAGCATAAGTGGAATCACGCTATTATACATCTGCCAGAACGCACAGATCGACAGAAATGCAAAGCCGATCCGTATGGTCTGTCGGGTATTCAGTTTCATGTAAAAACCTCCTGCATTATATTTTCCTATAAAACAAAAAATTTACAGAAAGAATCCCCTCCCGGATTCCCCTGTAAATTCATTCTAACACTCTTTGATTGCACAAAAAAGGACTTTACAAACATTTTACCACAGCCTTAACCGAAGCACCCGGTTGACCTGTTTTGTGACCCATTCACTGGACAGCCAGAAAGTCAGGCAGATTGCGACGCAGATCAAAAGCAATACGGAAAGCAGATCCAGCTGTTCGAGATAATCATACATTCCCATAAACATCAGAATGTCACGGATCAAACGGTGGAGCATATACACCGGCATCGTTCTTTCCCCGATAAATGATATCTGTGTTTTCCGGTCCGGCACTAAGAACATCACTGCCCAGGACAGAAAAACTGCGCACACCATAAGAACCAGACGCACGATTGCACCCTCTGCCCAGTGATCCAGTTCAAAATATGAAATATTTTCATATACCATTGATAATTCGTCATGCAGGCGGTCGCCAAACAACAGAATTCCGATACAGATTCCCGACGCAGCCGTTATGACCGGTTTTTTCAGTTTTGGAGACAATACTTTCTGTATGTCTTCTTTTTTCATATAATAGCCAAGATAAAAAAACGGACCAAACACAAGGATTCTCGACAGGCACAGGAAATCTCCGATCTGCCTGAAATACCCTGCTGCCAGTGCAAGCAGAACACTTCCTCCGAGGACAACCGCGGGATGCAGCCTGCGGATAAGCGGAATGCACAGATACCATGCAATCATTGCAAACAGATACCACGGTGCACCGCTTTGCGCAAAGAAGTTAATCTGTGCAAAGCTCCGGAAACCAGCCAGCACATATACAAGCTGGATCGCAATAACAAACAGAATATATGCCTTGATCAGATATAATATCCTTTTAAAATTAAACGTTCCGTTGCGATAGATCGTCTTGGCAAAATAGCCGGACACAAATACAAAAAGCGGCATGTGGAACACATAGATCAGCCGCTTCAATATAACAAGCACAGCATTATCGTGGATTGGAAGCAGAAAATGCCCCAGCACCACAAGGAAAATCAATACTGCTTTTAAATTATCAAAATAATAATCTCTTTCTTTTTTTTCCATAAATGAAAACTCCCTTGGATCAAAGTCCAAGGAAGTACTATACTACTATTTCTCTCATTTTGCAACGGATGACCGCTTTTCTTTTTCCAGTCTGCGATATTCACTCGGTGTCATTCCGGTCTGTCTTGCAAACAGTTTTCGGAAATGTTTATCATCATAATATCCGGTCTGTTCTATGATCTGCTCAATGCCAAGATCCGTTTCCCGAAGAAGCTGCTGCGCCTTTTTCATGCGGATCTCCGTCAAAACATCAATGTAATTTTCTCCGGTCTGTTCCTTGAATTTACGGCTGAAATAACTCGTACTGAACCCGCAGTGTTCTGCGATCGTCTCCAGATTCACAGGCTCCGCATAATGCACTTTCATATAAGCAATCGCATGTGAAGCCAGTTCGTGTTCATCCGATAATTCATTCTGCATCATATGGCTGATCTCCAGAAGAAGAAGCTGCAATTCCTTCATCCTCTCATGTCCGTCAAATACATGCTGCAAAGCAAAAAAACGCATATCCGGAAAAATCCTGATCCGGCTTGCCTTTTCCATTTTCTTGACCTGCTTTTGCATCTGCCAGCAGAACCTTGCATATGCAGGGGGATATTCCTGAAATTTTGGCTCCGTTTCCTGATAAAAATGCTCAAACCATGCTTCGATATGCTCCATATCTCCCAAAGCCACATAGCGGCACAACTCACGGATACTACGGTTCGACAGGCAGCGGTCGAGACGTTCTGTCACTCCCGGATGTTCACTCGCATATAATACCTGCCCCGGTTCTGCCATGCGGTATTCCGACACGTACATAGCGCCATCCAAGGACGCACGGATGTCTTTCATCTGTTCCACCATTGGCCCAACAGCAATCGTAACCTCAAATTTACCATACGTATCCTGCATCTGTGTGATCTGTCTGCGCAGTTCTTCCAGTTCTTCTCTCTTACGTGACTCTACACAATCCTCCGGGTAATTTACGATCGCAACCAGTCCAAACGGATCTACTTCCCCAATGATGATTTCACCGGCGCTCTCCAGCTGATGAATAATAAGCAGTGAAATCTCCCGCAAAAACCTGGAATCCTTATTATATAGTTCAAACTGATCCACCGTAATTGCAATAGCCTGATAGTGAAGTGCATTCAGCTTCGTTCCATATCTCCGATTTATCTCCGGAAGCAGATAATCCACATCCTCCGGTTTATCCAGAAGATACTGTAAAAGCCGTTCCATGATCTTCTGCCTTTTGTTGAACTCATATTCTTCCAGCCGTCTTCGATCCTCACGCTGCTTGCAGAGCGCCAGAAGCCGTCTCGTACATCTGGCGATCCGTTCTGTGATCTCGCCGGAATCCTCAGTTTCAAGGATCACTTCATCGACATGTGCCTTCACTGCCCGGTACAAAAGTTCAAAGCTTTTCTCCTGTATAAACAAAATCACTGCGGCACATTTATTTCTGGTCTTTAATCTGTCAAAAAAATTCCAGAGCGTCTCATGGTTCTCATTTACCCATTCCTGATATGCTTCCCCATGTCCTTCCGCATTTGTAAAACGGATCAGAAAAAGCAACGGCCTGTTCAAATCCATATCACAGGCATGATTGAGATGAAACTCCTTTACCGTTCTCTCAAAGGGTCCAAAACAAGCGGAATCTGTGATCTCACTAATATCAAATTTCCTTGTATAAATCTGAAGCGTTTCCATAGTCCTCCATTTTTGGTGCTTTTGCACCATGGTCTATTTTGTCCTGCAAATTTTACACCTTGTTTCCACAAATATACCATGCTATTATACTCTTGTAAACAGGAAACGAAGTAAAACATTTTCCTGAGAATGAAGCAAATAAAGTCAATTGACCCCATCTTTTGACTTGACTATATATTGTAACCCTTTCCTTTATTCCCCTTATAAAATTATATACCCCCAGCTCTGCCGGGAATGCAGAGCACGACACCACAAATGTACCCCCATTTGATGGTGTTTTTTTCTATTCTCCGATCGTAAGTTCATCCAGAAGATGCAGGTGATGACGTTCTACCAGCTCCATACATTTTCTGTAATTATCGACATCTTTTATATTATTCACACAATGTGCATCCAGTCCAAGTACTACATCATTTCCCACTTCACCGGCAACTTTCCAGAAACGGTCAGCCGGATACTGTTTTCCCTCTGCCATGCCAAGAACATTGACTTCCAACGGAATCTGCAGTTCTTTCATTCTTCTGCAGAGTCTGGTCATCTCCCAGTCATATACCGAATCCATTCCCTGATAGTTTATAATATCCGGGTGTGCAAGATAAAGATAACTTCCAGTCTCCATTCCGCTGATCACAATGTCTACATACTCCCGAATCCTGCTCTCATCATTCGTTGGAGTTCCCGTATACGGACCATCTTTCTCGCTTTTGAAGAAATGCTGTCCCATGATCATGTAATCACAGCCGAGGCTTCTGAACATTGCCATCTGCTGTGGATAAAACTCCGGAATATATTCAGCTTCAAATCCAACATAGATCTTAATGTCATCTTTATATTCTTCTGCAAGTTTGCGGATACATCCAACGTATTCTCCTGCCTGATCCATCGTCATTCGTATATTGGAAACAAAACCATCCTGAAACGGACATGGGATATGATCCGAGAATCCGAATGTCTCGATTCCCATATCAATTGCTGCCTCAATATATTCTCTTTCTGTTCCGTTTGCATGCTGGCATCGGAATGTATGCGCATGATAATTTGCTTTTAAAAAGTCCTGCATTTTCCTGTTCTCTTTCTTATTATTCTATGTCTGGAAGTTCCTGTCCTGCTCCAGAAAACGGTTCATCTCTTCCCTGATATGGACGAACTGTTTCTTTGTCACCGGATTATCCGTCGGAAAATCCATCATCCGGTCCAGATATCCCTGTTCTTTTACAATTGCCCGGCTCTCAGGGTACACAAGCTCATACACAAGGGAAATGTGTCCCACTGCATGATCCACTGCCGTCTTCTTTAAACTTCTTAATATCGCATGATGCCCGTCAAATGCCTGCATCACTTCTGCGGTAACTTCACTGGTGCGGAGTTCTTCTGTTGTCACATTGTAGATTTCTTCCATCGGTGTGTCAAGGTTTACGCGCAGAATATCGATCTTATCGGCATCCCTCAGCAGATTACAGTACATCTGTGTTTTTTCATCAAGTCCTTCCGGAATACGGTATGCACTGTGCCACCGCACAGCGGTCTGAAGAAGTTTGTCCCATCTGTTCTCAGGCAGAAAGCTGCGTATGCGCCCCTCTTCTCCAAACAGGATCTCACAGCTTAACTGCGCATGGTCAACGGAATCCGCATCCGAAAATGTATGATACCTCCGTATCTGTTCAAACCTTCCGATATCATGTAAAAGTCCGCACATCCATGCCAGATCCAGTTCTTCGCCGGAAAGTCCGATCGAACGGCCGATCCGGTCACACAGTCCTGCCACGCGGTATGTATGATCAATCTTAAGCTTTATTTTCGGATCGCTGCTGTTATAGTGATCCGTATATTCAGCAAAAGCCTGTTTTGCTGCTTCTCTGTTCATATTTCCTCATCCTTCCGTTTTTCACACTTATCAATGTAGCATTTTCTGGTATTTTTTTCCATACCAATTTGCACTCATATCTAAAGAAATGTATATTGCACAAAACAAATCCACCCATTATAATTAATTTATAAAGTTCATACTTTTTTTATAACATTTTTAAATAACATTATACAAAAGAAGGGAGTATACATATGTTATTTCAAGTTTATGGTGACGGATCTTCTTATCAGTTACTCGGCTGGATTCTTGTATTCGCAGCTCTTGTAATCATGAATGAGATCGCACGTCGTACAAAAATCGGAGGACTTCTTTGCTTTGTAGTTCTTCCAGCAATTCTTACCGTTTACTTTATTGCAATCTATGTAAGTGCGGCAAACGGTGCCGAGTGGGCTTTAAACAACCCGACTTACGTACATATGACCAGCTGGTTCCACTATGCGAAGTTATATGCTGCAACTGCAGGATGTATCGGTTTCATGATGCTCAAATACAAATGGAGCATCGGTTCCAAAGAATGGTTTAAAGTTTTCCCATTCGTAATCGTAGCAATCAACATTCTGATCGCTGTCGGAAGTGATTTCGAATCTGCTATCTGCGGTGCTCAGGCATTATCTGAAACAGGAACAAGATGGTGGTTATCATCTGAAGGCGTATGGTTATACGGTGGATGGTGGAACGTTGTCAATGGTATCGCAGGTCTGATTAACATCTTCTGTATGACAGGATGGTGGGGAATCTACTCATCCAAGAAAAAAGATGATATGTTATGGCCGGATATGACATGGGCATTTATCGTTGCTTATGACATCTGGAACTTCACCTACACATACAACAACCTTCCTACACATTCCTGGTATTGTGGTCTTGCATTACTGCTTGCTCCTACATTTGCAAATGTATTCTGGAACAAGGGTGGCTGGATTCAGAACCGTGCAAACACACTTGCATTATGGTGCATGTTTGCCCAGGTATTCCCATTATTCCAGGATCAGGGTAAATTCGCAGTTCTCCCTGTATTATACGCAGACGGCACAATGGATAAATTAACACATCCATCTGCTGTAAATCCTACTATGCAGGGTGTTGTAGCTGTACTTGCACTCGTTGCAAACGTAATCTGCATCTTTGCTATCGCAAAACGTGCAAAAGCACAGGGAATCAACCCATACAAACAGGAAGTATTCAAAGGAACAAAAGACTTCGAAGAAGCTATGTCCAGAGCAGAATAATCCAGATTATTTAAAAGGAGCTGACACACTTTTGTGTGCAGCTCCTTTTTCTGTATACCGCCCGTTCTCTCTTACTGCGCCTTCTGTTTCTCTACTTCCGAAATGCAGATCTTCGTTGTCCTGCTCCACTCTTTTGTCTTTTCGTCCCTTGTCACCGCACTCCGGTGTTTCTTTAGAAATTCTGTCAGCGGATAACAGTTGATCCAGATTTCATTATCACTCTCTTTCTGGCTTTCGTCAAAGACCAGTTCCATTCCAAAATGCAGATGTACGACTTCAATGTTGTTCACGTTTTCCTTTTTACTGTATCCGGTGTGCCCCATATAGCCAATTACGTCTCCAGCCGTAACAATGTCCCCTTCTTTCAGTCCTTCCGCATATGGCCGATCCTGTCTCAGATGTGCATAGTAATAATACCTCTGCCTGTCAAAACTGCGGATTCCAATCCGCCAGCCACCATACTGGTTCCATCCAAGCGCTTCTACATACCCGCTTTCCACTGCAATGATCGGTGTACCGATGAGTCCCATCATATCGTGTCCGAGATGCGGTCTGTTGTAGCCATACGACCGGGCAGAGCCAAAATCATCTCCTGAAGAATAGTCGAAACCCTCCGCAATCGGGGAATACGCCATAAGTCCATACTGCTCTTTCATACTTCCATCCTCGGTCTCTTCCTGAAATGTGCCAACCATTCCTCCAAGTACGGCCGTATATGCCTTTTCATAATAATTAAAATACTCCATACCCTCGGTAAGTTCCTCCAGAGAAGTTCCAGACTCCAGGCTTTCTGCGGCTTCGTCAACACAGGATAAGGCATTTTTTCCAAATTTGCCTCCATTTTTTGCAGCTGCGTAGGCGAGCAGATCGATCCAGCTGACCGTTTTTTCCGTATCATCCGACTTCTCAGCTGCCTTTGTGTCCTGTTTCTCATGCGATTTTACATCCAGCTCATATGCCCGGCACAAAGCCTCATAAGTGGGATTAAATTCCACATAGTGGATGTAATCACCGCTGTTCTTGTTCGCCTCTGCGAACTTTGTGTTCTCCTCCGGAGTATGTGATACAATCTGTATCATGACAAGTATGATCCCCAAAAGCTCCGCACCAATGCCAAGAGCCAGCCACTTTACGCGGCTGGCTCTGCTTCTTGCAAAACGATAAATTTTTCTTCTTCCTGCCACATCTGACCCTCATAGTTTTCCTATATCCTATGATTATTCAGATGTTCGCATTTTATTCCTCATTTCCTGTCGCACACTGCGTTGCCCACTCCAGAGCAGCCTCAATATTCGGACGGAAATTCTCTTTTCCAACTTTATCGATAAATCCGGCTTTTTCCATAACATGCATCGGCTGTGCATTGACATGGGATAAGATCAGACGGATATTCTGTTTCCTGCAGATATCCAGAAGGTTCTCAAGTGCATTCATTGCAGTAATATCAAGCGCCGGAACTGATCTCATACGAAGTACCAGACACTTTGTAAAATCCTTGAATTCAATCTCTGTAAGCACTTCTGCAGCTCCAAAGAACAGAGGACCTGAGATCTCGTAAACGCGGACATGTTTTGGTACATCTGCCAGTTCATTCTTATCCACATCCAGATCTTCTTCCTCTTTGTAATGCCAGCCATATACGTCCGTCTCATCGCTCATACGTTTCATGAATAACAGACATGCCATGACCATTCCAAACTCAATCGCTACAACAAGATCAAATGCAATGGTAAGTACAAACGTCGCAACAAGGACAAAAATATCACTTTTCGGTGCTGTTTTACAAAGCTTCACAAACGGCCGCCACTGACACATATTATAAGCGACCTGGAACAGGATTGCTGCGATCGTCGGCATTGGAATCCATGCTGCATACGGCATAAGTACAACAAGAATCAACACCAGCGTCAGTGCATGCACCATTCCGGCTACCGGCGTACGTCCGCCACTTTTGATATTGGCTGCGGTTCTTGCGATTGCACCGGTTGCAGGGATTCCTCCAAACAGTGCCGATCCCATATTACCGATTCCCTGTGCGATCAGCTCCGTATTGGATCTGTGCTTACTGTTTACCATTCCATCCGCAACCACACAGGAAAGAAGGGATTCGATTGCAGCCAGTACTGCGATAACGAGTGCATTGGACAGCTGCGATTTGATGAGTCCAAAACTTAAATCCGGAAGTGCAAAAGTCGGAAGCTTATTACTGATCGTATAAAGATCACCAATGGTATTAACCTTTAAGTTCAGACCTTTCACCATAAGAATTCCGGCAGCAACTGCAATAAGAGAACCCGGAATTTTTTTATTAATATATGGCCAGATGATCAGAATCGCCAGACAGATCACGCCAACGAGAACTGCCATCCAGTTGATCGTATCGATATTCGAGATAAATGCATGAAATTTTTCTACGGTTTCTACCGGTTTTTCCCCATGCTGATAAGTAATCCCGCCAAAATCCTTCAGCTGTCCGATGAGGATTGTGACAGCGATACCTGCTGTAAAACCGGTTGTGATCGTATACGGAATAAATTTGATCAAACTTCCAAAATGGAAAATTCCCATAAGAATCAGGAAAATACCTGCCATAACGGTGGCAACGATGAGTCCTGACATTCCGCTTGTAGCTACGATTCCGGCAACAATCGTCGCAAACGCTGCTGTCGGTCCTGCAATCTGTACGGTACTTCCACCGAAAAACGAGATCAAAAATCCTGCAATGATCGCAGTGTAAAGTCCCTGCTCCGGTCCAACACCGGACGCAAGTGCCAGTGCGATCGACAATGGCAGTGCAATGATTGCTACAATAATACCGGATATTACATCCTTGATAAACTGCTCTTTACTATAATTTTTCATGGTAGTAAACAGCATTGGGCGAAAAACTTTCATAACTAAATCCTTTCTTTTTTGCATAAGAAAAGGGACAAATTACGAGAATCTGTCCCATCACATAACTAAACTAATATTAGTTTAGCAAAGTTCCTGCAAAATAAAAAGGGGATTCCGCAAATAACGACAAATTTCTACGGAATCGACAAATTTATAAAGTTTTTATAAAGTTTTTAAGTTATTTTTATGGAATTATTTACCGTTTCTTTACCGGAGGTCTATTCAACACTCTCTTCAAACACACGGTATACCTTTTCATTAACCCTTCTGATCCTGCTTTTTGAAAATTTGCAGATCTTGCGGTCATAGGTCAGTATTCCATTGATCTCATCCTCAATATCATTTAACTGGGTATAGATTGTTGCGCTGAGTCCCTTGCTGATGTTCGGATAAATGTCCCTCTCATACAACTGTTCGTATGCATCGCTAAGTCCATCCTCATTTTTGCAGTCCTTATAGCCAAATTCTGTTTCACTGTACAGATGTCCAAGCACCGGACACGCATAACCTCCAAATTCTGTCAATGCAGTCACCCGTTTTCCATCCGTTTTGAACTGGAGCGGACGAAGATAATTATGGATGCTGTTCACATCTCCGCCCTTCTGGTCAAACCAGCCACAGGCTTCGTTGATCAGCCGGTATGGATCTTCGGCGCGGATAAGTTCCGTTGCCTTTTTCGCATCAAACTGTCCCCATCCCTCATTAAATGCCGTCCAGAGGGCAATTGACGGATGGTTATATAAAAACAGAATCATCTCCTGCAAATCTTTCTGATACTGCAGCCGGCCTGCCTCGTCTTTTCTTGCAAACCATCCATAATGCTTATCTTTTACGTGTTTTCCAATCATCGGAATGCCATTCGGAAGATAGGTAACGAATGTGGTATTGTATTCTCCCCCGCCATTTGGCATATCCTGCCATACGATCATTCCAAGTTTATCACAATGGTAGTAGAAACGCTCCGTCTCTACCTTTACATGCATCCGCAGAGTATTAAAGCCAAGTTCTTTCATCTTCATGATGTCATATTTCAGTGCCTGGTCTGTCGGAGGTGTCATCAGACTTTCCGGCCAGTAGCCCTGTGCCAGCACTCCATGAAAGAAAAATGGCTGATTGTTCAGATAAAAACGCCAGATTCCATTCCCGTCCTTTTGCTTGTGGAATTTGCGCATTCCAAAATACGACAGAACAACATCCCTTCCATACTGGATCCGGATCTGATAGAGGTCCGGTGTCTCCGGTGTCCATGGATGCATTTCAGGGATCGTGATCGTGGTATCTTCGGCATTTTTGTCCATTTTTCCATTATAAATACATGCGCCTTTGAAAAAGATCTGAATATGAAGCATATTCGGATATGGGTTTCTCTCAAGCACTCCATGATATTCTTCCGGTCCGAAAAGTCCTTCTCCGTCGTTTGTGACAGTCTTGATCTCAAGCTTTCCCTCATCAAAAAGAGGTGTCAGTTTCAGGCTTTTTATGTATCTGCCCGGCACGCTTTCGATCCATACCGGTTTCCAGATGCCACTGCTTGGTGTGTAGAAAATGGATGCCATCTTTCCGGTCCGCACAAGCTTCTGTTTGCCCCTTGCATGCGAAGATTTCTCCGTCAGATCGCGCACCCGCACAGTCAGTTCATTATCCTCTTCCGGCTTAAGACCATCCGTAATATCAAACGTAAACGGCAGATATCCGCCTTTATGTCCTCCGATCCATTTCCCGTTGATCCAGACCTCACATTCCTGATCCACTGCACCAAAATGAAGCAGTACCCGTTCACTTATAAACGCTTCCGGAATCGTGAATATTTTCCGGTAATGCAGATATTCCTCCGGCTGCAATACTTTCTGCACGCCGGATAATTCCGTCTCCGGAGAAAACGGAACCAGGATCCTGCCATCGTATTTTGAAGGTTTTTCCTTTCCGCCGATTGCATAATCCCATTCTCCGTTCAGGCTGAAGAAACTGTCCCTGACCATAGTCGGACGAGGATATTCACTGTGTATCTTCCCGGTATTCAATTGTTCTCCCCATTTGGTCTTCAGCTGGTTCATGCCCTATTTTACCTTTGTATTTGTACTTGCTATCTTTCAGAATATCTTATTCCGCATTTTTAGTCAATATTTCCAGTATTTATTCTAACATGTCCTACAAGTACAGATAATCGCAGGCACGCTTCCGCTGCTCATCGCTGGCAGCGGTACATAAGACGTCAAAATACGCCGTCTAAGTACCGGCCGCTCTGAAGCACCTGCGAGTTACCTGTACCTGCAGGACAGGTTGTCTATCATTATTATATTAGTTTCGCATTCCCCTGGATATATGATATAATGAGAACGTGCCCGCGAGTCCGGAAACCAAAGGTTTTTCGGACTTTTGCCGGAGCTGTTACGCACATGATACAAGGAGCGCAACAACCAATCATACACAGGAGTTTTTTATGAATTCAGAAAATAAGCAAAAAATCGAAGAACGGATCATGGATCTTTCCCTGATCGGAAGTATCCTTTTTATGATCGTTGAAGGAATTATGGCCTACATCACACATTCCCATTCCATTCTGATGGATTGCGTGTTTGATGTGACGGATCTTGTCATGATCGGTCCTTTTCTTTTTCTCGTTCCACTGCTTTACCGTCCGGTAACAGAACGCCGCCCATATGGATTTGCGCAGGTGGAATCCCTTTTTCTCGTTATCAAATACACCGTACTTCTTGTTATCACGATCCAGCTGATCATTGATAGTGTACAAACCATTCTCGATGGTGGACACAGTGTCAATGCCGGTGCGATCGCAATCTTTGAATTTGTCATTTTTCTCGGCTGCGTAGCGCTTTATCTGCTGCTTTCTTATTTCAGCAAACGCTATGAATCCATGACCATTCATGCAGAACTCTATGCCTGGAAACTGGATATCATCGGAAGTCTCGGTGTTTCACTTGCCTTTGCACTTGAAGTGATACTGCGCAAAACGAGTGCTGCCTGGTTCGGTCCATACATTGATCCGATTGTGGCGATCGTCATGGCTCTTTTTCTGATCCGTGAACCAATACATATGATCTTTGTGAATCTGAAAAGTCTGGTGCTTTTTGCACCAAATCAGGAAATCATGGATAAGATCCGTGCCATTGCAGAACAGAGCATGTCCACATCTTCTTATACCATTCAGTTCCTGGATGTCATCCAGACCGGACGAAAAACCTGGGTCGAGATCTATATTGACAGCCCAAACGATATCATTACTCTGAAAACATTAAACCGTATACGCGACGAGATCCGCGATGAACTCCGCAAATCCTTTGATCAGATTTACGTTGAGATCATCCCGGATCTGCCGGAATAAATACGGATCTTATTCGTTTCTGCCTTCCATAAGCTCCAGATAATCACCTTTATCAATGTGCATCATGGAAATGCGGTTATTATGGCGTCGGAATCCGTACACGCAGTCCACATTCTGGATTAGTGACTGCAGACGTTCATCCGGCACACAGACGATAAGCTGCAGATCCATCTGTCTTGCATATTTCAGGCAGACTGCACTTCGCTCCTGATCCATCTTCGAAAATGCCTCATCCAAAAGCACCAGACGGATTCTTGAATCACGGTTGTTCTGCTGCATGTAGAGCATTGCAAAACCTGCAAGCAGTGCAACATATTTCGGATTCTGTCCCTCACCTCCGGAATCTCTTCCCGCCATGTCATCGACATGATTCTCTCGGATCAGATTGCCGTTTTCATCGGTTACCTGCTCGTACATGCTAAACGACAGATAATTGCGGTAATCTGCATACTGCTCGATCTCTTTTTTCCGTTTTTCAAGCTGACGTTCATCATCCCCACCGCGGACCGGCATAAACTTCTCTGTCAGAAGTTCGATCTGCTTTTCGTATTTCTGGAAAAATACATCCTCTCCAAAACTCATCTGGCCTTCCATGCCATCGTTATTTAAATTCTTGCTGTCAAGTTCTTCTGCCATCAGCATCTCGTAAAACTGTCCGTTTTCATTTTCCGCAGGCTCGATTTTGATCTGATAGGTACTGTCTGAGAAATTCGTTTTTTTCAACAGACGGTTGATCTCGTTCTTGTGACGGATTGCAGCCTTGATGTCACCATGGATCGTTGCAATGACGTTATCACGCAGACTCTTATAGATGAAATCGCACTGTTTGGAAAACTCTTTCTGATACTGCGGTTCATAATCGTTCTGATAATCCAGAAGAAGCTTCTCGTAGGCTGCGTTGGTCTTCTCCATACCACTGAATCCACAGGACGGATATTTCTGGATAAAACGGTTTCTCGCCATCTGCAGATTCTCCGTTTCATCCTGTACCTTGATTTCCAATGCGCTGATTGCACGAAGCTGTGTATTTCTTACAGATTGTCCGGATGCTTTTGCAAGTGCATTTTCCACTTCCTGCTCAATCAGTTCATTTGGGATATAACCCTGTTTCTTTTCTTCCAGAGTCTGTCTGCGTTCTTCGATCTCACGCTGTAAATTACCTTCCTGACGTACCATTCCCGTAAGTTCACTCTGTACCTGCGCCTCACGGTCTGAGATTCCGGAAAGGACTGTCTCAAGCTGTCTGCGTTTTTCGTCCAGTTCCTTAAATCTGCCTTCTTTTAAGGTCTGGATCTGCTCATGCTGTTTTGCAATTTCCTCATTCACAACATCTAGCTCTTCTCCTGCAATTGACAATGCAGCAATATCTTCCGGCTCTGATCTTAAACACTCAAAATCACGTGATGCCTTTAATCCATCCGTGATACGTACAAGATCTGCATGTTCTTTGGAAAGCTTTAAGATCTCCTGCTCGTATTCTGCCTGTTTTGTTTTAGACACTTTTCGTCCGATGCAGGCTCTTCTTCCATAATCTTCTTCCCGTAAATGGCGGAAAATGAAATTGCTGTAAGAATAACAGTCCGGCGTAACTCCGTCCCGTACCTTTTCCAGTTCTTCAATACTCTGGCATTTTACAATATGTCCAAGATACCGTTTCAGACAGGTATCCACATAGGCTTCGTCTGCAGCAACTGCTTCATATAAAGAGTTGTCATCCGCCTTCGGATTGCTTTTCTCAATCGCTGCCGAATTGATCAGATCAACATTCTCATAACTTTTCATGTTGCGGAAGATTTTTGCTGCGTCGTGCGCGTACTGAGGCTCTGTGATCAGCGAGAACTTGAGTCTGCCAAGTCTTCCCTCGATTGCATTCTTCCACTCTTCCTCACGGATATCAAACAGGTCTGCCAGTACATGAACATGCACCGGCTTTCCAAATGCTTCACTCAGACGGCGTTCCAGCGCCCCACGTGCTTTTTTCAGGTTCTCCGGATATGGTTTCACGCCCTGTACCATGGCGTCCACCAGCTCCTGTTTTTCCTTCAGTTCCTTCTGCACTTCACGGCGTCTCGCATTGTAGTCCTCATATTCGGACTCAATATTCTCTTTTTCATCGGCGATACGGTCACGCAGTTTTTGAGCCTGCTCTGCCGTTACATTTCCTTTTTTAAACTCCGCGATCATATGTAAAAGAGGATTGGAAATATATTCGTTGACATATTCGTCCTCTTCCCATCTTGCAAGCCCTCTGACAAGTGTTCTCCACTGTCTGCTGGCATTTACAAGCATCTCGCTGTGACCTTTCAGATCCTTCAGATGCTGCTCTTTGCTTCCAAGATCACTTGCCTTTAAATCTGCTTTGATCTGGATCAGTTCTTCATCGGCTTTTTTCTTCTCCTCACGGATCTTTAAAAGTTCTTTTTCTTTTGCTTCCTGGGCTTTCCGGTTTATCTCAAGATTCTCACTTCCGCCCTCAATCTTTGCCTCTAATTCCTGCAGTTCCAGACAGCGGATCACAGCATTGGCATGAATGATGTCTCCTTCTACCTGGATTTTCTTTCTTCCTGCCTCCTGAACCTCAGTAAGCAGATCAATACGATCCTTCAGATCATTAATTTTCTCACGTATATCGCGATAAGCGCCAAGCTGATCACTGATCTTTTCAATCGTGTCTGCAGAACTTGCCGGAAACATATAATCACGAATAAACTGTCCGGTTCCGTTTGACATCTTAAGTGCGATTGCACTTTTTTCCATCGTGATAAAGCGGGAACCATCAATATATCCCAGAATTACATCGTATAAAACTGCAAGATAGGACTCTCTGGATGCATAAATACGGTTTACGTCTCCTCTTCCACGATTTTCTGTAGAAGCAGAACGTTTCTCGATCAGTTTACGGATGTCCGCATTTGAATACGGATATCCTTCCTCTGTAACATAACCATTCTCCGGCATTCTTCCGGAATGACTGAAAAACTGGTATTTTTTCAGGTCGGTATCATTTCTTCTTACTTCAAATGCAATTCCCACACAGTTTACAATATGTGTTCCTGTGTCTTCAATCTCTAATGCAATAACAGAACAGAAGTCTCTTCCTTCCCTGTTGGCAGAACCATCCTTCTGTTCTCCACGCAGATAACTCAAAACACTTCGCCGGTTTTTGGCATCATCCGCTGCCTTATTCAGAAACGCAGATGAAAAGCTTCCATATAAGATTACCTGGATTGCATCCATAACGGTTGATTTTCCCGATCCGCTTTTTCCACTGAATAGATTCACATATTCGTGAAATTCCAGAATTTTATGATCGATTCCACCCCAGTTATTCAGACACATTCTGGTAAAGATCTTCTTTGCCTGTTTCATCTGTCATTCTCTCCTCTCCCGCTTCTTTTATGTCAAGTTCTCCACTGTATTTTGCAACGAGCTCATTGATATCCACAGCTGAACAATACATATTCACTGTAGTGTTGATATAGATTGGTGTGTTATCCATCAGATTCATGATTGCTCCCGGAATCTCGATGATCTGATGTACCTTAAGCGTTCCAAGCGCCTCATTCCAGTCCTGCTCAGGAACACGATCCGGCAAAAGACTGGTGTCCATACCGTATTCCCTGATCTCTGCAAGATTGGTAACCGGTGCATTCAGCCCTTCACCCATGATTTTGTCATAATAGATTTTCTTAAGAAGTACCACAAGCTTTGTGGTAAAAAGATTCATATGCTCTACCGGCGCACCTTCCCCGCCAAGGCGGAAAATATGTGTCATTGCATCATAGATCAGTTCACATCCCATAACAGACACATAATCTGCTATAAAATCTCTGTGTCTCATACAGATCTGATAACGTGGATTATTCTTCTGTTCCATTGTGACCGGATCATATTTCACCTGTAAAATGCATGTCTGGCGAAACAGATCCTGAATCGTTTTTTTAATATTATCTGCCTCTGTAGGAGACAGATTTTCCATATATTCAAACATCGGCTACTCCGTTTCTGATTGTACTTTGCTGGTATTATCTGCGATCATAAGACCTGAGTAAGTAAACCCGTCTTCTGACTGAATCTCTTCTCCAATTGCTACACGATCTTCTTCCAGACGGTTTTCAGTTGCCTCCTGCCATAAAAACAGTAATTTTTCAAGGTCCTCGATCGATCGTACGGTATCTTTTGTAGCAACAAAAGCCCCGTCCCTCTGATTCTTTCTTCGGAAATCATCCAGCTCTTTCCTGGTGTATAACGGTTTCGGGACAAAATCTGCAATCTCCTGCCCGCTCTGCTGTTTTTTTTCTACCGCCACCGGTGCAAATTCTGCCGGCGTGGTTCCCCGCGGTGTAAACAGACTGCGGTCTGACCAGATCTTATACTGCGTTGTACATCCCATTCTTCCGGAAAGATCCCTTAAAATGTCCTCGCGGTTTGCGCTTCTGTTCAGAAGTCCGATCAGATTTACGATATTATCTTCGTTATCCGCACCTTCCTGCATAATGTACTGGATTCGTGCAAGCGCTCTCTTAGCAAAAACTGATTTCTGCTCAATCAGTTTATTGTATTTTCGTTCAATCCGGTCAAATTCCCGTTCAATGTGATATACGAGGCCACTCGCTTCCTCGCAATCCCGGATACGCATCTGGGAAAAACGAAACGCAGCCGATTCCGGCTCCATTCCCTGCTGTTCCCGAAGCAGTGTTTCCTTTCTCACTTCTGTTTCACTCAGAATATCACTGATCAGTTCCTTTACCGACTCTTTATATCGGTAAAAACTGTCACTCGTTGTCAGAATCGCATATTTCTTACTGTCACTGTTATTGATCTCCTCGACAAGCACTTCCTGAATTCCAATAAAATTTTTTCTGCTGGAAAGCTCATCAAAATACGCACGCATGCCATCCTGCATATTGGACAGCATCTGTCCAAGCCGTTTGCAGGTTCGCACGGCATTGATCAGAATATCGTTATTTTTATCCTTATCTGACTGATACGTATAAAGTGCACTGTAGATTGCCAGAATGCTTTCTCTTTCCCTGCTGTCATCCTCATGATAAAGCTGCTCAAACAGTTCGATATAAAGCTGGCTGTACTCCGGAAATCCAATTACATACTGGTTCAGACGGTCATCAAATTCTTTTCGCATCCAGCCCCAATGAATCAATCTTGTCACAATTGCCGCCGGAGAATGCCGCAAGCCTGCAAATTCCATCTGGCCATCCCGGTCTTCCTGCTCCTCAAGTTCATCCTCCTGCAGAAAAATTCCCTGTTTTGCGATCATTTCCGATATGATCGCCCTGCATTCCTCAATTGTTAAACCAAGCGATGTATAAATCTCATTATTTTCTTCATAGATAGCTACAAGGAACTGCATATAAGCATCCATGTTCCTTGTCCGGAATAATTTATAAAATCCTTCCGGTATTCGTTTTTTCAGTATCATATAAACCTCAAGCTTTTATTTTCTTATGTGCCTTGCGATCTCTATATTCCCACACATAATAAGTCACGATCAGAAGAAGTCCCGTAAAAATCCATGTGATCGGGCTTGCAAGCCGGACAGCCCAATAACCGAACGGCTTTAATGTGATCATAATTACAAGGACACGACATACTAATTCTACCACACCACTGATCATTGGTACAAATCCTCTGTTCAATCCCTGAAGTGCGTTGCGGTATAAGAAAATCCATGCCAACGGCAGCATACACCAGGCGATCGTTGTCAGGTACTGCATTGCATAATTAAAAATATCTTCCGATGGATTGCTTACAAACCAGCTTACAATAAACCTGCCTAAAAATACACAGACTGCAGATGCCCCTGCCGCAAGCAGAATACAGATATAAAATCCCTTTTTCATTCCCTCATAAATGCGGTCATGACGCCCTGCCCCAAGGTTCTGTCCACAATATGTAGAAATTGCGGTTCCAAGCGTAGGCATTGTCTGAGTAGAAAGATTCTCAACTTTCGAAGCCGCTGTAAACGCAGCCACAACGCTTGATCCAAACACATTTACAGCGCCCTGCAGGATCATGGTTCCTACTGCCGTAATGGAATAATTCAAAGCCATTGGCACTCCAACTGACAGCATATGAAATACTCCGGAAGCATCGAGATAATAATCTTCTTTTCGTGTTTTTAAAATGATATATTTATGGAACATATAAATAAAACAAAGCAGCGCTGACACACCCTGTGCGATAATGGTCGCGTAAGCTGCTCCCGGCGCTCCGAGTTTTACAACTACGATAAAAAATATATCCAGTACAATATTCAAAACGGAGGACAGAATAAGAAAATATAACGGTGTTTTGCTGTCTCCGATTCCCCTCAGGATTCCAGATGCCACATTATAGGACATCGTAAGAATAATACCGCCAAAAATTACTTTAATATAGGAATCTGCAATTCCAATAATATTCTCCGGCGTCTTCATCCATTCCAGAAATACTCTGGATGCTGCAACTGTCGGAATCGTCAAAATTACAGAAATAATCACAGTCAGCATAAGTGACAGCGCCACATAGTGTTTCAGTCTTGGAAAATCTTTTGCCCCAAACGCATGAGACACCATAACTCCAAATCCCTGTGCAATTCCATTCGCAAATCCAAGCACTAAAAACATCAGACATCCGGTCGAACCAACTGCCGCTAAAGCGTCTTCTCCCAGATACTGACCTACAATAATCGTATCTACCATATTATAAAACTGCTGAAATATATTTCCAAGCAAAACCGGTAATGAAAATAACAGTATGATCTTTAACGGACTTCCCGATGTCATATCTTTTGCCATGCGTTGATTTCCTCCTTTGTTTTTTACACATGTTCTAACAATATACAACCTTTATTGTCAAAACACAATATTCTTTTTCAAAAAATAGTACTAATTATTCACGGTCATTTTTGTTATGCAAATATAACGTGTTGTAGAATCAATTCACCCATGTTATTATAATCTTGCAAATGAAAAAGAACTTCATTAAGGACAAAAAGTTAATAAGCCCCCATTTATTAACTTTGACTATATATTGTAACCCTTTCCTTTATTCCCTTTATAAAACCCCCTTGCTTTGTTGGGAATGCAAAGCAATAGCACCACAGATGTGATAAGCATTTGGTGGTGTTTTTTTTCGCTGTTTTTAAGAAAATTAAAAAAAGCAAAATATCAATCTGATATTCTGCAAACTCTCTTTTCTATATTTATTATTTAAAAATCGGGGTGACAGGATTCGAACCTGCGACCTCCTGGTCCCAAACCAGGCGCTCTAGCC
The DNA here is from genome assembly GCF_009695765.1 of Roseburia porci. Taxonomy (GTDB): domain Bacteria; phylum Bacillota; class Clostridia; order Lachnospirales; family Lachnospiraceae; genus Roseburia; species Roseburia porci. The sequence continues at coordinate 96,717 of NZ_VUNI01000009.1, forward strand.
AAGCTGAGCCACACCCCGTCACATAAAGCGGAGAGGGTGGGATTCGAACCCACGCGCCCTTGCGGACAAACGGTTTTCAAGACCGCCTCGTTATGACCACTTCGATACCTCTCCATATTCAATTAATGCTCTGTCGAGCAATGAGACATCGGGGATTCGGTCTACGCTCCGCTTCGGTCGGCGCAAAACCGAGGTCCCCCGGACCTCGTGCGCCCCAGACAACTACGTTGTCCGTGGTTCGAATCCGGTATATATGATTCTCATAATGAGACATCGGGGATTCGAACCCCGGACAACTTGATTAAAAGTCAAGTGCTCTACCAACTGAGCTAATATCCCATAATTATATCCAATTGGATGAACGTGCGTGAGAAGATTCGAACTCCCGACACCTTGGTCCGTAGCCAAGTGCTCTATCCAGCTGAGCTACACACACATAATGGGCAGAGGTGGATTCGAACCACCGAAGCAAATTGCAGCAGATTTACAGTCTGTCCCCTTTGGCCACTCGGGAATCTGCCCATTACTACAATATAAAATTGTAGAAGCCGATGATCGGACTCGAACCGATAACCTGCTGATTACAAATCAGCTGCTCTGCCAATTGAGCCACATCGGCAAAAAGTGGGACCTACAGGGCTCGAACCTGTGACCCTCTGCTTGTAAGGCAGATGCTCTCCCAGCTGAGCTAAGATCCCACGCATTCTTTGTAGCGAGTGTCAAAATCAACAAACTACTCTCTACAAACGACCCAAGCGGGACTCGAACCCGCGACCTCCGCCGTGACAGGGCGGCGCTCTAACCAACTGAGCCATTAGGCCGTATTATAAGTGACTCCAACGGGAATCGAACCCGTGTTACCGCCGTGAAAGGGCGATGTCTTAACCGCTTGACCATGGAGCCAGATTGTTAGAAAAAATTAATCCCCAATTGTGAGGATTACAGGTATTATCATACCTTCAAAACTTCATACAGATTCCGATTTATTGTTCTTACTGCTTTCAAAACAGGTCATCTCGATTCCGCTTCGCTTCATCTCGATGTGTTTGCTACGCAAACTTCCAGGCATGCATGCCGTCTGTTCCGTAAGCAAGCTTCCGTCACAGCCTTCCTGCATGTCTTTCCTGTTTTCTCCGCTTTTGGTCAAGCCCTCGACCTATTAGTAACAGTCAGCTCCATGTGTTGCCACACTTCCACCTCTGCCCTATCTACCTTGTCGTCTTCAAGGGGTCTTACTTCCTCCTGGGAAGGGATATCTCATCTTGAGGGGGGCTTCACGCTTAGATGCCTTCAGCGTTTATCCCTTCCGGACTTGGCTACTCTGCCATGCCGTTGGTCGACAACAGATACACCAGTGGTCCGTCCATCCC